>DAIMGZ010000038.1:0-16548 GCA_036723535.1 Gaiellaceae bacterium
AGGCTCGTCACGTAGCCGTCGCGCTCGGCCTGCTCGATCGTGCGGGAGATGAAGTCCTGCACGAGAGGGAAGCGGGCGAGGTACGCGTCGATGTACTCCTGCGCTTGCTCGCGCGGGATCTCGAGGTTCTCGGACAGCCCGTACGACGAGATCCCGTAGACGATCCCGAAGTTGATCATCTTCGCGATCGAGCGCTGCGCCGCCGTCAGCTTCGCGGGGTCGACGCCGAGCACCTCGGCGGCCGTCGCGGTGTGGATGTCCTCCCCGCGCTCGAACGCCTCGCGCAGCTTCGGCTCGCCCGAGACGTGGGCGAGGATGCGCAGCTCGATCTGCGAGTAGTCGGCGGAGATGAGCCGTGCGCCTTGCTCGGCGACGAAGGCCGACCGGATCTCGCGACCGAGCTCGGTGCGGATCGGGATCGACTGGAGGTTCGGGTTCGTCGTCGACAGGCGGCCTGTCGCGGCGACCGTCTGGTTGAAGGTCGTATGCAGGCGGGCGTCCGGGCCGAGCAGCGACGGAAGCGGCACGAGGTACGTGTTGAGGAGCTTCGAGAGCTCGCGCCACTCCTCGACGACCGCCACGATCTCGTGCTCTTCGCGGATCGAGCGCAGCACCTTCGTGTCGGTCGAGTAGCCGGTCTTGCCCTTGCGCCCGGGCGTGAGCTCGAGTTTCTCGAACAAGATGCGGCCGAGCTGCTGCGGCGAGCCGAGCACGAACTCCTCCCCCGCGAGCTCGTACGCGCCCGATTCGAGCTCCTCGACACGATCGGCGAGGCGCGCCGTGATCTCCCCCATCCGGTACGTGTCGATGCGAACGCCGGCCTCCTCCATCGCGCGCAGGACTCCGACGAGCGGCATCTCGACATCGCGGTAGAGCGGCTCGGCCCCGCGCTCGCGCACCCGGTCGAGGAGCGGCTCGCGCAGGCGGAGCGTGACGGCTGCGTGCCGGACGAGCTGCGCCGTCTCCTCCTCCGCCTCCGGTTCAGGCTTCGCCTCGACCGCGTACTCCGCCGCGAGATCGTCGAGGAGGTACTCGCTCCGGGCCGGCTCGATCAGGTAGGCGAGGATCATCGTGTCGTCGGCCGCCTCGACGCCGATCGCCTTCGCGTCGTGCGCGACGAACGTCCCCTCGAGGCGCTCCGGCCGCGGCGACACGACGACCTCGTCGCCGAGCGCGACCGCGATCCGGCCCTCGTCGGCCGCAATCCCGGCGATCGAGTCGAGTCGCGGTACGTCACCCTGCTGCCAACGCACTGCCGTTCCGGCCGAGATCCGCTCGCGCGCCGGCACCGCCTCGTCCAGCTCCTCGACGCGCCCGAGCAGGGCACGGAACTCGAACTGCCGGAAGGTCTCGCGCAGCTGAGCGCGGTCGGGCGGCGCGAGGACGAGCTCGGCGGGGTCGCAGTCGACGTCGAGGTCGCGCCGCATCGTCGCGAGCTCCTTCGCCGCCCGCGCCTGCTCCGCGAACTCCGTCAGGTTCTTCCGCCGCGCCGGCGACAGCTCGTCGACGTGCTCCAACACGTCCTCGAGCGACCCGTACTGGGCAACGAGCTGGCCCGCCGTCTTGTCGCCGATTCCCGGGACGCCGGGGATGTTGTCGGACGTGTCCCCTTTGAGCCCGATGAAGTCCGGGATCTGGTCGGGCCGGATCCCGTAGCGCGCCTCCACTCGCTCCGGCGTGTAGACGTTGACGTCGCTCACGCCGCGCGGCGTCATCATCAGGATGACGTTCTCCGAGACCAGCTGGAACGCGTCGCGGTCGGTCGAGACGACGCAGGTCCTGATCCCGGCCTCGTCGGCGCGCGTCGCAAGCGTCGCGATCACGTCGTCCGCCTCCCAGCCCTCGAACTCGAGGTTCCGGTAGCCGAACGCCTCGACGATCGGCCGGAAGTGCGGGAACTGCTCGGCGAGGAGGTCCGGCATCGGCCGGCGTCCTTCCTTGTACACCACCTCGACCGCCTCGGCCTGGGCGTGCCGGTGCACCGGCCGCGTGTCCCACGCAACCGCGACCCCCTTCGGCCGGTAGTCGGAGAGGAGCTTGAAGAGCATGTTCGCGAAGCCGAGCAGCGCGTTCGTCGGGAAGCCCTCGGTCGTCGCGAGCTCCTCGGGCAGCGCGAAAAAGGCGCGGTAGGCGAGGTTGTTGCCGTCGACGAGGAAGAGCTCTGCGTCGCGCGCCGGGGCGTCGTTCAGGTCGAGCTCGGCCCCCGTGAGCGTCTTCGGCGACATCTCTGCGAGTGTACGGCCCCATGGAGATCGTCCCCTTCGCAGACGAGCACCTCGACGCGGCCGCCGAGTTGCTCGCGGCGCGGCATGCGCCTCATCGAGAGGCAGAGCCGCTTCTGCCGGAGCTCGCGGATCCGCGCGGCGCGATCGAAGCCGAGTGGCGCGCTGAGGGCGCCCTCGGAGTTTTCTCGGCCCGTGGCTACGTGATTGGAGCCCCGGCGGCGTACCGCGGCGGAAGTTGGCTGCGGGTCGGTATCGCCGGCCAGGCGATCGAGGGCGATCGCGAGACGATCCGCGACCTGTACGCGGCGGCGTCCCAGCGCTGGGTGGATGAGGGCCACACGCAGCACGCGGTCTTCGTCCCGTCGTACGACAGCGACCTCGTGGACGCGTGGTTTCGGCTCTGCTTCGGCGCCTCGGCGGTCCTTGCCCTGCGCGCGACCGGTCCCGAGGAACCTGTCGACGCCGACGTTCAGATCCGCCAGGGCACCCGCGACGACTTTCCGGAGGCCGCGCGGCTCGAGCTCGAGATGTCACGCGCGATGCAGCCGGCGCCGAGCTTCTCTGACCCGCTCCTACAGACACCCGAGGAGGTGCTCGCGGAGTGGCTCGAGGACGACACCGAGGAGTACGAGCTCTTCGTCGCCGAGCGCGACGGGCGAGTCGTCGGGCAGTTCCTCCTCTACCGGCGTCCGCCGGATCTGCGGGTGCCCGAGAACAGCATCGACCTCGCCCAGGCGTCGACGGATCCGGAGGCTCGGGGAACGGGTGTCGGCCTGGCGCTCACGGCTCACGTCATCCGCTGGGCACACGAACACGGGTACCCGACGATGACGACCGACTGGCGGATGACGAATCTCTGGGCGTCCCGCTTCTGGCCGAAGCGTGGGTTCCGTCCGGTGTTCCTCCGGCTCTACCGCTCGATTCCCTGAGCGCTTACTTCAGGGTCTTCAGGTACGCGGTCAGCTGACTGATCTGCGTGTTCGTGAGGATCCCGCCCCAGTGCGGCATGCTCACGATCGGCGCCCGCCCGATCACGCTGCCGCTGCGGATCACGTCCGCGATCGCCTTGTCCGTAGGGAAGTCGTGGCGGAAGCCCTGTCCGGAGAGCGGCGGGATCGCCTTGTCCGCAGAGAGCGGGTTCGGCACGCCGCCGAGCCCGTTCGGGCCGTGGCAGTTGACGCAGCCGTACCGGACGTAGAGCGCCGCGCCCGCGACGGCCGCGCCCTGTCCCTGGGGTACTGACACAGGCTGGGCGTCGGCGACCGCCGGCAAGCCGGCGCGGAGGTAGGCGACGAGGTTCGAGACCTGCGTCTTCGAGATGACCTCGCCCCAGACCGGCATGTACGGCTGCTTCGGGTTCGCCGACTCGCCGAGGCCGTGGTCGATGATGTGCGTGAGCTGGGCCACGGTGAGGGCGCTGCCGACCGTCTTCAGCGCGGGGACGGCGGGATCGACGCCGCCGCGGCCTTGCATGCCGTGGCACTGGACGCACCCGAACTGGACGAACGTGTGCGCGCCGGCGGCCACCGCGGGTGTCACCTTCGGATACGTCGTCGGCGTCAACGGCACCGCCGCCTGCGTCGTGACCGTCTTCGTCCGCTCGCCGTAATGGCCGGCCGCGTACGCGACGGTGCCGGCGGCGATCGCAAGCGCGATTCCCGCGCCGATCACAGCCGGCAGGATCCCAGCCTCGCGCCGGGAGCGCTCCTCGTCCGCCATGTGCGCATCCTCTACCTCCGGTGCCGCTGTGGCAATGCGTACATCGCCGCGGGCCGCGCTGGTTGAATCCTCCGATGCCGCGCGTTCCGATCCTCTCCGGCTCGCGCCTCGTCGTAGCGTCGGCACCAGCCGACGCGCGCATCCTGCGACCTCCGCCGCCCGGCCGCGCGACTGACGTCGAGGCGGCGACGCGGGAAGCGCTGCGCTTTCCGCTCGACGGCGAGCCGCTCGAAGCTCTCGCGCGAGGTGCGGCGCGGGCCACTATCGTGGTCGAGCCGCCCGCGCTGCCTCTCGGGAGCGTCCAGAGCGACCCGCGCCGGCAGGCGATCGCGGCGGTGAGCGAGACGCTCGAAGAGCTCGGCGTCCCTACCGCGAGCCAGACGCTGCTTGTCGCCTGCGGCCTCGCCCGCCGCGCGAGCCGGGCCGAGATCGCGGCGCTCGTGACGCCGGAGTTCCGGCGCCGCTTCCACGGCACGGTTGCCGTGCACGACGCCGCCGGCGAGGCGCTTGCCGCAATCCCTGCCGGCGCACCACGGGTGCGTATCGCCCCCGAGCTCGTCGAGACCGACCTCGTCGTCGTCGTAAGCGCGGCAGAGACGGTCCTGCACGGCGGCCCTGCAACGCTGCTCGCCGCCGCCGACGCCGACACGCAGCGGCGCGCCACCGCGGAATCGCTGCTCGAGACGGGCGGCTCGGAGGGTTGGCGCGTGGCGACGGCCCTCGAGCGGACGCTGGCGGCGCGCGTACCGCTCTTCGGCATCTCGCTCGTCCTCAACCACCCGCAGCTCGCCGGGCTCCTCGGCGGCTATCCCTACGAGCCCGAGGCGGCCGAGCGGCTCGCACGGTCGCCGCTGCGCTACGCGTTCGCGGCGGCGCCGGGGCTGCTGCGGCGACGGATCCTCCGCTCGCTGCCGGCGATGCGGACGGTGGCCGCGGTGCTCGCGGGGCCGCCGTCGGTCGCGCATGCCGAGGCGCTCCTTCGGGCGATCGAGCTGCGGCGAGCGTCGCTCGCCGAGCCGCTCGACGCGCTCGTGATCGGGATTCCCGGGACGACGCCGTTCCTGCCGCGGGAGCCGCCGAATCCCCTGCTCGCGGCCCACCTCGGCCTCGCGCACGCGCTCGGGCTCTGGCGGGATGCCTTTCCCGTCGCGGACGGCGGCATCGTCATCCTCGTCCACCACTTCCTGCGCGCCTTCGCCCGGCCGACGCAGCAGCCGTACCTCGTCTTCTTCCGCTCCGATTCGATCGCCCGCGATCGTGACCTGCTCGCCACCGCCGAGGAGGCGGTGGGCGCCGACGCGCGCGCGATCGAGGAGTACCGCGCCGGCCGTACGGTGCATCCGCTCCTGCCCTTCCGCGACTGGGAGGGTTGCCGGCCCGCGCTCGAGCGGCTCGGCGCCGTCTACGTCGCGGGCGCGCGGGACGCGACCGCGGTCCGGCAGCTCGGGTTCGTTCCGATCGGCGGAATCGGCGCGGCGCTCGAGATGGCCCGCGGCCACCGGGGCCCCGACGCGAGCATCGGCTTCCTCCTCGCGCCGCCCTACTTCCCGATCCGGGTCGGATCACTCGACTCGTAGGCCGAGAACGTCTGCCGCCGAGAGGATCTCCTCGTCGGCGAGCTCGAGCGCCCGGACCGAGGCGAGCCGCAGCGCGGAGGCGGCGCGGTCGAAGAGCGTCACGTTCGCCCAGAGGGACTCGAACGTCGACCACCAGCGCAGCCCGGCGGCGTCGCGGTGGCGCTCGTGCAGGGCGCGCGCCTGCGGCCGAGTGACGTCTCGGTGCCGAGTCGCGACGAGCGACGGTCTCAGCCGTTCCCGGCGGAGAACCGCCGGCTGGTCGAGGTCAACGAGCTCCGCGTCGTCCGGAAGCTCGAGCGCCGCGAGTGCGAGCGGCAATCCGCGGCGGCGGAGCAACGCGGGCACGAACCGCTGGCCGCGGAAGCGTGCGAGCTGCTCGACGACACACGAAAGCGGCGCCTCCGAGAGGTACAGACAGCTGTACACGTCCGGGTTGTCGTGCCGGCCCTCTCCCTGGTAGGCGCGCGGAAACCAGAGTGCGCCGTCCGGAGCATCCGGCGCGGCGCGTCCGTTCCACGCCAGGCAGCGGTAGAGGATCACGCGAAGGAGTCGGAGCGCTCGGCGCGGATGGCCCGCATCAGCTCCTCGGTGCGTCCCTCCCGGATGAGGTCGATCGGTCGGCGATCCCCGAGGACGGGATTGAGGCCGAAGAGCCAGGCAAGCGCCGCGTCACGCTCGTACAGGCGCAGCAAGTTCGACCAGACGAGCTCGAGCAGGTCGACCTTCTCGGCGTTGAGCGGGTCGATCCCGGAACCGCGCAGCCACCGCGTCACCTGCGCGCGGCTGACGCCGAGCATGTCCGCGAGGCGCGCGGACGAGCCGACGTCGATGCGGAGCGCATCCACCTTCGTCGCGATCGCAACAGGCATGACTCCAGGTTAGCGCAACACTTATTGTTGCGCAACAAGATCAGTTGCGCGAAGCGCGGGCAATTGCCCCAGGCCGGAGGCGCGTACCATGGTGCGGCTAGCCGAAGTGGCGGAACTGGCAGACGCGCCGGACTCAAAATCCGGTGGCCCTCGGGCCGTGTGGGTTCGACTCCCACCTTCGGCATCGCGGAGCATCTACGCTCGTGCGGGATGGCGAAGAGCGTCGGGATCCTCACCGGCGGCGGCGACTGCCCCGGGCTCAACGCGGTCATCCGCGCGGTCGTCCGGCGCGCGGATGCGGCGGGCTGGGACGTGGTCGCCGTCCGCGAGGGCTGGCGGGGCCTCGTCGAGCCGATCTTCGAGGACCTCGGCCCCTCGCAGGTCTCCGGGATCCTGCCGCGCGGCGGGACGATCATCGGGACGAGCCGCACGAACCCGTTCAAGATCGACGGCGGGGTCGAGCACGTGCTGCAGAACTTCCGTGACCGCGAGCTCGACGCGCTCGTCGCGATCGGCGGCGAGGACACGCTCGGCGTGGCAGCGCGTCTGTTCGCGGAGCACGAGCTTCCGGTCGTCGGCGTCCCGAAGACGATCGACAACGACCTCTCAGGGACCGACTACACGTTCGGCTTCGACACTGCAGTCTCGATCGCGACCGAGGCGATCGACCGGCTGCACACGACGGCCGAGTCGCACAACCGCGTCATGGTCGTGGAGGTGATGGGCCGTCACACCGGCTGGATCGCGGTGATGAGCGGCATCGCCGGCGGCGCCGACGTGATCCTCGTCCCGGAGATCCCTGTCGACTTCGAGGAGGTCGCGGAGGCGATCCGCAAGCGCCACGCGCACGGCAAGAATTTCTCCATCGTCGTGGTGAGCGAGGGCTGCGAGCTGCCCGGGCTCGCGGACGCCGGCGAGCAGGATCAGTTCGGGCACGTGATCCTCTCGAAGCGCGGCGTCGGGGACGCACTCGGGCGGGAGATCGAGCAGCGCACCGGCTTCGAGACGCGCGTCACGGTGCTCGGCCACGTGCAGCGCGGCGGGACGCCGACCGCCCGCGACCGCGTCCTAGCTACGCGGTTCGGGCTGAAGGCCGCCGACCTCGCGCTCGCCGGCGAGTTCGGGCAGATGGCGGCCTTGCGAGGGGACGACGTCGTCGCCGTCCCGCTCGCAGAGGCAACCGCAGAGCTGAAGGTCGTGCCGCGCGAGTGGCACGAGGTCGCGCGGGCGTTCTTCGGCTAGGCCGGCACGGCCTCGCCGCTCGGCGGCGAAGCCGCATCACCTCCCTCCGCCAGCACCGAGCCGAACTGCGCCACCTTGTCGGGCGAGCGCAAGCGCAGCCAGAGCAGGTACGCGACGCCGAGCCCGAACCAGCCGAGCGCAACCCAGATCGAGTAGCTGATGGGCGCGGGCGGACGCGGGAAGATCGACCAGTAGATCGTGAGCGCGCAGACGACGATCGCCGCGAGCGGGAGGACGACGTCGAGGAGGACGTTGTAGGACACCGCCGACGCTGCGCGCGTCCGCCAGAAGTACGTCATCCCGGCGAGGGAGACGAGGATGTACGTGCCGAGGATCCCGAACGTCGCCGTCGTCGCCATGAAGGCGAAGTACGTGAACGGATCGTTCCACGTTCCGCGCGCGAGCCAGCTGACGAGGATCACGGTCAGAGCGAGCGACGCGAGGATCGAGACCCACGGCGTCTTGAAGCGCGGATGCGTCCACGCGAACGCCTTCGGCAGCCCTCCCTCGCGGCCCATCGCGAACGCGGTGCGCGAGACGAGCGCGGTGCCGGCCAGCGCCGCGACGAAGGCGTCCACGACGACCGCGATGTCGACGAGCGTCGCGAACCAGCTGCTGACGTACTTCGTCGCGAGGAAATCGAGGGCCCCAGGATTCGTCGCCCACGCACTCGCGTTCTGGACGCCGAAGCCGAGCGACATCGCCCACGTGAGGAAGACGTAGAAGACGAGCGCGACGAGCACGGCCGTGAGGATCGCCTTCGGGATCATCTTCAGCGGCTCTGCGGACTCCTCGCCGAGCGCAGCCGCCGCTTCGAAGCCGATGAACCCGGTGAACGCGAAGACCATCGCGTAGAAGAAGTCGTGCGCACTGTGCGCGTGATGGAAGTTGAACGGCTGGAGCGTGACGCCCGAGTCGCCGCCCTTGCCGAGGATGACGCAGGCGAGGATCACGAGCAGGAGCACGCCGAGCCCGGCGAAGACGAGCTGCGTCCGCGTCGAGAGCCGGATGTCGAGCAGCGCGAAGACGGTCAGCAGCGCGACGAGGATCCAGAAGCACTGGAACCAGCTCAGGTCGATCGACGTGTGAACCGTCAGGACCGTCGACAGGAAGAACGACGAGATGATGAGCACGAACGAGATGCCGGCGGCGAAGCCCCAGGCGTAGAGCCAGCCGCCGATGAAGCCGGTGTTGCTGTCGAGGCCCCGCGACGTGTACGTGTACAGGCCGCCCGCACTCGCCATCCGGCGCGTGAAGCGGATGATCACGGATGCGAGGCAGAGCGAGCCGACGCCGGCGGTGAGATAGACGAGCGGAACGGTCGGGCCTGCGAAGCCGGCGGCGCTGCTCGTCGCGAGCGAGCTGGCCATCACGAGCGCGAGCAGGGCGAGCGAGAGGCCGAACGTCTCCCGCAGGCCGAGGATGCCGCGGCTGAGGGATCCGACGCGGCTGAGCGATTCGAGCATCTTCCCTCCCTGCTAGTCGGGGACGAAGGCGAGCACGCGCGCGGGCGCCCCGTTGGCCGCGCGCACCTTCAGCGGCGCGACGACGACCTGCGTCCGCGCCGGCAGAAGGTCGAGGTTGGTGAGGTTCTCGAGGATCATTCGACCCGCGCCGAGCCAGACCTTGTGCAGATCGAAGGTCTCGGTGTCCACCGGATCGGCCGAGGGGCCGTCGAAGCCGATCCCGACGATGCCGCGCTCGATGAGCGCTTTGGACGCCTCGGCATCCGGATACGACCAGCCCGTCCAGTACGCGTCGCTTCCCCAGTTGCGGCCGTTGTCGGAGCAGAGGAAGAGCCAGTCGCCCTCGCCGAGGTCGCCGAGGAGCGGCTCCAGCTCGCTCCTGCCGATCAGGCCCGGCTCGCGCCCGGAGAGGTCGATCGTCACTGCCTCGGTCACGAGCGACTCGAGTGGGATCTCGTCGAGCGTCGCGCCGCCGAGGGCCTGGTGCGCGGGCGCGTCGACGTGCGTTCCGATGTGGTTGAGCAGGTGGTACTCCGACATCGCGTAGCCGTCCCGCTCGACGACGGCCACGTCGTCGAACGACGGCGTCGGCAGGCCTGGAAAGAGCGGCATCCCGTTTGCGAGATGGTGCGTCAGGTCGAGGACAGGCACGAGCACGAGTATGCGCCCGCCCGCGCTTTTCCTCCAGTCACGGCAGCCTGACTGCGAGGATCACTGCGATCTCCGGCGACGGGATCGCGGTCGCGCCGCCGGTCACACTTCCGGCGGCGCGTCGCCGACGAGGGGCGATACGTCGGCCGCGTGGACGATGACAGCGTCCACTCCCGCCCGCTCGAGCTCGTGCACCTCGTGCTCCGTCGTCACGGTGAGGTCGGCGACTGCGAGCTTCCCCGCGGGCACGGCCGCGAGCAGGTCGAGCACGGCCTCGAGGCGCGTCTCGGCGTCTCCGGGCGGCGGTGCGAGCAGGAAGATCTCCGGATCGACGAGCTCGAGCGCACGTTCGAGCTCCTCCTCGTTGCGCACCTCCGCGGCGCAGTCCAGTCCTAGCGAAAGCGCCTCCTCGTGCCTCCGCTGGAACCCGGCGGTCGCGTCCTCGTCGTCGCCGAGCACGATGGTGACGGCGTCGGCCACCTCGGCCGCCCGCTCGAGTGCCGCGTCGGCTCGCCAGAGGATCGGCAGCGCCGTGGCTCCCCGCACGGAGGCCGGATCGCCGGCGACGACGAGCGCCTCGGCCCGCTGCGCCTCGGCGGCTCGGGCTGCTTCCGCGTCCTCGACGGCTGCGACCACGGAGATCCCGTCGCCCTCGGCGATTGCGTGGCTGAAGCGGCGTGTCCCGGTCACGAGCGGCGATTCTCGCAACTCAGAGGCCCATCGGGTGCCAGACCGTCTTCAGCTCGAGGAACGCGGAGATTTCCCACGGGCTCTGCGCGTCGGCGCGGCCTCGCACGACCCGCTTCACGTTGTCGGCGGCGAGGCGCTCGAGCTCCGGGACATCGCCGTCGGCGCCGCAGAGGTCGATCGCGTTCACGTCCATGTGCGATGCAAGCACCGGCGCGAGCTCCCCGTGCTGGCCGGTGAGGAGGTTGACCACACCGCCGGGGACGTCGCTCGTGGCGATTGCCTCGGCCAGCTCGATCGCCGCGAGCGGCCGGGTCTCCGAGGCGACGGCGACGACGGCGTTCCCGCCGACGAGCGGCGGCAGGAGGCGCGTGACGAGCCCCAGCAGCGGCGGCTCGTCGGGTGCAAGCACGGCGACGACGCCGGTCGGCTCAGGCACGGTGAAGTTGAAGTACGGGCCGGCGACGGGATTCGAGCCTCCGAGCACCTGCGGCAGCTTGTCGGCCCAGCCCGCGTACCAGACGATGCGGTCGATCGAGCGCTCCACCTCTTCGCGGCCGCCGCAGAGCGCGGCGAACTCGTCGGCACGCGCCTCCACCATCTCCGCCAACCGGTAGAGGACCTGGCCGCGGTTGTACGCGGTCGCCGCGGCCCAGCCCGGCTGCGCCCCGCGCGCGGCGCGGACCGCGTCGCGGACGTCCTTGCGCGAGGCGCGGGAGACGTTCTGCCCTTCCGCCTCGTACGTGCGTCCCGACTCGCTGCGCGGGAAGGCGCCGCCGATGTAGAGCTTGTACGTCTTACGGACGGGCAGGCGGCTCATTCGTCGAACTCCAGGTACGGCTCGAGCCCGTGCAGCCCGCCCTCGCGGCCGAAGCCGGACTCCTTGTAGCCGCCGAACGGCGAGCTCGGGTCGAAGCGGTTGAAGGTGTTCGCCCAGACGACTCCGGCGCGCAACCGCTGCGCCATCCAGAGGATGCGCGACCCCTTCTCCGTCCAGACTCCGGCGCTCAGACCGTACGGCGTGTTGTTCGCCTTCTCCAGCGCCTCTTCCGGGGTGCGGAAGGTGAGGACGGAAAGCACCGGGCCGAAGATCTCCTCCTGCGCGATCCGGTAGCTCTGCGCGACGTTCGTGAACACGGTCGGCACGAACCAGTAGCCCTTCTCCGGCAGGACGCACGGCGGCTGGTAGATCTCCGCGCCCTCCTCCACGCCCGACGCGACGAGCTCGCGGATCTTCTCGAGCTGCGCGGCCGAGTTGATCGCGCCGACGTCGGTGTTCTTGTCGAGCGGGTCGCCGACGCGGAGCGTCGTGAGGCGGCGCTCGAGCTTCGCGACGAGCTGCTCGTAGATCGACTCCTGCACGAAGAGGCGCGAGCCGGCGCAGCAGACGTGTCCCTGGTTGAAGTAGATGCCGTTGACGACTCCCTCGACCGCCTGGTCGAGCGCGGCGTCGTCGAAGACGATGTTCGCGGCCTTGCCGCCGAGCTCGAGGGTGAGGTGCTTGCCGGTGCCGGCGAGCCGCCGCCGGATCTCCTTCCCCACCTCGGTCGAGCCGGTGAAGGCGATCTTGTCGACGTCCTCGTGCTCGACGAGTGCTGCGCCCGTGCGTCCGTCGCCGGTGACGATGTTCACGACGCCCGCGGGGAGCTCCGCCTGGCGGAGGACGTCGCAGAAGAGGAGCGCGGTGAGCGGCGTCGTCTCCGCAGGCTTGAGGACGACGGTGTTGCCGCACGCGAGCGCCGGCGCGACCTTCCACGCGAGCATGAGGAGCGGGAAGTTCCACGGGATGATCTGGCCGGCGACGCCGATCGGCCGCGGGCGCCGGTTCGGGAACGCGTAGTCGAGCTTGTCCGCCCAGCCGGCGTAGTAGAAGAAGTGTGCGGCGGCGAGCGGGAGGTCGACGTCGCGGGACTCCTTGATCGGCTTGCCGCCGTTGAGCGACTCGAGGACTGCGAACTCGCGCGACCGCTCCTGGAGCAGGCGCGCGATGCGGAAGAGGTACTTCGCGCGTTCGGAGCCGGGGAGCGACGACCAGCCGTCGGCGTAGGCGGTGCGGGCGGCGGCGACGGCGCGGCCAACGTCTTCCGGTGTGCCCTGGCCGACGGTGGCGAGCGGCTCTTCGTCGCGCGGGGCGATCGTCTCGTACGTCTCCGCAGGCTCGAGCCACTCGCCGCCGACGAAGTACCCGTAGCGGTCAGCGATGTGGACGACGTCGCGCGACTCGGGGGCGCTCGCGTACGTCCAGTCGGCGGGGACGTCGACCTCGCTGCGTGGCTTGTCCAGCTCAGCCATGCCTGCTCCGAATACGTCCGGTGCGGACGGGCGCAGCGCGCGGGGCGCACCTTCCCCAAACCCACCCCCCACCCTTGTGGGAGGGGGCAAGGGTAGGCCCGAGAGTGTCTCGAGGCTGTGCCGTCTGCGTCACGAAACCGTGCCTTTTCAATCCAGGGTGAAGTAGTCGCCGCTCTGGTAGGCGCCGGTGCGCTCCTTGCGCAGCTGCATCAGGATGTCGTTCAGCAGCGACGACGCGCCGAGCCGGTAGAGCTCCGGCGTCAGCCAGTTCTGCCCGAGGGTCTCGTGCACGAGCACGAGGTGCTGCACCGCCTGCTTCGCCTGCCGGATCCCGCCGGCCGCCTTGAAGCCGATACGCCGGCCCGTCTCCCCGTACACGTCCCTGATCGCCTCGAGCATGCAGAGCGCGACCGGCAGCGTCGCGGCCGGCGAGATCTTGCCCGTCGAGGTCTTGACGAAGTCCGCCCCGGCGGCGATCGCGAGCAGCGTCGCCCGGCGCACGTTGTCGTACGTGCCGAGCTCTCCCGTCTCGAGGATCACCTTCAGGTGCGCGTCGCCGCAGGCTTCCTTCACCTGGACGATCTCGTCGTAGACCTTCGCGTAGCGGCCGGAGAGGAACGCACCTCGATCGATCACCATGTCGATCTCGTCCGCGCCCAGCTCGACGGTGGCCCGGACGTCGGCGACCTTCACCGCCGTCGGGTACTGGCCGGACGGGAACCCGGTGGCGACCGCCGCCACCTTCACGTCGCTGCCCGCCAGCCGTTCCCGCACCGCGGGCACGAGATTCGGATAGACGCACACCGCGGCGACCGGAGGCACGGACGGATCGGTGGGATCCGGCCGGCGCGCCTTCGAGGCGACCGCCGCCGCCTTTCCCGGCGTGTCGGCGCCCTCGAGCGTCGTCAGGTCGATCGTGCGGATTGCGAGCAGGAGCGCCCAAACCTTCGACTCGCGCTTGATCGAGCGCTTCGCAAGCGACGCTGCGCGCTCCTCCAGGGCGACGGCGTCGACCGCGCCGATCCGCGGCAGGCGAGCTTCGAGCGGCAGCTCGAACCCTGCTGGGAGGACCGGCGCTTGGGCCACGTGATGAGTGTAGAGCGACCGCATAGGCTCGGGCTCCCCGCGGTACCCTGTCCGCGATGAGGAGGGCACTGGTCGTGCTGGGCCTCGCGGCAGCGGTCGCTGTGGTCACGGCGTGCGTCAGACCCGGCCCGACGACTTCGAGCCAGGCGATGAACACCCACGCGGCGACGGGAACCGCGGACACAGCCGAGGTCGTGATGGGGACGCTCGTCGCACCGCCGACGCGAAGATTCCTCGCGCGCGTCCGAGCCGGGAAGATGGGCGGAGTCGTCCTCCTCGGCAACGGCTGGCTCACGCGCAGCACCGCAGCGACGGTCACCGCACAGCTGCAACGCGCGGCGTGCACGCGCGGCGAGCCGCTCCTGATCGCCGTCGACCAGGAGGGCGGGATCGTCAGACGCCTTGCCTGGTCCCCTCCGACGGAAGCACCCGCCGACATGTCGAGCCCGGCGACCGCGCACGCCCAGGCTGCGGGGGCGGCGCAGGCCCTCCATTCGGTCGGGATCGACATCGATTTCGCGCCGGTCGTCGACACGCCGAGCTCGGCGGGCAACTTCCTCGGCTCGCGCGCCTTCTCGCACTCCCGCTCGTGGAACGCCGGGATGGCCCGGGCGTTCGTCGGTGGCCTGCAGACGAACGGGATCGCCGCCACGGCGAAGCACTTCCCCGGCCTCGGCCTCGCGAGCGGCAACACCGACCACGGGCGGATCGTGATCGGGTCCCCCGCCTGGAAGGTTCGCCAGGGTCTGCTCCCGTTCCACAGCGCTATCCAGGCCGGCGTGAAGCTCGTGATGCTCTCGACCGCCATCTACCCAGAGCTCGATCCGTCGGACGAGCCCGCCGCGTTCTCGAGCAAGATCGTCTACGGACTCCTGCGCCATCAGCTCGGATTCAAAGGCGTCACCGTCACCGACTCGCTCACCGCGCCCGCCCCCGATGCGATCCCGCACACCGCGACCCGGGCAATGCTGGCCGGCTCCGATCTCCTGATCTTCGGCGCCGAGAGCGCGAGCGAGCGCGGCTACGCGACGCTCGTCTCGAACGCGGCCGGCTCGCCGCGCCTCCAGGCGCGGCTCCTGCAGGCGGCGGGACGGATCCGCGCGCTGAAGGCGTGGCTCGCCGCGCACGGCGGCCCCGTCTGCTCGGGCGCATAGTTCGCCCGTGGACACAAGCGGCCGAACGCGGGATCATCCGCAAATGGCGATCGCGCACGACGCTGCCGCAGCTCCCGAGCCCAAGCGCTGGACCTGGGCGACCGACAATCCGCTCGCGCGCGGGATCGGGCGCATCCCGCTCCCACTCGGCGCCAAGCTCCTCGCTGGCTTCGCGCTCATCGCCGTCCTGCTCGGCCTCGTCGCCGCGCTAGGGCTCGCTGCTCTCGGCCAGTCGAACTCCCGCGGCAAGCAGCTACGCGAGCTCCAGGAACAGGCGGTGTACACGCAGCTCCTCTTGGGCGACGCGACGCAACTCGAGAGCGCCACGAACTACCTCCTCTATTCGCCGAGCTCCAATCCGTTGCAAACCTTGATCTCCTCCGACGAGTCCCAGCTCTGCGTGGACGCGGCGATGTGCACGATCGCCGGCACACCCCCTCCGGCGGGTCTGTCTCTGGCGAGCATCGATCGCGCGCTCGCAAGGGACGTCGGAACCCGCCTCAAGGCTTTCGACAATCTGTCCCAGGGCTCGAACGACGGCAATGCGGCGCCCGCAGGACCGACCGCTTCGCTCGCAGAGGTGAAAAAGGCACAGAACGCTGCCCAAGAGATCGAGTCGAGCCTGAGCGCGCTAGCGCAGACGACGCAGGCGCGAGCGAGCGCGCTCGTCGCTCAGAACAACCGCTCCTTCGGCGACTCGCGCGATCTCCTGATCGGGGTGGGCGCGGGCAGCCTCGCGCTCGCGCTCGGTCTACTCCTCTCGTGGTCGTTCGTCGCCCCGCTCCGCCGCACGCAGCAGCGGCTCGCGATGATCGCACGAGGGGACTTCGGCGGCCACGTGGAGGTCTCGAACCGGGACGAGATCGGAGCGCTCGCCGCCGACGTGAACCGGATGAATGACGAGCTCGGCCGCCTCTACCGCGAGCTTCAGACGGCGAGCCGCCACAAATCCGACTTCTTGGCGACGATGTCGCACGAGCTGCGGACGCCGCTGAACGCGATCATCGGCTTCTCCGAGGTGTTGCACGAGCAGATGTTCGGCGAGCTGAACGAGCGGCAGCTGGCCTACGTGAACGACGTCCTCGGGGCCGGCAAGCACCTGCTTTCGTTGATCAACGACGTCCTCGACCTGGCCAAAATCGAAGCCGGCCGGATGGACCTCGAGCTGTCCGAGGTCGCAATCCCCAGCCTGCTGCGGAGCGCTTTGTCCATGCACTCGGAGGGCGCTGACCGCGGCGGCATCGAGCTCGCCCTCGATACCGAATCGGCTGAGATCACGATCACCGCCGACGAGCGGCGCGTCCGCCAGATCGTCTTCAACCTCCTCTCGAACGCCATCAAGTTCACCCCACAGAACGGACGCGTCGACGTCTCGGCGCGACTCGACGACGGCCAAGTCGAGATCGCCGTCGCCGACACCGGCCCCGGCATCGCCCCCGAATACCTCGAGATGATCTTCGCGGAGTTCGAGCAGGCCACTGACGGCAGGCAGGGCGAAGGAACCGGGCTCGGTCTGCCTCTCTCGCGCAAGCTCGTCGAGCTGCACGGCGGCCGCCTCTGGGTCGAGAGCGAGCCCGGCC
>DAIMGZ010000039.1:0-16322 GCA_036723535.1 Gaiellaceae bacterium
AGCACGATGCCGAGCAGGAACAGCGCCGGCAGCCGGAAGCGCAGTGATCTGAGCATCGCCGGCGCCTAGCCGTCGGCGTCGCGCGCCGGGGCGGCCTTGTAGCCGATCCCCCACACCGTCACAATCGGCGCCGCCTCGCCGAGCTTCCGCCTCAGCTGGCGGACATGCACGTCGACCGTCCGCGTGTCGCCCGCAAACGTGTACCCCCAGACGCGCTCGAGCAGCTGGTCGCGCGTGAGGACGAGGCCGCGATGATCGAGGAGCTCCCAGAGGAGGTCGAACTCCTTCGGCGCCAGGCGGATCTCGTCGTCTCCGACGCGGCACTCGCGCCGGCCGGCGTCGAGTACGAGGTCGCCATGACGGAGGACGGCGCCGTCCCGCCGAGCCCTCCCGTCGCTGCGGCGGAGAATGGCCCGCACCCGCGCCACGAGCTCGCGCGGGTTGAACGGCTTCGTGAGGTAGTCGTCTGCCCCCACCTCGAGGCCCGCGATCTTGTCGAGGTCGTCGTCGCGCGCCGTCAGCATCAGCACCGGCAGGGGGCTCGTCTCGCGGATCCGCCTGCAGACCTCGATCCCGTCGAGGTCGGGCAGCATCAGGTCGAGAATGACGAGCGACGGCGCCTCCGAAGCGACGAGAGTCAACGCCTCGCGGCCGCTCGCGGTCATCCGCACCTCGAAGCCGTCTTTGCGGAGGTAGGCGGCGACGAACGACGCGATCGCCTGTTCGTCCTCGACCACGAGAATCGTCTGCGTGTCCCCGGCCATGCGCCTCAGCTTCCGCCGAACTTCTGCCTCAGCGGCCGCTTCGGCAAGGAGCGGAAGGCGCCGCCGTCGATCGAGTACGCCCCATCGGCGCCGGGATAGACCGAGGAGCCGTGCAGCGTGACGTTGCCGTGGCCGCCGACGAAGAGGTAGACGCCGGAGCCGCGCACCACCACGCGATACGTACCGCCCATCGCGCGGAAGCGAAAACCGCTGCCGCTGTACTCGGTGCCCGGGAAGCTGCGCCAGCGCACCCCGCTGCGGGACACGTCCGGGCCTGCCGCCTGCGGCTGTCCCTCCCCCGCCGGCGTGGGGAGCTGGTAGACGTCGACCCGCGCCTCCTGCGTGACGCGGCCGAGCACGAAGCCCTCGACGACGACGGTAACCACCGGATGGCCGTTGGCCCCGCCGTCACCCGCTGCCTTGCGGACGACGAGGAAGCCGGGCGCGGCGTGTCCTTGGGCAGCGGCGACCGCCGCAGCCGGCAGCATGAGCACCGCAGCACTCGCGCAGCTGAGCAGGATCCGCCGCATGGTCGCCCCAGGGTACTCCGGCTCGAAGGAACGTCCGGCGGCTCGGCGAACCTCCTCCCATGGCACGCAGCCGATTGCAGAGCCGCGCCGACGGGCTCGCGGCGCGGGTCGAGGCACTCGCGGAAGCGCTGCACGCCAGCGGCGTCGCGGAGGAGGCCTCGGCCGAGCTGCTCTCGCGCGCGTCAGCCGCGGTCCTCCAGGCGCTCAACCTCGAGCTGCTGCTCGAGCAGGCCGCGCCTGTAACCGAGACCCAGCCGCGCCTCGGGCTCGACGTCCGGCTCGCGGCCTAGCTCTTCTCGCTGTACTCGTAGAAGCCGCGGCCGGATTTGCGGCCGAGGAGGCCGGCGTTCGCCATCGCGACGATCCGCGGCGGCGGCGCCATCCGCGGCTCCCGCAGCTTCTCCCAGAGCGCCTCGCTCGCGTGTACGTGCACGTCGATCCCGACGAGGTCGACGAGCTCGCAGGGACCCATCGGCCAACCCGCACCGTGCTTCATGCCTGCGTCGAGGTCGGCGGGCGTCACCCGCGCCTCGTCGAGCACGCGGATGCAGTCGTTCAGGAGCGGGATGAGGATCCGGTTGACGACGAACCCGGGCGTGTCGTGGCAGCGGATCGGATGCTTGCCGAGCTGCTCACCGAGCGCGTAAGCGGTCTCGAATGCCGCCTCGGATGTCCGCTCGGCGCGGACGATCTCGACGAGCGGCATCAGCGGCGCGGGGTTGAAGAAGTGCATCCCGACGACGCGCTCCGGTGTCGCGACCGCTCCGGCGATCTCCGTCACCGAGAGTGCCGACGTGTTCGTCGCGAGGACCGCGTCGGGACGGCAGACCCGCTCGAGCTCGGCGAACAGCTCCCTCTTCGGGTCGAGCTCCTCGACGATCGCCTCGATCACGACGTCGCAGTCGGCGAGGTCGGAGAGATCGGTCGTCAAGTTCAAGAGGCCGATGTCGAAGGAGTCGATCTGGCCCTTCTCGACCTTGCGTGAGAGGAAGTGCTCGATCCGTCCGCGCGCCCTCTCCCCCAGCTCGTCGGTCACCTCGCGCCCCACCGTCTCGAGCCCCGCTTCGACGGCGAGCTGCGCGATGCCCGCGCCCATCGTGCCGAGGCCTACGACACCGATCTTCACGGCGCGGAGCCTAGACGTAGACTCGCCGCCGGGTGGACGTACGCGAAGGCACCGTCGCCTTCCCGCTCGACGGCGAGGAGGCGCAGACCTGGTACCGCGTGACCGGCGAGCTGCGACCGGGTGACGCCGACGAGCCGGCGCCGCTCGTCGCGCTGCACGGCGGCCCCGGCGCGACGCACGACTACCTCCTCTCACTCGCCGACCTCGGCGAGGGACGGGCCGTCGTCCACTACGACCAGCTCGGCAACGGCCGCAGCACGCACTACCCGGACCGCGGCGCCGACTTCTGGACGGTCGACCTCTTCGTCCGCGAGCTGCACAACCTCGTCGAGGCGCTCGGGATCGCCGAACGCCACCACGTGCTCGGCCAGTCCTGGGGCGGCTTCCTCGCGCAGGAGTACGCGCTCACGCAGCCGCCCGGGCTGCGCTCGCTCGTCCTCGCCGACACCGCGGCGTCGTGGGCCGACTTCGCGAGCGAGGCCGGCAAGCTCCGCGCGGAGCTCCCGGAGGACGTGCGGGCGACGCTCGACAAGCACGAGGCCGCAGGCACGTACGACGACCCAGAGTACGTGGAGGCGTGCCTCGTCTTCTACGGGCGGCACGTCTGCCGGATCGAGTGGCCGCCGGAAGTGGCGGCGTCGTTCGCCGCGCTCGCCCGGGACCCGACGGTCTATCGCACGATGAACGGCCCGAGCGAGTTCCACATCATCGGCTCCTGCAAGGACTGGCAGATCAAGGACCGGCTGCACGAGATTCGCCCGCCGACGCTGATCGTGTCGGGCCGCCACGACGAGGCGACGCCGGCGCTGCAGGAAGTCCTCCGCGACGGCATCGCGGGCTCAGAGTGGGTGGTCTTCGAGGAGTCGTCGCACATGCCGCACGTCGAGGAGCGCGAGCGCTACATGCAGGTCGTCGCCCCGAGTTCCTCGTGCGATACGACTGATCGCGCGGCAGATCTATCCTCCGGCCGTGGGCCTTCACCCGCTCAACCGCCTTCCCGATCCCTGGCGGAAGGTCGTCGACTGGCTAGTCACGCTCACCGCGGCGATCGTGTTCGTGCTCGCTTTCGAGGCGAAGGTGGCGAAGCCCTATCGGATTCCGTCGTCGGCGATGGAGCACACGCTCCACTGCGCCCGGCCCGGCTCCGGCTGTCTCGCATCGACGAGCGACCGCGTGCTCGTGAACAGGCTCGCCTACGACTTCAGCAACCCGCAACGCGGCCAGATCGTCGTCTTCAAGGCACCGGCCCGGGCGAGTGGTTGTGCCGCCGGCGACGGCGGAATGACGTTCGTCAAGCGGCTGATCGGATTGCCGAGGGAAACTGTGCGGGAGGACGATTTCGGCTTCATCTGGATCCGCCAGGCAGGCGCAAAGGCCTGGCTTAAGCTCAAGGAGCCGTACTTATCGGCGCAGAGCCGGCTCGCAGATACGAAGGACTTCGGGCAGACCTGGCGCGTGCCGAAGGGCGAATACTTCATGCTCGGCGACAATCGGGCCAACTCCTGCGACTCGCGCGCCTGGGGATCGGTTCCGCGGAGCAGCCTGATCGGCCCGGTGATCTTCACCTACTGGCCGCCCACCCGAATCTCGTATCGCGCGGGCGGCTGGTAGGCGTCTGGATCAGACGCGTTCGATCACGGCGGCGATGGCCTGGCCGAAGCCGATGCACATCGTCGCGAGCCCGTACTTCGCATTCCGCCGCTCGAGCTCCGAGACGAGCGTCGCGGTGATGCGGGCGCCGGTCGCGCCGAGCGGGTGGCCGAGCGAGATGCCGCCGCCGTTCGGGTTCACGTCGCCGGCCTCGTAGCGCTCCTGCAGGCCGGTATCGGCGAGGAACTGCGCGACGACCGACGCGAACGCCTCGTTGACCTCGATCACGTCGATCTCGTCCCACGTCAGCCCCGCCTTCGCGAGCGCCTTCGCAGACGCCTCCGGGTTGCCGTGCAGCATCAGGTGCGGGTCGACGCCGATGACGCCGAACGAGACGAACCGGGCACGCGGCTCGAGCCCGAGCTGGGAGACCTTCGCCTCGGAGGCGACGAGGACTGCCGCCGAGCCGTCGACGATCTGGGACGAGTTGCCGGCCGTCACCACGCCGTCCGGGATGAACGCCGGCTGGAGCGCCGCCATCTTCTCGAGCGTCGTCTCGCGCCGCACGGCCTCGTCGACCGCGAACCGCGTCCGCACGAGCGTGGCTCCGGAGTCGGGCGCCGGCACGTCGAGCTCGATCGGGACGATCTCCCGCTCGAAGCGGCCCTCGTCGATCGCGCGCGCCGCGCGCAGGTGCGACTCGTAGCCGATCCGGTCGAGCTCCTCGCGCGAGAGCCCCCACTGTTTCGCGATCTCCTCGGCCGAGATCCCCTGCATCACGATGTCGTGGCGCTCGTACACGAGCGGGGACATCGAGCCGTTGTTCGACCCCATCGGGACGCGCGACATCATCTCGACGCCGCCCGAGACGACGAGGTCGAGCTGGCCCGACCAGACGGCCGCAGCGGCGTTGAAGTTCGTCTGCATCGAGGAGCCGCACTGCCGGTCGACGGTCGTGCCGGCGACCGAGACGGGCCAGCCGGCTGTGAGCGGGACGTTGCGGCCGATGTTCCATGCCTGCTCGTCTACCTGCGTCACGCAGCCCCACTGGACGTCCTCGACCTGGGCGGGATCGACGGCATTCCGCTCTACGAGCGCGTTCACGACCTGTGCGGAGAGCTCGTCGCCGCGGATGTGCGAGAGCGTGCCGTTCTTCTTGCCGATCGGACTGCGAACGGCGTCGACGATCATTGCGCCGGACTGCGCCATGCAAGAGACTGTACCGCGGTCGATGCTGCGCAAGAACGCCAAGATCGAGCTCCTGAAGCGGGTCCCGCTCTTCGCCGCCTGCTCCAAGCGCGAGCTCGGGGAGATCGCGTCGCTCGCCGACGAGCTCGACCTGCCCGCAGCGCGCGACCTCACGCGCGAGGGAGCGCGAGGCCTGGAATTCATCGTCCTCGTCCAGGGACAAGCGGACGTCATGCGCAAGGGCCGGGCCGTCAACGAGTTGGGGCCTGGCGACTTCGTCGGGGAGATCGCCCTCGTTTCGGGCAAGCCGCGGACCGCGACCGTGCGTACGCGAGGCCCGGCGCGCGTCCTCGTCCTCGGCGCGTCCGGCTTCCGGACGCTGATGCACGACGTTCCTTCCATCCAGGACAAGGTGCTCGCCGCGCTCACGGCGCGCCTACCGGACGAGTGACGAGCTAGCCGCGAGGGCGCGGCACGCGCGTCTCCGCAACGTGCGCGAGGTACGTCGGCGCCGCGAGGTCGAGGACGAGCTGCCGTCCCGGGGTGTCGCCGCGCTCGAGCTCCTCGAACGAATATCCGACGTCGCCACCGAGTACGACCGGCCCCTCGTCCGTCTCGACCACGACCACCTGGTGCCCGGCGGAGTGTCCAGGCGCCGGCAGCAGCCGCACGCCCGGCAGGATCTCCGCCTCCCCGTCGTGCTCGACGTACGTCGCGCCCTCGAAGTCGACCCACTCCCGGACCGTGTAGTCCTCCTCCGTCCGCGCATCGGCCAGCTCGCGCCGCTGCACGTGGATGGGCAGCCCGGGGAAGAGCCGGTTGCCGCCGCAGTGATCGAAGTGGAGATGCGTGTTGACGACGACCGCGACGCGGCTCACGAGATCGTCCGGCAGCGGATGCGGCGTCGGCTGCCACTCCTCGTCGAGCTCCGGCGTCGTGTCGATCATCCCCGTGTCGACGAGGATGAGACCGTCGGGATGGTCGATCGTGTCGGAGAAGCCGGGCCAGCGGTCGCCGGCGAAGACGACCTCGCTCGTCAGGTGCCTCGCGATATCGTCACGGCTCAGCACGACGCGAGCATATGGCTACGACGACGCAAGAGTGGATCGAGGTGCATTCGCCGTACTCGGGCGAGGTGGTCGGGCGCGCGCCGAAGTCGGGTGCCGAGGACGCACGCCGGGCCATTGATGCTGCAGCGCGCGCCCTCGAGTCTCCGCTGCCGGCGCACGAGCGCGCCGCGATCCTCGACCGGGTCGCCGGCCTCCTGCGGGAGCGGCACGAGGACATGGCGCGAACGATCTCCGCGGAGGCCGGCAAGCCGATCCGCACCGCGCGCGTCGAGGCGTCTCGCGCCGTCTCGACGTACACGTTCGCCGCGGTCGAGGCGCGGAAGCTCGCCGGCGACGTCGTCCCCATGGAGGCCTCGGAGGCAGGCGAGGGGAAGATCGCCTTCACGCTGCGCCGCCCGGTCGGCGTCATCGGAGCCATCTCGCCCTTCAACTTCCCCTGCAACCTCGTCGCGCACAAGCTCGCCCCTGCGCTCGCCGCCGGCTGCCCCGTCGTCCTCAAGCCGGCGAGCCAGACGCCGCTCTCCGCACTCCTCCTCGCAGAGCTCGAGCAGGAAGCGGGCCTGCCGGCCGGCTGGCTCAACGTCCTCGTCGGCCCGTCCGGCGAGATCGGCGACGTGCTCGTCGAGGACGAGCGGGTGCGGATGATCACCTTCACCGGCTCGAGCGGCGTCGGCTGGGGGATCGCGGAGCGGGCTGCGAAGAAGCGTGTGCGGCTCGAGCTCGGCAACTCGACGCCGGTCGTGGTCGCCGCCGACGCCGACCTCGACCTCGCGGCCTCGAAGCTCGCAGCGAACGCCTTCTCGTTCGCCGGGCAGAGCTGCATCTCCGTGCAGCGGATCTACGCCGAGCGGGCCGCCCTCGACGGTTTCCTCGAGCGCTTCCTCCCGAAGGTCGAGGCGCTCGTCGTCGGCGACCCGGCGGACGAGGCGACCGATGTCGGGCCGGTCATCGACGAGGGTGCGCACACGCGCATCGTCGAGTGGGTCGAGGAGGCGCAAGCCGCCGGCGCGAAGCTCCTCGCAGGTGCGACCGACGCCGACCCGCTCCGCCCGATCGTGCTCGCGGAGGCGCCGGAGACGGCGCGCGTCGTCTGCGACGAGGTCTTCGGGCCCGTCTGCGTCGTCAATGCCGTCGACTCGCTCGCGGAGGCGTACGAGCGTGCGAACGGCACCGAGTACGGGCTCCAGGCGGGGATCTTCACCGGCTCGATCGCGACGGCGCTGGCAGCGGCCGAAGCGCTCGACTTCGGCGGCGTCACGGTCAATGAGGCGCCGACATTCCGTGCCGACCAGATGCCGTACGGCGGCGTCAAGGGCTCGGGCAACACGAAGGAGGGCCCGGCCTACACGATCCGCGAGATGACCGACGAACGGCTCGTCGTCCTCCAGGCCTGAATGGATACGGTTTGCTGACTAGGCAACGAACACGGCGACTTTGTGACAGCGATCGATACAATGTAGGATCGACCCCACGGGCGATGGGGACGCCTTCGGGGATCGGCTTCGGAAAAGGCCTTGCGGGGTCTGCGACGAGGAGATGTAGACGCCAGTGATCGAAGAGAGAACCGCCCAGTTGCAGCAGTGCATGTATCAATACTCACGGGCCATTTACCGGTCCGTGAAGGACATGATCGACCCGTACTCCGACCGCCGGACGCAGCTCGAATCGCGCCGCGGCGTGCTCGTCGCCTGTGAGCAGACGATGGAGCGCCTCGCCAGCGATCCGTTGTACTTCGCGAAGCCGGAGCGGGCGCTGTTCCAGGACATTCGGCGCTACTTCCCCATCACCGCGCAGGCCCAGGTCGCGTGGGCGGTGGAGCAAGGCGTCAAGGCCGCAGTGGACTTCATCGAGGAGCAGATCGAGTCGGGCCTCCTCGACGGCGGAGTCGCCCGCTGCCGGGCCACGACGCGCAAGGGCAAGCCGTGCCAGCGGACGCCACTCCCCGAGCGCGACTACTGCCCCTCACACCAGCACCTCGAGACTCGCGCAGCGGCCTGACGTTCTCGGGCCGCGGCCTGACGGCCGCGGCCCGGAGGAACGGTGCTCCGCGCTGAGAGAAACGGCGGCCGGGCGAGCGCACGCGTGGTTGTCCAGCGCGGACGTAAGACAGGGCGAAGCCCGACTTACGTACGCGCCGACGCCGGCGGCCGGTCCGGGCCGAAGGCCGCGACCGGCCGCTGACGAGCACATCGCGACGCCCGAGGAGGCGAGGAAATGTCTTCAGCACGCAACGTCCGGGAGACCACGCTCTCCCGGACGCGGAGTTCCTTTCCGACGTCGAGGAGCCGATAGGCTCCTCGACGGGTGTCGCACGATACTGACAAGCTGATCCGGCAGCTCTCGCTCGTCGCCTTCCTCATGGCCGAGCGTCGGCCGATCACTGCGCGCGATGTGAAGTCGAACGTCGAGGGCTACTCGGAGATGTCGGACGAGGCCTTCGCTCGCCGCTTCTATTCCGACCGGGCCGAGCTGCTCTCGCTCGGCGTCCCACTCCAGTCGCAGCGTGACGAGTTCACGGGCGAGGAGCTGTACACGCTCCGCTCGGAGCAGTACTTCCTCCCCCAGCTCGAGCTCGAGGACGAGGAGCTCGCCGCGCTCCAGACCGCCTTCTACCTGCTCGAGGGGAAGTTCGCGTACGCCGAGCCGCTGCGCCTCGCCCTCCAGAACCTCGCACTCGGGCGGCCGGGCTTCAACGAGGCGCGGACGGAGACGGCGAGCCGCGTCGAGGTGCTCGACCCGGATTACTCCCCGGAGACGCCCGGGCGGCTGGCCAAGCTCGAGAACGCGATCTCGAAGCAACGGACGGTGCGCTTCGAGTACAGGTCGATCTCACGGGACGAGGCAAGTGAGCGGACACTCAACCCGTACGCCCTCCTCCCCGACAACGGGCTCTGGTACGTCGTCGGTCAGGACCTCGACCGGGACGCGATCCGCACGTTCCGCGTCTCGCGGATCCGTGGCGACATCAAGTTCGCGACGCGGCGCGAGCGGGACTTCCGCGCGCCGGCGGACTTCGACGTCGAGCTCTACCGCGGCAGGCCGCCGTGGCAGATCGGCGACATCGTCGGCAAGGCGCGGATCGAGGTTCGCGGCGATACGGCCTGGTGGGTGCGACGCGCCTACGGCACCACCGGGCGGCTGGAGGACGACGTCTTCGTCACCGACTACTCCTCGATCCCGCAGCTCTCGTCGTGGGTGCTGCGCCAGAACGGCCGCGCCGTTCCGCTCGATCCGCCGGAGCTCAAGCGAGACGTCGCGGCGGCGTTGCGGCGCGTGCGGGAACGGCACGAGGGCGAGTCGCCGCAGCCGGCACGCGAGGCGCCCCCGACGAGCGTCGACGGGATCATCGAACGCCCTGCCGGACCGGTGGCGCCCGAGCGGTTCGCCGTCCTGCAGGCACTGCTCGCCTATCTCCTAGCTGCGTGCGGGGAGGAGCGCGAGGCCGAGATCCCAGCCCCGGAGCTGCTCGCGCACTTCCCGTCGATTCCGCCGGACGAGATCGAGGAGCACCTGTCCCTCCTCAATCTCGTCAACTTCGGCGGCGGCTGTTACACCGTGTACGCCGAGCTGCGGGACGGCTCGGTCCATGTCGACAAGGAGCTCTGGGGCGACACGTTCCGCGCAGCGCCGCGCCTGACGCCGCTCGAGGCGCGGGCGATCCGGCTCGCGCTCGAGTACGTCGGACCGATGATCGCGGCCGACGCCCACACGCCTCTCGCGCGCGTCCGGAAGAAGCTCGAGGAGACGTTCGGGCAGTTCGAGCTCGCTCAGACGCCGCCGCCGCACGTCGCCAGCGAGGAGGTCGACCTCGTCGCGAGGCTCGCGCGCGGCATGCGCGAGCGGCGACTCGTCGAGATCGAGTACCAGAAGGAGGCCGATGCGGCGCCCTCGACGCGACTCGTCGAGCCGTACTCGCTGGAGCGCCAGCTGCCGAACTGGTACGTCCACACGTGGGACCGGACGAGCGATGGCGCCCGCTCGTTCCGCCTCGACCGGATGCGGAGCGCGAAGCTGACGCGGGAGCGGTTCGAGGCGCGCGAGGGATTCGAGCCGACGCGTCTGCGCGACGCGCGCACCGCGAAGCTCCTGTACGACGAGGAGATCGCGCGCTGGGCGATCGAGCGCGGCGCGCAGCTGCTCGCCGACGGGAGCGCCGTCCGCGAATTGCCGGTCGGCAGCGACGAATGGCTCGAGGGCGAGGTGCTCTCGCTGCGCGGCGAGGCGGTCTTGCTCGAGCCGGACGAGCTGCGGCGCGCCATCGCCACACGCGCCAAGACGCTGGCGAAGGAGCTCGGCGTCGAGCGGCTCCGCGCTCGGGCGTAGACTCCGCAAGCCGTGGACATCCGGTACGCGCGGAACGGAGGCGTCGCGATTGCGTACCAGGTCGTCGGCGAGGGCGACGTCGACCTCGTCTACGTGCCTGACTACATCTCGAACCTCGTCTACTTCTGGGAGTCGCCGCCCTGGCGGGAGTTCTACGAGCGGCTCGCGCAGTCGTTCCGCCTGATCCTGTTCGACAAACGCGGCACCGGCCTTTCAGACCACGGCCCCCACTTCGCCGCGCTCGAGACGCGCATGGAGGACCTACGAGCCGTGCTCGACGAGGTCGGATCGGCCAACGCTGTCGTCCTGAGCTCGCACGAGGGGAGCGGCATGGCGGCGATGTTCGCCGCGACATATCCGGAGCGGACCCGCGCGCTCGTCCTCTTCCATCCCTCACCGGAGGTTGACTGGGGGTCGGACGAGGAAGCCGGACAGACGCTGGCGGGGCTGCGCGAGCACTGGGGGACGCGCGAATACGCCGACGAACTGCTGCGCGACGGCTGCCCGACACTTTACGAGCGAGGCGAGGACACGCGGGAGTGGTTCGCAAACTCCCTTCGGACCGGGGCCAGCCCGGCTGTGGCCTACGCCCTCAATCGCGCCTTCGTCGAGACCGATCTGAGCGCCGTGTTGCCTGCCGTGCGCGCTCCGACGCTCCTACTCTACCGTCGCGGGCGGTTCGGGGAGGAGGAAGCGACCCTCGAATTCGCATCCCAGATCGCCGGGGCGCGGACGATGCGGGTGTCGGGAACCGACTACCTCGAGATCTGGCTCTCTCCCGAGATCCCCGACGAGATCGAGCGCTTCGTCGCCGGCGAACGCGCGCCGGAGTTGCCGGAGAGCGTCCTCACCACGCTGCTGTTCACGGATCTCGTCGGCTCGACCGAGCGGGCCAGCGCTCTCGGCGACCGCGGCTGGCGCGACCTGCTCGCCGCGCATCACGCGCTCGTCCGACGCGAGCTCGGGCGCTTCCGCGGCGAGGAGCAGGACACGGCGGGCGACGGCTTCTTCGCGACCTTCGACGGTCCAGCCCGGGCGATCCGCGCCGGCCAGGCAATCGTGGACGGCGTCCGCGAGCTCGGCGTCGAGTTGCGGGCGGGGATCCATGTCGGCGAGTGCGAGCTCCACGACGGCAAGCCGACAGGGCTTGCCGTCAACATCGGCGCGCGCACAGCCTCGGTGGCTGGTCCGGGCGAGATCCTCGTCACGAGCACGGTGCGCGACCTCGTCGCCGGCTCGGGCCTCGAGTTTGAGGACCGTGGCGAGCGGGAGCTGAAGGGCGTGCCCGGGACCTGGCGGCTCTACGCAGCTACAGAGGCTCCAGCCGACGTGGTCGCTGCTAGCCGTCGACCGGCAACGTGAGGATGAAAGTCGAGCCCGCCGCGATGCCGGAGGTCACGTCGAGCGAGCCGCCGTGGGCTTCCGCGATCGAGCGGGCGATGAACAGACCGAGCCCCGTCCCCGGCTTCGAACCGCCCTCGACCTCGGCGCGGCCGAACTTCTCGAAGATGCGCACCTGCTGGTCGCGAGGGATCCCCGGGCCCGTGTCCCGCACCGCGATCTGCACGCCGCCGTTCCCTGCCGCTGCCGACACGCGCACCTCGCCGCCCTCCGGCGAGTACTTGACGGCGTTTTCGATCAGGTTGCCGAGCACCTGTCGCAGCCGCGTACGGTCGCCGCGGATCGCGGGCAGCCGCCCGCGGACGGAGGCGACGACCGGCACCTCCTGCTGCGCGAGCGTCGCCGCCTCGACGGCTTCGTCGATGATGCGCCCGAGGTCGAGCTCCTCGAAGCGGTAGCTGAACGTCCCCGCCTCGAGCCGAGACGTGTCGAGGACGTCCGCCACGAGCGCCGCGAGCCGTGCCGTCTCGTCGCCGATGAGCGCGAGAAACGACTCGCGCTGGGCAGCCGAGAGCATCCGCCAGCGGTCCTGCAGCGTTCGCGCCGCGCCGATCACGGCGGCCATCGGACTGCGTAGCTCGTGGGAGACGAGCGAGACGAAGTCGGCCCGGAGCTGCGAAAGCCGGGCCAGCTCCTCGACGCGCCTCCGCTCCGCCTCGTACGCGCGGATGTTCTGCACCGCGGTCGCGACGAGCCTGCCGAGGAGAGCGACGAGCTCGACCTCGTCCTCGCTGAAGGCGTCCGGCCGGTCCCGCGAGAGGCTGAGCATCCCGATCGTGCGCGCGCCGAGCAGGAGCGGCGTCACGAGCTCGCTGCGGAGGCCGAGCGCGAGGAGCTGGTCGTCCTCCGGGAACTCACGCTCGGTCAGGTCGCGTCGCACGACGAGCCGCCCGTCGAGCACGCGTCCCAGCACCGAGCCCTGGATCGGACCGATGCTGCCGGGTGGGAAAACCTCACTCGCCCCGAGGCCGGCGGTGGCCATCGTGGTCGCCGCGTCGCTTTCCACGAGGACGATCGCCGTCCGCTCGAACGGCACGAGCCCGCGGAGCTCGCGGATGAACGCGCCGAACGCCTCGTCGAGCTCGAGAGAGGAGCCGAGGGCCCGGGCGCATCGGTTCGCCGTCTCGAGCACGTCGACGCGGTGACCGAGCTCGTCGCGCAGCCGTTCCGCCTCGGCCGCACGCGCCTCGGCGCGGCCGCGCTCGGCGTTGATGGTGTCGCGCAGGCGACCGATGACGAGACCGGAGAGCATGCCGACGAGGACGCGAGGGAACGCCGTCTTCCACAGCAGACCAGGGCCGAGGGCGTCGATCACGACCGTCGACCCCGTCATCACAGCGCCGCCGATCAGCCCCCCCAGGAGCCCGAAGCGCAGCGCCGCGGCCGCGATGGGGATCAGGTAGAGGGCACGCCACGGCTCGCCGGTCTGGTACGAGAAGATGGCGACGAACCCGATCGCGACGACAGCGTCGAGTGTGAGCAGCAGCACGCGCGCGCGAACGCGGGCCGCCTGCCCGAGCTCGACCGCCGAGAGCACGCCCGAGAAGGCGGTGACCACGGCAAAGAAGGCGATGACCGCCCACGCCCATGGCTGGTAGGACGACGGGAAGTCCGTAAGACCGACGGCGACCGCGCCGACGAGCACGAGCACCGCCCGTAACAGGACGAGCCAACGGCCCGGACGGTCAAACATCCCGTTCCTCCATCCGGGCCAGCGCCCACGCTGCGAGCTCGCGCGTCGCCGCATCCGGGTCGTCGAGGTAGCCGGTCACGGCGTCCCTTTCGGCGTCGCCACCCACGTTGCCTGCCGCAACGAGCGCATTGAGCAGGAGGCGACGGCCGTCGTTGCGCGGCACATAGAGCCTCTCGAAGCGGCGTCTCAGCTCCTCCGGATCGCTGCGCAGCCACTCCAGCAGTGAGACGTGCGGAGTCGCAGCCTCCGGGAGCGCCTCTCCCCCGCGCCGCTTCTCGACGCCGCGGTTCCAGGGGCAGACGTCCTGGCAGATGTCGCAGCCGTAGACCTGCGCGCCGAGGTCGCCGCGGTACTCGGGCGGCGGCGGCGCGGGCGCCTGTGTCCAGTAGGAGAGGCAGCGCATCGCGTCGAGCGTTCCCGGCTCGTCGAGCGCACCGGTCGGGCAGGCGTCGATACAGAGCCGGCAGTCGCCGCAGTCGAGGTCGAGCGGCGGCGTCGGCTCGAGCTCGACGTCCGTCACGAGCGTCCCGAGCACGACCCAGGAGCCGTGGCGGCGCGTAATGAGGAGCGTGTTCTTGCCGTAGAAGCCGACGCCGCTGCGTGCCGCCGCCTCACGGTCGACGTGCTGGTTCGCGTCGACGAGGACACGATAGGCGCCTCCGAGCCTCCGGCCGAGCTCGTCGAGCTTCTCCCGCAGCGTCGCGTACCCGTCGAACCACGTGTAGCGGGGCAGCCGGCCGTGGCCGGGCGGCAGCTCCGGCTCCGGCAGCCAGTAGCACAGCGCAGCCGAGACGACGGTGCGAGCATCCGGCAGCAGCGTCTCGGGATGGCACGACTCCTCGGGGTGCGCCATCGTGAAGCGCATGTCTGCGAACAGCCCGCGGGCGCTCCGCTCGCGGATGTGGCGCTCGGTCTCGGCATACGGCTCGGCCGGTGCAGCGCCGATCGCGTCGAGCCCGAGCTCACGCGCGAGGGCCTGGAGTTCGGCTTCCGTCACACGGATAGTCTGCCGCGGTGCGCGCGGTTCGGATCCACGAGGACGGCGGGCCCGAGGTGCTCGTGCTCGAGGAGGCGCCCGATCCTCTCCCCGGCCCCGGCGAGGTGCTCGTCCGGCTCCGCGCCTCCGCGCTCAACCACCTCGACGTCTGGATCCGCAAGGGCCTGCCGTCCGTCCCGAAGCCGCGGATCCTCGGCGCCGACGGGGCCGGTGTGGTCGAGGCGCTCGGCGAGGACGTGACCGGGTTCGAGCTCGGCGAGCGCGTCGTCCTCAACCCGGGCATCGAGGCCGGCGGCGGCCGCATCCACGTGATCGGCGAGCACGGGGACGGCACGAACGCCGAGCTGATCGCCGTGCCGGCGACGAACGTCCACCCGATCCCGGACGGGTTGAGCTTCGAGGAGGCGGCGGCCTTCCCTCTGGTCTTCGAGACGGCCTACCGGATGCTCGTGACGCGGGCCGGCCTGCGCGAGGGCGAGTGGGTGCTCGTCTGGGGCATCGGCGGCGGCGTCTCGACCGCGGCACTTGCCATCGCGAAGGCGCTGGGCGCGCGGGTCATCGTCACCTCGTCGAGCGACGCCAAGCTCGACCGCGGGCGCGAGCTCGGCGCCGACGCGACCGTGAACCACGCGACCGGAGACGTGAAGGCCGCGGTGCAGGAGGCGACAGGCGGCAAAGGCGTCGACATCGTGATCGACCACGTCGGCGAGGCGACGTGGTCGACGTCTCTCCAGGTCGCGGCGCCGGGCGGCCGCATCGCCGTCTGCGGCGCGACGACCGGGCCGAATCCGCCTGCCGCCCTCCACCGGATCTGGTGGAAGCAGCTCTCGATTCTCGGCTCCACGATGGGAACCGGCGAGGACTTCAGGGGCGCCTACGAGCTGGTGGCGAGCGGCCGGGCCCGCCCCGTCGTCGACACGGTTCTCCCGCTCGAGGAGATCCGCGCGGCGCACGAGCGGCTCGAGGCCGGCGAGCAGCTCGGCAAGATCGTCCTGACGATCTGATGCCGCTCCGCAACCGCGTCACGCCGCTCGGCGAGCTGATCGAGACGCCTGAGCGAGGGCTCCTCTACGGGAACCGCGGCCGCCTTCACGATGACGTCAGGCGGATTCGGCGCAGCTACGACGGCCGGCGCTGGATCTCGTGCAGGCTCGAGTTCCGGGGGCGGCGGCGCGAGCCGATGCCGCCGGGCCGCTACACGGGGCTCTTCTTCCTCGACGAGGCGACCGCGCTCGCGGCCGGACACCGGCCGTGTGCCGAGTGCCGGCACGAGGATTACCGGAGCTTCCTCGATCTCACGGGCGCCTCTGCAGCCGACGAGCTCGACCGGACGCTGCACGCGGAGCGGCTCGGAGACGACCTTGGGGGCAGACGCCTGCACGACCGACACGTGGAGGAGCTACCCGACGGCGCGTTCATCCTGCTCGGCGGCGCGTCGCACCTCGTGCTCGGCAATGAGCTCCTACGCTGGACTCCCGGTGGCTATGCGGAGCGGCGCGCCCGCCCGCGGGGACGCATCGACGTCGTCACGCCGCCGACGAGCCTGAGCGTTCTCGCCTCAGGCTGGCGCGGCACGATGCCGTTCGTCCATCCGTCTAGCCGAAGCCGAGAATGAACTTGGCGTCGTCGGACATCCGGTC
>DAIMGZ010000040.1:0-15652 GCA_036723535.1 Gaiellaceae bacterium
AGGACTGGTACGCGGAGCGGCTGCTGGCGCAGTTCGGCGCCAAGCCCTCCTAGCTACAGTCCTCGCCGATGAGCTCCTTCAGCCTCGAGGCGCTGCTCGAGTCGCGGCGCGGTGAGGATCTCGACCTCTGGGCACGGACGATCAACCCGCAGTTCGTGCGGGTGTTGCGGACGATCGGCTTCGACCGCACGTGGGCGCGCGCGGAGGGCGCTCACCTCTACGACGCCAAGGGGACGCGCTTCCTCGACCTGCTCGGCGGGTTCGGGATGTACGGCGTCGGCCGGAACAACCCGCGTGTCCGCGCGGCGCTCGCCGAGGCGCTCGAGCTCGAGACGCCGGGGATGCTCGCGCTCGGGGTGAGCCTCCTCCCAGGCCTGCTCGCGGAGGCGCTGATCGGGCTCGCCGGCGGCCGGATCGAGCGCTGCCTGTTCACGAGCTCGGGAAGCGAGGCAGTCGAGGCGGCTCTCAAGCTCGGCCGCGCGGCGACCGGGCGCACGCGCGTCCTCTCCGCCGAGCACGGCTTCCACGGCCTCACCCTCGGCTCGCTCTCGGCGAACGGCAACACCGAGTTCACCGCGCGCTTCCAGCCGCTCCTGCCCGGATTCGAGCAGGTCCCGTTCGGCGACCTCGAGGCGCTCGAGGAGCAGTTGCAGCGCGAGGACGTCGCGCTCTTCCTCGTCGAGCCGGTGCAGGGAAAGGGCATCCACCTGCCGCCGGACGGCTACCTCGCGGGCGCGCAGGAGCTGTGCCGCCGCTACGGGGCGCTCTTCTGCGTCGACGAGGTGATGACCGGCTTCGGGCGGACCGGCCGGATGTTCTCCTTCCAGCACTGGGGGCTCGAGCCGGATCTCGTGACGGTGGCGAAGACGCTCTCGGGCGGTTACGTCCCCGTCGGCGCGCTCCTCATGGCGCGCTCGGTGCACGAGGCGGTCTTCGACTCGATGCCGCACGCGATGTCGCACGGCTCGACGTTCGCGCCGAACGAGCTCGCGATGGCGGCCGGGCTGGCGACGTTGCACGAGCTGCGCGAGCAGCGGCTCGTGGAGGAGAGCGCCCGGCTCGGGGAGCGGCTGCTCGAGCTGACCCGTCCGCTCATGGACGAGTTCGAGGTCGTGCGCGACGTGCGCGGGCTCGGGCTCGCGTGGGCGATCGAGTTCGGCGAGCCGGAAAGCGGCGGCATGTCGTACCGGCTGATCGAGCGCGCCCAGCGCGGACTGTTCGCGCAGCTCGTCGTCGTTCCGCTCTTCACCAAGCACCGGATCCTCACGCAGGTCGCCGGCCACGACATCGCCGTGATCCGGATCCTGCCGCCGCTCGTCCTGAGCGACGGCGACGTCGACGAGTTCGCCGACGCCCTCCACAAGACGATCAAGGGCGCGCAGCGGATGCCACGGTCGCTGACGAAGCTCGCGCTCTCCGCCGCGGGCGCGGCCGTCTCCCGTCGTTAGCTCCGCTCGACCGGGAGGCCGCGCTTCGACCACTCGCTCCACGAGCCGGGATAGAGGCGACCCTCGCGATCGGCGAGCCAGGCGCGGTGGAGAGTGACGCACGACGTGACGCCCGAGCCGCAGTAGGCGACGAGCTCGCCGGCCGGCAGCTCGGGGAGCGGCTCGTTCCACGGTGCGTTCGCGGCGCCGGGGATCCGGCCCGGCGGGTCGTCGATCTCGTTCGGCTCGCCTCGCCAGCGGTTCGGCGTGCGCGCGTCGACGAGTGCGAGCGCCGGGTCGGCGAGACGGCGGGCGATCTCCTCCGCCGCGATCGTGTCGCCGCTCCGCCCGTGCGGCGCGAACTCGGCGGGCTCGATCTCCTCCTCGCCCGCGCGCAGCTCGCCACCCCAGGCGTCGATCCCGCCGAGCAGGACGGCGCAGTCGTCGTGGCCGAAGTGGCGGAGCAGCCACCAGAGCCGCTCCGCGCCGCCCATCGAGCCGTAGGGGACGACGAAGACGCCCGCGCCGATGCCGGCCCGGCCGACAGCCGCCGCGAACGGCTCCGCGGACGGCAGCGGATGGCGACCGGCCTCCGGAATGGACAGGTCCGAGAGATCCGCGTCGACGTCGAGGAAGGAGGCGCCGGGAACGTGGCCCGCGAGATAAAGCTCACGCCCGCGCTCGGGGCTCCCGAGCTCCCAACGACAGTCCACGAACTGGTACCTCACGTGCCAACCAGCGTAGAGCGGCGCTCGAGGAGGATCACGTCCCGCCAGACGCCGCGCAGCTCGGCGAGACGCTTGCGCAGGCCGACCTCGCGGAAGCCGCACGCGCCGTGGAGACGGAGCGACGCCTCGTTCTCGGGCAACACGCCGGCGGTAAGCGTCCAGTAGCCGGCCCGCTCGGAGGCCTCGACGAGGCCTTCGAGAAGCGTGTGCCCGAGGCCTTCGCCGCGCGCCTCCTCGGCGACGTAGACGCTCACCTCGCCGACACCGCAGTAGCAGCGACGGGGCGACGCCGGGGACAACGCGGCCCAGCCGACCACTGAACCGTCCCGCTCGGCGACAAGCCTCAGCCGAGGATGCGCCGCAGCCCAGTCCTCCCACGACGGCGTCTCGGTCTCGAAGGTCGCGTCGCCGCTGCGGATCCCGTCCTCGTAGATCGCGAGCACCGCCGGCCAGTCGTCACGCCGCAGATCGCGGACGAGCGTCACGGTCATCGGGCCCTGCTCGGCGACCACACGGCCGCGAGGATCCCGAGCCCGACGAGGACGCCGCCACCGAGCCAGCGCTGGACACGCGCGATCCCCGCCGAGCCGCGCAGGCGGTCGGCGATCGTTCCGGCGGCGAGGGCGTACAGGCTGTCGCTGAGGCAACCGAGCAGCGCGAAGCTAAGGCCGAGCACGAGCACCTGCAGCCAGGCATGACGAGCGTGCGGGTCGACGAACTGTGGCAGGAAGGCGAAGACGAAGACGATCGTCTTCGGGTTCGTGAGGTTGACGACGACCCCCTGCGCGTAGGCGCGGCGACGCGTCCGCGGAGCCGCTCCCTCGTCGGGCTGCTCGAGGCCGCGTCCGAGCAGCCGCCGCAGCCCGAGCAGGAGGAGGTACGCCGCACCCACATAGCGCACGGCGTCGAACGCAGGGCGCGAAGCGAGGAGGAGGGACGAGAGGCCGGCTGTCGCGAGGGCGACGTTAGCCACCGTCGCGGTCGTGATGCCGGCGACGGAGGCGAGCCCGCCGGCGCGCCCCATCTCGATGCTGCGCGTTACGACGTAGAGCACGGCCGGACCCGGCACGAGCAGAAGCGCCATGCCCGTCGCGAGGAAGACCGCGTACGTCGAGAGCGACGGCACGCGGGCGAGCCTATCCCGCGGCGTCGGCGGCGGGCGCGAGCCGTGGCTCCGGCACGGGCGCCGGTGCGTGAGCTTGGGCGTGCGCGAGGCCCAGGTGGCCGTGCGACTCGGTCCCGTAGCCGCCGGGCACCGGGATGTAGAACTCGGGATAGCCCCACATGCCGTGCTCGGAGACGTCGAGCCCCGCGGTCTCGACGTGCGGCTCGACCCGGATCCCCCACAGCCGCTTCAGCGCCCAGAGCGAGCCGAACGAGGCGGCGAACGTGAACGCGCCCACGGCGGCGAGCCCGAGCGCCTGCACGCCGAGCTGATACGGCGAGCCCGTGTAGAGGAGGCCTCCGCGGCCGACGCCGACGGTCGCAACCAGCGAGGGAAGCGCGAAGAGACCGGTCGCGAGCGTCCCCCAGACGCCCGCGAGGCCGTGCACGGCAACGGCGCCGATCGGGTCGTCGATGCCGAGCCGCTCGACGAGCGGCACAGCAACGACAGCGATTCCTGCCGCGACGAAGCCGATCAGGACCGCGGCCCACGGCGCGACGAAGCCGCACGCCGCCGTGATCGCGACGAGCGCCGCAAGGACGCCGTTCAGCATCATCGAGACGTCCGGCTTGCGAAGGACGATCCACGCGACGCAGATCCCGCCGAGCCCGCCCGCGGCCGCGGCGAGGTTCGTCGTCAGCGCGACGTAGCCGAAGAAGCCGACCCGGCCGCCGGTGGCGACGCCGAGCGTCGAGCCCGGGTTGAAGCCGAACCAGCCGAACCAGAGGATCAGCGTCCCAAGCACCGCGTACGGCATGTTGTGGCCGGGGATCGCGTTCGCACGGCCGTCGTGGCCGAACTTGCCGATCCGCGGGCCGAGGAGGAGCGCGCCGGCGAGCGCGGCGAGCGCGCCCTGGTAGTGGACGACGGTCGAGCCGGCGAAGTCCTGCATCCCGAGCCGTTGCAGCCAGCCGCCCGGCGCCCAGACCCAGTGCGAGACGAGCGAGTAGATGACCGTGAAGATCGCGCCGAAGGCGAAGTAGACCCAGAGCTTCGCCCGCTCGGCCATCGCGCCCCAGACGATCGCGAGCGAGACGCCGGCGAAGACCACCTCGAACAGCCAGCCGGCTGCGCCCGGGATCGACGTGAATGCCGCGTACGGCGCCTTGCCGACCGCGAGCAGCGCGTCGACCGACGGCGCGAAGCCGTGCAGCCCGACGAATCCGTTGCCGTTGCCGAAGGCAAGCCCGAAGCCGACGAGCCAGTAGAGGAGCGAGGCGACGCCGAAGACGAGCACGTTCTTGCCGGCGATGTGGGCGGCGTTCTTCATCCGCGTCAGCCCTGCCTCGAGGAAGGCGAAGCCCGCCTGCATGAACATCACGAGAACGGCGGCGACGACGACCCAGACGGTGTTCATCGCGACGAGCAGCTGCGTGTGAGTCATCCGAGACGCTCCCCTGTGCGGTGGTGGACGACGTTGGCGATGGGCGACGCCCAGCAGAGGCCGTCGCCGGAGGAGTGGCCGGTGCGGGCGGCATCGGCGATCGCCCCGACGACCCTTTCCGCGAGCGCGTCCTCGACGACGAAGGTAAGGAGCGCCTTCGGCAGGAAGCGCGACTCGAAGGAGCGGCCGCGGTACTCGTGCGTGACTCCGCGCTCCCGCCCGTGCCCGATCGCCTCGACGACCGTGACGCCGACGTGACCGGTCTCCTCCTCGACGGCGTCGATCACCGTCTCGACCCGCTCCCTCACGACCACCGCCTCGACCTTGACCATCTCGCCCTCCTCGGACACGAAAAAAGCCCCGCGACCGCTCGGGTCACGAGGCTCCATCGCCTCGGCGGCTCACCGGCTCCGGCGAACCACCGTCGATGACGCTAGCAGGGTCCCCGGCCGGCACCTAGGCTCCCGACGTGCTGACGTGGGAGGAGCTCGAGCTGGCGGCACCCGAGATCGCAGCGCACGGGCGCGAGCTGATCGAGCGCTTCCAGTTCATCCTCGTCGGGACGCTCACGAAGGACGGGTCGCCGCGGATCACGCCGGTCGAGGCGTACATCCTCGACGGGCACCTGCTCTCGAACATGATCCCGCGCTCGCTCAAGGCGCTCGACCTGCTGCGCGACCCACGCGTCTACGTCCACGCGCCGGTGACGGCGAAGGAGGGCTCGCCGGAGTTCAAGCTCGCTGGACGAGCCGAGGTGCTGACCGACGAGACGCTCCGCGGCAAGCTCGACGACCTGTTCTGGGAGATGATCGAGTGGCGGCCGCCGCCCGACTCGCACTCCTTCGAGTTCCTCGCCGAGCGGGCCGCGTGGGTGACGTACGACGGCAAGGGCCAGACCTCTATCCGGTGGCGTCTCGGCGCGGACAGCGAAAAGCGCCTGTACACCCCCGGAATTTGACGCGCGCGGCTCGAGCGCCTAGCCTGAGAGAACCATGTTGCTTACGAACGTGATGGACCGGATCCCGGTGGGCAGTTGCGGTAGCCCCACCGGACCCCGCGGCGCCCTGTAGGTCCGCGCGCCGCCGGCAAGGCGGCTTCCGTCCTCCGTTCCCTCTTCTTTCGAAGGAGCAGCATGAACACCCTCGCAGCATCCACAACCGATCTCGCCTCACGTCTCGACCGCCACGCGCCCGCCGTCGAGGTGCGCGACCTGCGGAAAACGTTCCGGCGCCGCGACCGCAAAGCGGGCCGTTTTGCCCGCAAGCGTCCGTGGCCGGCGCTCGACGGCGTCACCTTCACGATGGCTCGTGGCGAGTGCGTCGCCATCCTCGGTCAGAACGGTTCGGGGAAGTCGACGCTCGTCCGCCTGCTCTCGACGCTGCTGATCAACGACGGCGGCGAGGCGCGGATCTTCGGCCACGACGCGTTCAGGGAGGAGTCGACGATCCGCCGGCTCGTCAACCGTGTCTCGGTCGAGGCGAGCTTCTTCAAGAAGATGTCGGCCTCCGAGAACCTCTCGTACGCGGCCCGCTTCTACGGGATGACGCCCCGGCAGACGCGCACGGCCATCCCAGAGATCCTTGCCAAGGTCGGCTTCCCGCCCGACCGGCGCGGCGAGTCGATGGAGAACCTCTCCCGCGGAATGCAGCAGAAGGTCGCCCTGGCCCGGGCGCTCCTGACCTCGCCCGTCCTGCTCCTGCTCGATGAGCCGACGACCGGGCTCGACCCGCGCTCGAAGCTCGAGGTCCAGGACTTCATCCGCCAGGTCCGGAAGGAGCACGACGCGACGATCCTCCTCTGCACGCACGACATGACCGAGGCGGAGACGCTCGCCGACCGGATCGGGATCCTCGACCGCGGCCGGCTGCTGTTCCTCGAGCCGGTCGAGGCCGTGAAGCAGCGCTTCGGCGTCGAGACACTCGAGCAGGCGTTCTTCGCCGCCACCGGCCGCGAGTTCGAGAACGAGGGACAGGACGAGGACGACGAGTACCGGGAGGTGTTTGCATGAGCGGCGGCGTAGGCTCGACGGAGCCGCCCAGGAGCGCAGGCACCGGCTTTGCCGGGGCCGGAGCGGGAAGACGCGCAATCGAGATGCGCAACCAGCTCGTCGGCCTGCTGGGGATCGTCGAGCGGAACGTCTACCTCACGAAGCGCTACTTCCTCTGGGATCTCGCGTTCATGGTCTGGACGATCGCGAACACGCTCACGATCGTCTTCATCGCGCGCGCGGCGAACCTCTCGCCGCCGCACGAGAACAGGCTGGCGACGATGCTCCTCGTCGGCGCGACGATCTGGGCGTTCCTCGGGATCATCTTCGAGTTCATGACCGAGATCGTCGCCTGGGAGCGCTGGGAAGGAACGATCGAGTACACGTTCATGGCGCCGTTGTCGCGGTTCGCCCACCTGTTCGGGCAAGGCGCGTTCGCGGTGCTGTACGGCCTGATTCGGGCGACGATCCTCTTCTTCGCGGTCGCGGCGTTCATCGGCCTGCATGCCCCACGCGCCAACTACGGCGCGGCGCTCGCGCTGCTCGCGCTCGCGTCGCTCTCGTTCATCGGCGTCGGGATCATGACCTCGGTCCTGCCGCTGATCTCGCCGGAGAAGGGCGCGCAGCTCGGCTTCGTCGCGCAGGGCCTCATGCTCGTGGTCTCCGGCGTCTACTACCCGGTGAGCGTGATGCCGGAGTGGATGCAGTGGATCGCGAAGATATCGCCGGCGACGTACGCGATTCGTGGCGACCGGGCGTCCATCGTCGACGGAGCGGGTCTGGCGTGGGCGAACGTCTGGCCGCTGCTGATCATCGCCGTCCTCGCCACTCCGGTCGGGCTCGCGGTCTTCCGCGTGGGCGAGCGCTACGCGAAGAGGCACGGGAAGCTAAAGCGGAGCGGCTAGGACGTGCGGCCGCTCCGCGCCACCACCGTCTTCTACGGCCTGGAGTTCTTCCTCCGGATGCCGACGTGGGTCGTGATGGCGGTGTACCTCGTCCGCGAGCTGCACATGTCGCCGCTCCAGCTCGTGCTGATGGGGACGGCGATGGAGGGGGCGATCCTCCTCTTCGAGTTGCCTACCGGCGTCGTTGCCGACCTCTACAGCCGCCGGCTGTCGCAGATCGTCGGCTACGTCGGCATGGGCGCCGCCTGGATGGCGGTCGGGCTCGTCTCGGCGCCGTGGCTGGCGATCGTCCTCTGGGCGTGCTGGGGCGTGTCGTACACGCTGACGAGCGGCGCGTACGAGGCGTGGATCGCGGACGAGGTGGGCGCCGAGAACGTCGGCGCGATCTTCCTCCGGGGGCGGCGGGTCGGCTACGGAGGCGCCGTGCTCGGGCTCGCCCTCCAGGTGGCGGTGGGGACGGTCTCCCTCCGTGCCGGCGTCGTCGTCGGCGGCGCGGTCACGACGCTGTGCGGGCTGGCGTGCATCGTCGTCATGCCCGAGACCGGATTCCAGCGCCGGCGTGAGGCGGAAGCCTCGCCCCGCTTCCACGAGGCTGCCGCGCGGGCGATGGCCGGCATCCGCTACGCGCGAGCCGCGCCGCTCGTCGGCCTCCTGATCGCGGTCGCGCTCTTCACCGGGATGTCGAGCGAGGCGTTCGACCGCCTCAAGGAGGCGCATTTCCTGCGCGACGTCGGGCTGCCATCGGTGGGGCACCTCTCGCCCGTGGTCTGGTTCGGGATCTTCTGGCTCGCCGGGATGGTCTTCGGCTTCGTGGCGCTGGGGCGGCTGATCCCGCTCGTCGAGCGCGGCGGCATCGAGGCTGTGACCCGCTTCTTGCTCGGCTTCACGATCGCGCAGCTCGCCGCGATGGTCGTCTTCGCCCTCAGCCGCTCGACCTGGCCGGCGATTGCAGGGCTCCTCGGCGTTTTCTTCGCCCGCGACGTCACAGGGCCGCTCTACACGACCTGGCTGAACGCGAGGATCTCCGACTCGAGCGTCCGAGCGACCGTCCTCTCGCTCAGCGGCCAGGCGGATGCGGTCGGACAGACGGCGGGCGGCCCGATCCTCGGGGTCGTCGGCGACGTGTCGGGAATCCCGGCAGCGCTCGCAGCAGGCGCGTCGGCGCTCGTTCCCGCTGCGGTCCTCTACGCCCGCGCGATCCGCCGGCACGGAGGTGAGTTCGGCCGAAAGGAGCTTCCGCAGCCGACGAGTTAGCGTTTCCGCATGCCTGCTCGCGCCCGCCGCTCCTGCCTGACCGTTCCCGCCTCGAGCGAGAGGATGCTCGCGAAGGCGCCGTCGCTTCCGGCCGACGAGGTGATCGTCGACCTCGAGGACGCGGTCGCCTCGGGCGAGAAGGAGAAGGCGCGCGAGCTCGCCGTCGCCGCGCTCCGACGAGGGCCGCTCGGCCCGACGACGGCGCTCCGCGTCAACGGCCGGACGACGCCGTGGTGGGAGGACGACCTGCGCGCGGCGGCGGAGGCACGGCCCGACGTCGTCGTACTCCCGAAGGTCGAGTCCCCGGAGGACGTGGCCGCAGCGGCCGAGCTTCTCCCGGCCGGCATCGGCCTCGAGGCGCAGATCGAGACCGCGCGAGGGCTCGTCGAGGCCGAGCGGATCGCCGCCGCGGGGCAGTCGCCGGAGGGAAGGGGACTCGAGGCGCTCGTCCTCGGCCCGGCCGATCTCGCCGCCTCGCTCGGGGTGCCGGTGCTGACGATCGGGCCTGGGACGTCCGACTACGCGCTCGCCCAGGTCATCGTGGCCGCGCGCGCGTTCGGGCTGCAGGCGGTGGACGGGCCGCACGCGCGGCTAGGCGACGACCTCGGCCTGGTCGTGTCGGCCCGGCGCGCGCTCGAGCACGGCTACGACGGCAAGTGGGTGATCCACCCGAGCCAGATCGAGCCGGTCAATCTCGTCTTCACGCCGTCACCGGCGGAGCTGGAACGGGCGAAGCGGATCCTCGATGCGGCGGCCGGCGCGGCCCGCTTCGAGGGCGAGCTCGTGGACGAGGCGTCGCGCCGCCTCGCGGAAGCTCTCCTCAGACGCGCCGAAGCGCTCTCCTAGCGGCCTTCCGCCGCTTCACCTCGGGCGTTACGAGCACGCCGCGGTACCAGATATGGAGGATTGCGGCGAGCGCCGCCGCAGCTAGTCGGAGGATCCGGCCGATGCTTGCCACCGCGCGGCAGAGGGTACTTCCGCGGAGTGTCGCTAGGGTCATCCTGCCGCGCGAGAGCGAGCACGACCTCGACGAGCAGCCGCGCGAGACGCGGGACGCCGTCGCCTTCGTCTTCGTCGACTCGATCGAGGACGTCTTCGACGCCGCTTTCGGCTCGAACGGCACGCACGCGAACGGTCGCGTTCGACCGGCGGCTTCGCGAAGATAGGAAGCACGGTTTCCACCCACCACAGAAAGGATTGGCGAAGATGAACTACACGAAGGAGAGGGTGGCCGACGCAGCTGCGAGCGCCCGCCCATATGTCGAGCGCGCGCTCCGCGACAAGGAGCTACGCGACAACGTCCGCAACGCCTACACCTCGGGCCGCGCCGTCTACGACCAGCTCGCATCCCGCCGCAAGGTCTCGGACGCCGCCTCACAGCTCGCGGGCGACAAGGACATCCAGGGTGAGCTGCGGAACGCGCTCGGCGAGCTCCGGAACGCGGCCGGCCGCGTCCAGGCCGTGAAGCGGCAGTCGCCGGAACCGGCCCGCGCGGCGCGGAACGGCCTGCTCCTGCTGGTCGGGATCGCGCTCGGCCTCCTCCTCAACCCGATCACCGGCCCGGCCGTCCGGCGGCTGCTCGCCCGCAAGCTGTTCGGCAGCGGGGACGGATTCGTCTACCAGGGGAACGGCTCGGCGACGTAGGCCGACGAGCTAACCGCTGCGCCCGAGGTGCTCCCGCGCGAAAGTGCGGAAGCGGTCGCGCGCATCGTCGTCCGGCGCGAGCGGCTCGTCGTCGGAGTAGTGCGGATCGGCGGCGATTTCCTCCGCCACGGTCCGCACCTCCCGCTCGATCGCCGCACGGTGAGCCGGGTCGCGTAGCAGCGTGTCGACCCAGCTCTCGGAGCCGTCCCAGTCGGGGAGGTCGTGGTCGAAGAGGAGCTGGCCGAGCAGGATGCCGGTGCGGATGTAGGCGAACGTCCTGAAGGCGAGGATCCGGTGCGGCGTCTCGACCAGCGCCGCCAGCGCCGGATCGTCCCGCACAATGCGATCGACGATCCCGCCGATCGGCTCGTCGACCAGCGGAACCCAGAGCTCGTCTAGATCGGGCACGAGCGGATTATGGCCGGACCCGACATATCCTTGAACCGTGGCCCCGAATGCGTCGCTCGAGCGGCTCGCCGCCGAGCCCGAGCGGGCGGGTCTCTTCCTCGACTTCGACGGCGTCCTCGCGCCGATCGTCGAGCGGCCGGAGGACGCGATGCCGCCGCCGGAGACTCGTGCCGAGCTCGAGCGGCTCGTCGGGCGGTACGCGCTCGTCGCGGTGATCAGCGGGCGGGCGAGCGAGGACGTACGGGCGCGCCTCGCGGTGGACGGAGTCGTCTGCGTCGGCTCGCACGGGCTCGAGCTCGAGCCGCAGGCCGACCGCTGGCGCCGGACACTCGCGGCGTTCGCGGCCGACGCGCCGTGGCCGCAGAGTGAGGTCGAGGTGAAGGGGCTGGCGGTGGCCTTCCACTTCCGTGGCCGCGCCGACGAGCAGGAGGCGGTGCGAGAGCTCGACGCGATCGCGGAGTCCGCGCGGGAGAAGGGGCTCGTCGCCCGCTACGGACGGAAGATCCTCGAAGTGCTGCCGCCGGTCGGCTCGCACAAGGGGACTGCGGTGCGACGGCTGCTCGAGGAGCACGGGTTGCGGCGGGCGCTCGCGGCCGGCGACGACACGACCGACATCGACTCCTTCGCCGCGCTCGACGGGCTCGAGGTAGCAGTGCGCGTTGCTGTCGCCTCGGCCGAGGCGCCGCAAACGCTGCTCGACGGCGCCGACATCGTGGTCAACTCGACCGAAGAGTTCCTCACCCTCCTGCGCCGGCTCTAGCCCGGGCGGACACGACCGAACCAGCCATGCCCCGGTGCCAGGCACCGGGACACGTCCGCAGCGGACATCGCCGCACAGGTATGCGCGCAACGAAGCGCGGCATTGCCGTTTCGGGACATGGCCGCGTGCCTGGCACCAGGACCTGGCTGCTTCGGAGAGTGCGCGGCGCGGAGCTAGACGGAAGAAAGGACGTCCGGGATCGCCGTGATCCGGGGCCCTGGCCAGTCGCGCACCTCCGGCCAAGCCGGCCCCTCGCCCGGACGGTGGACGAGGATCGCACGCATCCCGACGCGCTCGGCGCCGGCGAGCTCGTCGTTCGCGCCGTCGCCGACGAACAGTGCTTGTGGCGGCTCGACGTCGAGCTGCTCGAGCGCGATGCGGTAGATCCGTGGGTCTAGCTTGCGAAGGCCACACGAGCACGAGAAGACCTCGACGTCGAATAGGCCCGCGAACGGCGTGTCTGACCAGACGTCGACCGTGTCCTCGCTGCAGACCGTGATCAGACCGGTTCCGAGGCCTCGATCGCGCAGCTCACGCAGCGTCTCGACAGCGCCGTCGCGCGGTCGGGCGAGCACCTCGCGGGAGAACGCGCGACGCCGCTCGAGGAACCCCCGTGTCGCCTCTTCGTCGAGCCCGAGCGACTCGAGATACGGGGCCATCGGCCCCACCTCGCGGATGGGTCTGCCCGCGATCCAGACTTCGTGGAACTCCGCCGGGTCTCGGCCACAGACCCGAGCGACCTCGGCGCTGAACTCCCGCGACCGCGTGTCGTCGTAGTCGACGAGCGTCTCGAAGAGGTCGAAGACGACCGCCCGCGTCACGCCTTGTGCACGCGCACCGCGGTCCCGTAGGCGCAGATCTCCGTCCAGTTGCTGCCCATCTCGGACGTGTCGAAGCGCATCGCGATGATCGCGTTCGCGCCTTTCCCTTCCGCCTCCTCGACCATCCGCTCCATGACCTGTTGCCGGCTTGCGACGAGGGACTTCGTCATCCCCTTCAGCTCACCGCCGAGAATGGACTTGAGGCCTGCGCCGAGCTGGGAGCCGATGTTGCGCGAGCGCACCGTCAGCCCCATCACCTCGCCGAACACCTCGTCGACCGCGTAGCCCGGGATGTCGTTCATCGTCGTCACAATCATCGTTCTGCCTCCCTGTCGAGTACGTTCCAGGCCCGCCGGACGTCGTCCTCGGTCGTTCGCGCGTTGCCGATCGCGAGGCGGAGGACGTAGCGCCCGTCGAGCTTCGTGTGGGTGATGAAGATCTCACCGGACGCATTGACGCGCTCGACCAGCTGTTCGTTCTCCTCGTCCGAGCCGTCCCGGCGGAAGACGACGAGCGAGAAGCGCTGCGGCGCGACGAGCTCCCAGCCCGGCGCCTGCTCGACCCAGCCCGCGAAGAGGTCGGCGAGCCGAACGTGCTCGCGCACGATCGCGCGCAGCCGCTCCGCGCCGTAGCAGCGAAGCACAGCCCACAGCTTGAGCGAGCGGAAACGGCGGCCGAGCGCCGGGCCGTACTCCGAGAGCGCGTACGTGTCGTCGGGCGTGCGCAGGTACTCGGGGACGAGCGAGAACGCCTCGCGCCACTCCTCCGGGCGCGATGTCCAGACGAGCGAGCAGTCCATGGGAACGAGCAACCATTTGTGCGGATTGACTGTCAGCGAATCGGCGAGCTCGACGCCGTCGGCCGACCAGCGCTCCTCGTCGCAGATCCACGAAGTGCCCGCGTACGCCGCATCGACGTGCAGCCACGCGCCCGCCGCATGCGCCCGCCCGGCCAGCTCCCGTACGGGATCGACCGAGGCGAAGGACGTCGTGCCGACCGTCGCCACGACCGCCGCGACGTCGTCAAGGTCGTAGCCGTCGACGCGCATCCGCAGCTCATCGTCGGCCGGCACCTTGCGCAACTCCATCCCGAGCATCCGCGCGTCCTTCTCGACGGAAGAGTGCGCGTGCTCGGAGCAGACGACGACGTTGCGGCCGGTCACGTGGCGCGCCGCGATCAGCGCCGCAAGCGTCGAGGTCGAAGCCGTGTCCTCGATGTGCCCGTGCCAACCGTCGGGGAGGCCGAGCAGCTGGCGCACCCAGTCCACGACCCGGAGCTCGAGCTCGGTCGAGGCGGGCGAGGCGCGCCAGACGATCGCGACCTGGTTCAGCGAGGCAGCGATCAGCTCGGCGAGGATCCCCGGCTCCGACGCGGTCACCGCGAAGTAGGCGAAGAAGCGCGGGTGCTGCCAGTTCGTGAACGCCGGCAGGAGCAGCTCGTCGAGGTCGCGGAGGACGTCCGAGAACGGCTCGGGTTGCTCGGGCGCCGACGCCGGCAGCTTCGCCGAGAGCTCGCCGGGGTGCACCTGGGCGAGCACCGGCAGCTCGGGCACCCGCTCGAGGTACTGCGCCGCCCACTCGAGCGCCGCGGCACCGTCCCTGCGGAAGTCCAGCTCGGTCACCGCTTCTTCCGCAGCTTGTCGAGCTGCTTCCACGTGCGCGTGTTGACGACGTCGGCCTTGGTCAGCCAGCCCCGCCGCGCCTGCGCCACCGCCAACTCGACGTAGGCCTGTGAGCGGACCTCGTGGCCGTCCGAGGAGACGACGAGCCGCACGCCCGCCTCCTTCGCAGCTCTCGCGTGGACGTCCCGCAGATCGAGCCGGTCGGGCTGGCCGTTGATCTCGAGGAAGGTGCCCGTCTCGAGCGCCGCCTCGAGCACGCGCTCGACGTCGACGTCGCGCGGCGGCCGCTTCCCGATCCGCCGGCCCGTGAGGTGCCCGATGCAGTCGACGCACGGGTTCTGCATCGCCTCGAGCACGCGCTCCGTCGGGCGCGAGTCCGGCGCCTGGTGCACCGACGCGACGACCCAGTCGAGCAGCGCGAGATCCTCGTCCGCCACATCGACCTCGCCGTTCGAGCGGATGTTCGCCTCGATCCCGGCGAGGATCCGGAGCTTCGGGAACCGCGCCCGCAGCTGCTCGATCTCCTCGAGCTGCTCCTGCAGCCGACTGCCGCGGAGGTAGTGGGAGTGGTCGGTGACGGCGTAGTACTCGTAGCCGCGTGCCACCGCTCCCTCGAGCATCTGCTCGAGCGTGCTCTTGCCGTCGGCCGACCAGTGCGAATGCGTGTGCAGGTCGCCGCGGACGTCCTTCAGCTCGACGAGCTTCGGCAGCTCGCCACGCCGCGCCGCCTCCAGCTCGCCGGCGTTCTCGCGCAGCTCGGGCGGGATGGGCTGGTAGCCGAGGAACTCGTACACGGCGTCCTCGTCGGCGCTGCGGAAGACGTCGCCGGTCTCGACGTTCGTGACGCCGTACTCCGAGATCGAGAGGCCTCGCCGCACGGCCTCTTCGCGCATCGCGACGTTGTGGTCCTTCGAGCCGGTGAAATGCTGGAGGAGGTTGCCGAACGACTCGGGCGGAACGACACGCAGGTCGAAGCGAAGCCCTTCGCGCGAGACGACCGTCGCCTTCGTGTCGCCTTGCGCAGCGACGTCGACGACCCAGCGCAGGCTCGCAAAGTGCTCCGTCAACTCGGCGGGCTCGGTGGCGCTCGCGATGATGTCGAGGTCGCGGAACGTCTCCTTCCGCCGCCGCACCGAACCGGCCTCGGAGACGGCGATCGCCGCCGGCAGCTCCCGCAGCGCCGCAACCACCGCCTGCACCGCCGGCAGACCCGCGCCGAGCAGGTGCCGCCCCGGCTCCGGGCTCTCCGCCTGGTAGGCAAGCGCGGCGAGGATCTTCTCCTCGCTCTTCGCGCCGAGACCGGCGAGCGTCCGCAGCCGCTCCGCTTCGGCCGCCGCCTTGAGCTCGTCGAGCGTCTCAACGCCGAGCTCGCGCCAGATGCGGGCCGCCGTCTTAGGCCCGAGGCCGGGCAGCTTCATGAAGAGGACGACCTCGGGCGGCACGCCGGCCTTCTTCTTCGTCAGCGCCGCGATCTCGCCGATCTCGACGATCTCGACGATCTTCTCCTCGATCGTCTTGCCGATCCCCTGCAGCTCCTTGGCCCGGCCG
>DAIMGZ010000041.1:0-15428 GCA_036723535.1 Gaiellaceae bacterium
GTACAGGTGCCCGCTCTGCGGCTACCACCTCCACGCGATGAGCGACCACGTCCTCATCTCGCCCGAGGGCGACACCAGTCGCCGCCGGCACGCGCACTTCGAGTGCGTCGCGGCGGCGAACTTGCCCGGGCCTCCCTCGCGTCCGGGGCTGCTCTCGCGGCTGTTCGGCCGCCGCTAGGAGGCGGCTAGACTGGTTCCCCCGAGCGCCCGTAGCTCAGGGGATAGAGCGCTGCCCTGCGGAGGCAGAGGTCGCAAGTTCGAATCTTGCCGGGCGCATGGCGAGAAAGCCCCGGAAACCGGGGCTTTTCTGGTTCTCGCGGCCTGCTGCGGGAGACGGGAAAGAGGAGCTAAGAGTCGGACGCCGTCGTATAAGGAGAGAGCGTGAGTCGGAACACTCCCACCCGGACGGCCCTCAGTGAGCCGGTCTCTGTCCGGACTCTCACTGCGCCGACGCCCAGCGAAATCGAAGCTCTTGCAGAAATCTTCGATCAGTATCGCGTTCACTACGGCGAGGCTTCTGATGTCTCACGGTCAGCGAGTTGGCTGGAGCAGAACCTCAGCACAAGCCGCCTACGCGCATTCGTCGCAGAAGACGGTGCGAGGTTCGTCGGCTTTGCGATCACGACGGAAGTTCCGGCATCGTTGCGGCTCGCTCACTTCTGGCAGATCAGAGACCTGTTCGTCCTCCCGAAGCACCGTCGCGTTGGAGTTGGTCGTGCCCTTCTCGCTTCCGTCCGAGCGGCTGCAATCGCGTCGGGCGCTCTACGCCTCGTCTTGCAGACCGAGGAAGACAACGACGCTGCTCTCCGGCTCTACACCGACAGCGGCTACACCCTGATCAACGGCTATTGCTCACTGATGCTGCCGACTAGCCCCGAGACTCGGGGGAGCTAACCCCGGGCGCACTTTTCCGTGCCGGTTTCTCCAGAATCGGGTTCGTGCCCCTGTATCTGACGGAAGCGGACGTCGCGGAGCTGCTCACGCCGGCGGATGCCGTCGAGGCGATCGAGGCCTGCTTCCGCCGCTTGGCGGCCGGGCGTGTCGAGAACCGGCCGCGGTACCGGCTTCGGCTTGAGGGTGGATCGCTCGCCGTCATGGCCGCCGCCGATCTCGAGCTCGGCTACGCCGGCGCGAAGGTCTACGCCGGCTTTCGCGACGGCACCCGCTTCGCCGTCCTCCTCTTCCGGGCCGACGCGCCGGAGCTCGTCGCGGTGGTCGAGGCGGACAAGCTCGGCCAGCTCCGCACCGGCGCTGCGAGCGGTGTCGCCGCAAAGCACCTCGCCGGGAGCGGCGCGCGAAGCCTCGGCTTGATCGGTTGCGGTTGGCAGGCCGAGTCGCAGCTCGCCTCCATCCGCGCCGCGTTGCCCGAGCTGGACCGTGTCGTCGCCTACTGCCGGACGGAGGAACGGCTGCGCGCCTTCTGCGCGGAGCACGGCGCCGAACCGGGCGACAGCCACCAAGATCCGGCGTCCTGCGACGTCGTCGTCACGGTCACGAGCTCCCCGGACCCGGTCCTGCGAGGCGAGTGGCTCCAGCCCGGCGCGCTCGTCTGCGCGGTCGGCGCCAACGACGGACGGCGGCGCGAGCTCGACAACGTCGTCCTCGAGCGCGCGGCCTTCGTCTGCTGCGACTCGCTCGAGGACGCGAAGCTCGAGTCCGCCGACCTGATCGAGCCGATCGAGTCCGGCGTCCTCGACTGGCTCGAGGTGCACGAGCTGCAGGAGGTCGTCGCAGGCGAGGTCTCGGGCCGGCAGTCGGACGAGGACATCGTCGTCTTCAAGTCCAACGGCCTCGCCGCGTGGGACGTGGCCGTGGCGGCCGCCGCCGTCGAGCGCGCGCGGGCGACCGGCGTCGGGCGGGAGTTGGCATAGTCCGGCCGTGAAGGCATCCACCGACCGCGGCCGGTTCGCGGAGCGGGTGCTCCACGGCGTCGACTCGAACGGCGACCCGGAGACGGTCGTGATCTGGATCGAGCGGAAGGAGGGCGGCGTCTGGGCTGTCGGCCGCGCCGTCAATCCGGACCGGCGTCCGTCCAAGGAGCCGCGGCCCGAGGACTACGTCTTCGAGGGCTACGAGCTCGGGGACGCGCTCCAGCAGGCGAACGAGACGCTTGAGGACGACTTCACCGTCTCGGAGCAGGACGGCCATGCCGAGCGCGTCAGGCCGTTCACGCGCGCCGAGTTGCTCAAGCCGCTCGAGCGCTGGTTCTTCGGCCGCTCGTGAGGCTCACTTTCGGTTTCACGCCCTGCCCGAATGACGCGTTCGCGTTCCACGCGCTCGTGCACGGGCTCGTCCCTGCGCCGTTCGAGGTCGAGCCGGTCCTCCTCGACATCGAGGAGCTGAACAGGCGGGCGGGCGCAGGCGAGCTCCAGCTCACGAAGCTCAGCTTCGGCGCGGCCGCGGCCGCCGGTGAGCGGTATCGATTGCTTCGCAGCGGGGCCGCGCTCGGCCGAGGTGTCGGCCCGCTCGTCGTCGCGCGCGAACCCGGTTCCCTCGAGGACGCGGCGGCCGGGCGCATCGCCGTTCCGGGCCGGGAGACGACGGCCTTCTTGCTTCTCCGGCTCGCAGTGCCCGATCTCGGCGACGTGGTCGAGCTCCGCTACGACCGGATCCTCGGTGCGGTGGTTGCAGGCGAGGCGGACGCCGGCTTGATCATCCACGAGAGCCGCTTCACGTACCGCGAGCACGGGCTCGTCGCCGTCGCCGACCTCGGGGAGTGGTGGGAGGGCGAAACCGGCCTGCCGGTTCCGCTGGCCGGGATCTTCGCGCGGAGCGACGTCGAGCCGGGCCTCGTGGCCGCGGCCGCGGCAGCGATCCGCGCTTCGGTCGAGTACGCCTTCGCCCACCCCGAGGCGAGCCGCGACTACGTCCGGTCGCTCGCGCACGAGCTCTCGGACGAGGTCTGCGCGGCACACATCGGGCTCTACGTCAACGAGCACAGCGTGGACATCGGGGACGAGGGACTCGCCGCGATCGACCGGTTGCTCGGTCGGGCCGCGGCCGCTGCCTAGACTGGCCACGATGGGCCGGGCCGTCGTCCTTTCAGCCGTCCGCACGCCGATCGGCCGCTACGGCGGAGCGCTCTCGGACGTGCGGCCGGACGACCTCGCGTCGGTCGTGATCCGCGAGGCGGTCGCGCGTGCCGGCGTGCCGGTGGAGCAGATCGAGGACGTCTGGTTCGGGGCTGCAAACCAGGCGGGCGAGGACAACCGCAACGTGGCGCGCATGGCTGCGTTGCTCGCCGGACTGCCGGAGTCCGTCGCCGGTGTCACCGTCAACCGGCTCTGCGCCTCGGGCCTCGCGGCCGTCGTCGGCGCCTGTCACGCCGTCGTCGCGGGCGACGGCGATCTCTTCGTCGCCGGCGGGGAGGAGTCGATGAGCCGCGCGCCGTTCGTCACGCCGAAGGCCGAGAAGCCGTTCGAGCGCGGCGATCGCCCGCTCTTCGACACGACGCTCGGCTGGCGCTTCACGAACCCGAAGCTCACCGAGCTGTTCCCGCCGGAGTCGATGGGCGAGACGGGCGAGAACGTCGCCGAGCGCTGGGGCGCGACGCGGGAGGATCAGGACGCGTTCGCGCTCGAGTCGCAGCGGCGCTGGGCTGCCGCCGACGAGGCGGGCCGCTTCGCCGACGAGCTCGTCCCGGTCGGGGACGTGACGCGCGACGAGCACCCGCGCCCGGACACCACGGCCGAGAAGCTCGCCGCCCTCAAGCCCGCCTTCCGCGACGGCGGCACCGTCACCGCCGGCAACGCCTCCGGGATCAACGACGGGGCGGCCGCGCTCGTGATTGCGTCGGAGGAGAAGGCGCGCGAGCTGGGCGTGGAGCCGCTCGGCGCGTTCGTGGGCAGCGCCGTCGCCGGCGTCGATCCGCGCGTGATGGGCATCGGCCCGATCCCGGCCGTCCGCAAGCTGCTCGACCGGACGGGCGTCTCGCTCGACGCGATCGACCTCGTCGAGCTGAACGAGGCGTTCGCCTCGCAGAGCCTCGTCGTGATCCGCGAGCTCGGCCTCGACCCGGAGAAGGTGAACGTCAACGGCGGCGCGATCGCGCTCGGCCATCCGCTGGGGATGAGCGGCGCGCGCCTCGTCGTCTCGCTCCTGCACGAGCTCCGCCGCCGCGGCGGCCGCTACGGCCTCGCGACGCTCTGCGTCGGCGTCGGCCAGGGCCAGGCCGCTTTGTTCAGCGCGAAGAGCTGACGCTCTGCGCGCTGGGGGAACGGAACTCCGCGCGCCATGGGGGCCCTTGGTCTGGATGAGGTTCGAAACGTTTCGAACCTTGATTGCGGCAAGGGCGGCGGCGTAACGGTGCGTTACGCCGCCGACGGAAGTGCGGCTTGAACCTTGCGTCAGCCCCTATGTGCTTTCAGCACGGAGCCGGTCGGAGACCGCGCTCTCCGGCCGGCGGAGTTCCTTTGTCCCAGCGAGCGAGACCGTAGGTCTCGCGAGCTATCCGACCGGGGGGCGGATGTAGATCACGCCCTCGTGCTCGATCGGCACGAACGGCGCGCCCACGCTGAAGACGACGCCCTCGACCTGGTGTAAGAGCTCGTTGCCGCCCTCGCCGACGGGAACGACGATGCCGATCTCGTCCTCCGGCTCGGCGTCGAGCCCTTCCTCGCGCAGCGCCTCGACCAACCGGTCGCGGTCGGGGATGCGCGCGGCCTCGACACGGATCGTGCTCGGCATCTCGTCTCCTCTCGCTTGCTTCGGATCCGAAATCTACCGTATTCGTCGGCGCGGCAAACGCTGCGGCCCAACCGCTAAGTTCCGCGGCATGGCAGTGACGGCGGGTCAGGAGTACGGGCTCTTCATCGGCGGCGAGGTCGTCGAGCCCGCATCGGGCGAGATCCGCGATCTGCACGAGCCGGCGACCGGCGAGTCGCTCGCCCGCGCGGCGATGGGCGGCGAGGCCGATGTCGACCGCGCCGTCGAAGCCGCCCGCGCGGCCCTCGCCGGCCCCTGGGGCAAGACGCCGCCGAACGAGCGCGCGCGGCTCCTCCATGCGCTCGCCGACGCGATCCACGCGAACCGCAAGGAGCTCGCGGAGCTCGAGGCGCGCAACGTCGGCAAGGCGATCTCCTCCGTCAAGGCGGAGCTCGCCGGCGCGGTCGAGAACTTCCGCTTCTTCGCCTCCGTCGTCGGCTCCATCGCCGGTCGCTCGAATCCGATCGGCGGCTCGCTGCTCAGCTACACGCTGAAGGAGCCCGTCGGCGTCTGCGCGCAGATCGTGCCCTGGAACTACCCGCTCCTGATGTCCGTCTGGAAGCTTTCGCCGGCTCTCGCCGCAGGCTGTGCCGTCGTCCTCAAGCCGGATCCGCTGACGCCGCTCAGCGTGCTGCGGATCGCCGAGCTCGCGGGGGAGATCGGCTTCCCCGCCGGCGCGATCAACATCGTCCCCGGCGAAGGCCCGACGACCGGCTCGTACCTGGTCCAGCACCCGGGCGTCGACAAGGTCGCCTTCACCGGCTCGACCAAGACGGGGAGCGAGATCATGCGGCTCTGCTCCGAGCCGATCAAGCGCCTGACGCTCGAGCTCGGCGGCAAGAGCCCGGCCCTCGTCTTCGCGGACGCGAATCTCGACGACGCGATCCCGAGCTCGGTCTGGTCGATCTACTACGCGGCCGGCCAGAGCTGCGAGGCGCGCTCGCGCGTGCTCGTCGAGGCCTCGATCTACGACGACTTCGTCTCCCGCTTCGCCGACGCCGCGAAGCAGCTCAAGGTCGGCGATCCGCTCGACGCCGAGACGCAGGTCGGCTCGCTCATCTCGCCGGCGCACCGCGACCGCGTGCACGGCTACGTCGAGAAGGGGCGCGAGGAGGGCGCGGAGGTCGTGCTCGGCGGAGAGGCGGGCGACGGCGCGGGCGCCTTCTACCTGCCGACGGTCCTCGCGCAGGTCGAGAGCTCGATGACGGTCGCGCAGGAGGAGATCTTCGGCCCGGTCGTGACGGCGATCCCGTTCGAGGATGAGAAGGACGCGATCCGGATCGCGAACGACGTCAAATACGGGCTGTTCGCGACCGTCTGGACGGGCGATCCCGCTCGCGGCCATCGCGTCGCGCGCGCGATCAAGTCCGGCATGGTCGGGATCAACATGCCGTTCACCGCTTTCCCCGGGATCCCGTTCGGCGGCTACAAGCAATCGGGCTTCGGCCGCGAGCTCTCGATCGACACCCTCGACCTCTATCTCGAGACGAAGGGCGTGCTCTTCTCCACGAGCCCGAAGCCCTTCAATCCGTTCGGCCTGTAGCGGTTGGGCTCGCGCGCGGGCCGGACGATCGTCTTCTTCCCCGAGGGAGCGTTCGGGCCGACGAACAACTGCGTCGGCATCGGCGACGTGCTCCGCCGCCGCGGCCATCGCGTCGTCTTCGTCGTGGAGGAGTCGTTCGCAGGCACGCTCGAGGCGAAGGGGTTCGAGGAGCAGCTGATGCGTCTCGCGCCGCCGCCGGAACTGCCCGAGGAGCCAGGCCAGTTCTGGAAGGACTTCATCCGCGATACGGCACCGGTCTTCCGCAAGAGCACGTTCGAGCAGCTCGGGGAGTTCATCGCGCCGACCTGGCAGGCGCTCGTCGACGGAGCGCGCTACGTGGACGAGGGGCTCGCCGAGATCCTGGCCGAGGTCGAGCCGGATCTCGTGGTCGAGGACAACGTCGTCGGCTTCCCCGCGATCCCCGCCGGCGGACGGCCGTGGGTGCGGATCGTCTCCTGTAATCCGCTGGAGGTGAAGGACCCCGACCTGCCGCCGCCGTTCTCGGGGCTGCCGCTCGACGATCGCTCCGACTGGGCCGAGTTTCGGACGGAGTACGCGCGGCATGTCGGTGAGCTGCAGGGATCCTTCTCGGCGTTCTGCCAGGAGCGCGGCGCGCCTCCGCTTCCCGAGCTCGAGCTGATCCACGAGTCGCCCTGGCTGAACCTGACGCTCTACCCGGACGAACTCGACTACGCGCGCAGCCGGTCGCTCGGGCCGCATTGGCGCAATCTCGAGACGAGCGTGCGAGCCACCGACGCGTCGTGGTCACCGCCTGAGCCGGATGGTCGCGCGCTCGTCTACCTCAGCCTCGGCTCTCTCGGCTCCGCCGACGTCGACCTGATGAAGCGGCTCGTCGGCGAGCTGGCGCGGACTCCGCACCGGTATGTCGTGAGCACGGGGCCCCGGCACGCCGACTATGAGCTCGCCGAGAACATGATCGGCGAGGAGTTCCTGCCGCAGACCTCGGTCCTGCCGCATGTGGACGCGGTGATCACGCACGGCGGCAACAACACGACGACGGAGTGCATGTGGTTCGGCAAGCCGATGCTTGTGCTCCCGATCTTCTGGGACCAGCACGACAACGCGCAGCGGGTCCACGAGACGGGGTACGGCTTGCGCCTCCCGACGTACGACTTCGGCGACGGCGAGCTCGCGATCGCCCTCGACGGGTTGCTCGCCGACGAGGCGATGCGCGCGCGTTGCGCCGTGGCGGGTGAGCGTCTGCGGAAGCGGCCCGGGACGATCCTCGCCGCCGAGCTGATCGAGCAGGTCGCAGCTGGCTGAAACCCGTGTTACTTCCGCAGCGAGAGGGCTGCGCCGGCCGCGAGCAGCCCGATGCCGAGCAAGCGCGGCCAGTGGAGCGCGATCTTCTCGCTGCCGAACAGGCCCCAGCGGTCGATCGCCGCACCCATGGCGAGCTGTCCGGCGATGAGGATGCCGACGGTGGCGGCGACACCGATGCGCGGACCCGCGAACGTGATCGTGAACACGATTACGAGCCCCATCACGCCGCCCATGAGCATCCACCACGGCTGGTGGACGGCACGCCCGAAACCAGCCACGCTTTGCCGCGCGAGGACGAGGATCACGAAGGCGAGGCCCGCGGTTACGGCAGCCGAGAACCCGAGCGCCTCGAGCACGCCGATGCGCTCGCCGAGCCGGGACATCAACGCCACCTGGACCGACCCCGCCAGGCCGGCGGTCACCGCCAGTCCCGTCGCAAGTGCGCTGCCGGACACGCCCGAACGCTACCCGTGCTCCGAGAGCACGAGCGCGAGCCAGGTCTCGGCCTCGTGGTAGAGGCTTGGGTTGTTCTCGGGCGTGTAGTAGCTGAGCGCCGCGACCGCCTGGGAGACGGCCCAGCCGCGCGCCCGCTCCCACGTCGCGTCGTCGGTCGGCAGCGCCTCGCGGAAGGCGTCGCGGGCCGCGGCCGAGTGGAGCTTCCACGCGACCATCACGTCGCAGGCCGGGTCGCCGACGCCCATCGAGCCCCAGTCGATCACGCCGCGGATCCGGCGGTCTTGAACGAGCCAATTACGGCAGTCGAGGTCGCCGTGATGCCAGACCGGCGGCCCGTCCCACGGGGCAGCGGCGAGCGCGCGCTTCCACGTGTCCCACGCTCTCGGGTCGCCGTCGAAACGTGCCCACCAGTACTCCATTTGCGGGTCGCGCTCAGCGAGCGGGATGCCGCGTCCCGGCGGCGCGCCGGCCGGGTCGACCCTGTGCATCGCAAGCACGAGCGCCGCGAGGTCCTGCGCCGCCTGGACTGCGTCGATCTCCTCGACCGGCACCGTCTTGCCCTCGACCCACGTGTGGATCTCCCAGAACCAGGGGTAGCCGGCGCCCGGCCGTCCCTGCGCCACGGGCACCGGAACCTCGACGGGCAGCTGCGGCGCGAGCTTCGGCAGCCACTCGAGCTCGTTGCTCCCCGGCTCGGTCGGGCCCCGGCGACGCGGGAGCCGCGCGCAGAGGTCGTCGCCCAGCCGGAAGATCGCGTTGACGGTGCCGCTCGGCTCGATCCGCCGCACCGGCATCTCGCTCCACTCCGGGAACTGCTCGGCGAGCAGTCGCCGGACGTGCGCCTCGTCGAGCTCGAGCTCGTCCTCGTGCATCCTCGTCATCGGCGGAGGTATTCGCTGAGGTTGAACGGGTCGGGCGTCGTGCGCTTTCGGATCGGGGGAGCGCCGGTCACCGGCTGGTAACCCGCGAGCTCGGAGTCGAGCACGCCCTCCCCGCCGGTCAAGCCGGGAAGTTGGCGCCGGAGATCCTGGAGGCTTGACGCCGACAGCGTCGTCTCCAGCACCGAGAGCTCTCCCCGCGCAGTCGGGTTGGCGCCCCCCGCCCCGAGCCGGCCCAGGGCGGCGAGCACCGGGCCGATCGCTTCGATCGGCACCTCTGCGGCGATACGGAAGACGGGCTCGCAGACCGCGGAGCCGCCCCGCTCGAGCGCCTGCATGAGCACGACGGGCGTCAGCCGCTTGACGTCGCGCGCGGTGGGCATCGGGCCGCGCCGTGACGGCGGGCCGTCGGCAAGGCTGTAACCGATCTTCGTTACCGTCACCACGCAATCGGTGACCTGCCAGCCGAACAGGCCCTCCTCGAATGCGAGGCGCACGTACTCGCCCATGTGCTCTACGAAGCTCTCGAAGGTCTTGAACACGTAGAGCGGCGCATCGCGCGGGTCGACGTCGACGATCACCTCGACTCCCGAGCCGGGTACCGCCGGATCGACACGCAGCCCGAGGTCGGTGTGGAACGGGTTCGTCGGTGTGTTGAGCAACTCGACCGCCTCTCCTGTTCCCGTCGGCCGCTCGATGCAGATCGTCGTCGTCGCGCGGAACGCAACCTCGAGGCCGTAGTCGTCGGCGAGCGTCGCCTCGATGACTTCCCTCTGCACCTCGCCGTAGAGCGACACCGAGATCTCCCTCCGGGTGTCGTCCTGCCGGACGTCGATCAGAGGGTCCTGCTCGGCGAGCTGGGCGAGTGCGACGCTCAGCCTCTGCCCGTCGGCGGGATCGGCGGCAACGACGACCGACTCGAACGTGGGCGGTGCGAAGTGATGCTCGACGCCAGGACGCGGTTCGCCCAGCCAGTCGCCGATCTGGATCTCCGCCAGGCCCCAGAGCCTTGCGATCTCGCCAGCGTGCACCTCGTCCCGTTGCACGGAGTCGCCGGCCGCGAAGACGCGGAGCGCAGTCACCTTGCCGGCGTCGAAGCGGTCACGGACCTTCACCGTCCCGGAGAAGAGACGGGTGTAGGCGATCCGGTCACCGGCCGGGCCGCGCTCGATCTTGAACACGCGTGCCGAGAGCGGCCCGTCGCCGTCGCCCACGCGCGCGGGCAGCAGCCGCGCGATCCCGTCCATCACCTCCGTGACGCCGGCGCCGGTGAGCGCCGAGCCGAAGAAGACGGGATGCAGATCCCCCGCTCTCGCTCGCTCGGCGAGCTCGGCGTCGGCCGGGCCGAACGGCGCGAATTCCGCCCCGCGTGTGCCGAGCCCTGCGGCCGAGCCCATCGGCACCATCTCCGGCGTCAGGCGCTGCTCGATCGCGTCGAGCACGCGTTCCGGGTCCGCCCCCGCCCGGTCGATCTTGTTCACCAACAGCAGCGTCGGCACGCGTAGCCGCTGCAGCGCTCGCATCAGGATCCGCGTTTGCGGCTGCACCCCCTCGACGGCGGAGATCACGAGCACCGCGCCGTCCAGCACGCTCAGCACTCGCTCCACCTCCGCGATGAAATCCGGGTGGCCCGGCGTGTCGATCAGGTTCACGGTCACGCCGTCGATTGGGAACGACACGACGGCGGACTTGATCGTGATGCCGCGCTGCTGCTCGAGCGCGAGCGAGTCGGTCTGCGTCGTCCCCTTGTCGACGCTGCCGACCTCGTCGATGACGCCCGCGGCGTGCAAGAGCCGTTCGGTGAGAGTTGTCTTACCGGCGTCTACATGCGCCAGGATCCCAAGATTCAGCGTTCTGCGAAGCATGCGTCCAAACCTCCAAGTAGGTCACTCCGGCCTCCTCGATGGCAATGAACGGTGCGCGCACTACGCCTCCTTGTTGATCCGAATGGCGCTTGCAGAGAGAGAATAATCAGCGGCGTGCCAATCTTCCAGCCCGAGCTGGAAACGCTGCCGCGCCCGGAGCTCGAGCGGCTGCAGCGCGAGCGGCTGCAGGAGCGGTTCGGCGTCGAGCCTGAAGCGCTGCCGGAGCTGCCGTTCCGCGTCAAGTCGGAGCTGCGCGACGCGTACCCGTTCGGCCTTCTCCAGGTGCCGCTCGAGGAGTGCGTCCGCATCCACGCCTCCTCCGGCACGCGCGGGAAGGCGACGATCGTTGCCTACACGCGCGGCGACCTCGCCGCGTGGGCGGACTGCTGCGCCCGCGCTCTCGCGGCGGCCGGCGGCGGCCCGGGCACCGTCGTCCACGTCGCGTACGGCTACGGCCTCTTCACCGGCGGGCTCGGCGTCCACTACGGCGCCGAGCGCCTCGGCTGCACCGTCGTCCCCGCCTCCGGCGGCAACACGCCGCGGCATGCGCAGCTGCTCGAGGATCTCGGAGCGGAGATCCTCTGTTGCACGCCGAGCTACGCGCTCGCGATCGCCGACCACGTCTCCGAGCCTGCGCGCCTCCGCCTCCGCGCCGGCCTCTTCGGCGCGGAACCGTGGACGGAGGAGCTGCGCGCGGCGGTCGAGCACGCGCTCGAGCTGACGGCGCTCGACATCTACGGCCTGTCAGAGGTGATGGGCCCTGGCGTCTCGGCGGAGTGCATCGAGGGTCGCGACGGCGCGCACGTGAACGAGGACCATTTCCTCGTCGAGGTCGTCGACCCGGCTTCGGGTGAGCAGCTGCAGGAGGGAGAGGTCGGCGAGCTCGTCTTCACGACGCTCACAAAAGAGGCGCTGCCGCTGCTGCGCTACCGCACCGGCGACCTCGCGTCGCTCACCCGCGACCCCTGCGCGTGCGGCCGCACCTTCGCCCGGATGTCGCGCGTCGTCGGACGCACCGACGACATGCTGATCATCCGCGGCGTCAACGTCTTCCCGAGCGAGATCGAGCGCGCGCTCCTCGCCATCCCAGAGCTTGCACCGCACTACCAGCTCGTCGTCGAGCGCCCGGGACACCTCGACGAGCTCACGGTGGAGGCTGAGCTCCGCAAGGGCGAGCCCGGCGGCGACAGGCTCGAGGCGTTCGTCGAAGAACGGCTGGGGCGGGCGCTCGGGTTGACCGCGCGCGTCAGGCTCGGTGCGCCTGGGACGGTGCCCCGGAGCGAGGGCAAGGCGCTCCGGGTTCTCGATCGCCGTGCCGCGTAACCGGGACGGTCGATTCGACGTTCGTCACTCGGATGAGCGAGAAGACCGACGACGACGCCGACGGCTGGCCGCTCCCGTCGCGCGACGTGGTCCGAGAGCTCGAGGCGCCCGCCCTCGTCTGGTCGGAGCCCGAGCCGTCGTCTAACTGGCCGACTCGTCCGACTGCCAGAGGCTGAAGGCGTTCCCTTCCGTGTCGTGGCACCCGGCGAACCAGCCGTAGCCCCGCACCGGCGACTTGTCCTCTGCCTGGCCGCCGAGCTCCTGGATCTTCGCGCGGGTCGCGTCGATGTCGTCGGTGTCGAAGTAGACGCGGAGGTTGCCGGGCTTGTCCGCGCCGGAGATCGCGCCGCCCTGGTCCTCGCCGGTGCGGAACATCCGGTAGTCCATCTCAGGCGACATCGGCGGCCCGACCTCCCAGCCGAAGACACCGCTCCAGAACCCTTGCGCGCGGTCGGCTTCCTCCGCCCCGATCTCGACATGCACGAGCTTTCCTGCCATGGCGTACGCTCCTCCCCGTCGTCGACCTGTGAGGAGACGAATGTACCGCGTCGTCGTTTTCTACGAGGATGAGCCGGACGCCGATTCGTATGCCGAGCACGCCGAGGTCTGCGCGCGGGTGCCGAACGGCGTCTTCCGGCACGGCAAGGTGACGGGATCGCCGATGGGAGAGCCGCCGCACGCGTATTACGCCGAGTGGGAGTTCGCGGACAAGGACGCGTTCGCCACGGCTGTACGGAGCGACGAGTTCATGGCCACCGGCAAGGACGCGCGCGACCGCGGGCTGCCCCGACCGACCGTCGAGTTCCTCGAGCTGTCGTAGCGATGGCGGAAGTCGAGGTCAGTCGCGACGGCGCGGTCGAGACGATCACGCTCAACCGCCCCGACAAGCTCAACGCCTTCTCGCGGGCGCTGCACGGAGAGTTGCACGAGGCGCTGGAGGAGGCGCGCGACCCCGCGGTGCGAGCAGTCGTGATCACCGGCGCCGGGCGCGGCTTCTCGGCCGGGCAGGACCTCACTGCGTTCGGCGAGGCGGGCGACGTCGCTGCCATGTTGCGCGCGACGTACCACGTCACAGTGCGTGCGATCCGCTCGCTCGAGAAGCCGGTCATCGCGGGAGTGAACGGCGTCTGTGCAGGGGCCGGGTTGTCGCTCGCCTGCGCCTGCGACATCCGGCTCGCCTCCGACGCGGCCTTCTTCGTCCCCGGCTTCGTCGGGATCGGACTCGTTCCCGACTCGGGCGGCACCTTCTTCCTCCAGCGGCTGCTCGGGACGCCGCGCGCGTTCGAGTGGATGACGTCGAACCGCCGGCTGACGGCGGCGGAGGCGCACGCGTGGGGGCTCGTCTCGGAGGTGGTGGCGGCTGAGTCGTTCGAGGCGCGGCTGGCGGAGCGCGCGGCAGAGCTCGCGGCCGGCCCGACGCGAGCGATCGCGTCGACGAAACGGCTCTACGACGAGGCGGCGACCGCGACGCTCGAGGAGCAGCTGGAGCGGGAGGCCGAGACGCAGGCCGAGATGGCGAAAGCGGAGGACTTCCGAGAGGGCGTCGCCGCCTTCGGCGAGAAGCGCCCCCCGTCGTTCAGCGGGAGCTGAGGAGCGACAGCACCTCGCCGTCGTCCGGCCAGCGTCCCTCGCTCTGCTTCGAGAAGAGAACGTCGCCGTCGACGACGACGTCGTACTGGCTCTTCGCGCCCTCGCGCGCGGCGGCGTCGTATCCGTGCTGCGTCAGCTCGGCCGCGAGACTCGCGGCCCGTCGGTCGTAGCCGCTTCAGACGGGGCAGTAGAGGATCTCGACGCTCACGCCCAGAGAATAGGCACAGGGCAGTAGGCGACGCCGGTGCGATACTCGTGAGTGTGAACGAGGACGACATGCGCCGGCTCGAGGCGGTTGGCTCCAAGGTCCCGTTCGCGGCCGGAAAGGTGTTGGTCGAACGCGGCAAGCCCGGCACGGGCCTGTTCGTTCTCCTCGAGGGCGACCTCGTCGTGGAGGCGCCTGAAGACACGAAGGAAATCGGGCCGGGCGCCGTGATCGGCGAGCGGGCGCTCCTCTCGCCCGACGGGACACGTACGGCGCGCGTCCGTGCGTTGACCGACGGCGTCGTGCTCGCAGTCGAGCGCGCGGAGATCGATCGCCTCTGCGCCGAGGACGCTGCTTTCGCGGACCGCCTGGCTAGATCGTCTTGAACTGCTCGAACGGCTGGCGGCAGCTCTCGCAGTAGCGCAGCGAGCGGCAAGGAGTCGGGCCGAAGATGTTCTCGAGCCGCGTCTTGGTCGAGCCGCAGTAGGGGCAGCGGAAGACGTTCGCCTGCAGCCGGACGAGCTTCGGGGCGGACGCCTCTCGCGGCGCGGGCGGTGCGAACCCCGCCTCCCGCAGCTTCTCGCGTCCGGCCGGCGTGATCCGGTCGGTCGACCACGAGTCGTCGCTGACGACCTCGACCTCGGGCTCGGCGCCGAGCGCCGCGACCTTCTCCTCCATCGCCCGCTTCATCACCTCGAGCGCTGGGCAGCCGAGGAAGGTCGGCGTGAACTCGATCCGGACATGGCCGTTCCGGACGTCGACCGAACGAATGACGCCGAGCTCGACCAGCGAGATGACGGGGATCTCGGGATCGGGGATCTCGCCGAGCGCCTCCCAAACCTGGGCCTCGGCTACCACTGCGCTCCGGCGGGCGCCGAACGCCGCACCATCGTCATCTCCTCCCACAGCGACGGGAGCTCGTCGGTATGCGCGCCCCGGTCGACCGCCTCGACCTCGGCGAGCCCGACCCGCTCCACGAGCTCGCCGCGCAGCTCCGGCGGCAGGACGCCGAGCGCGTACGGCCACAGCTCCTCGACGGCGGCCCGGAAGCGCGGCTCGTCGCGCAGCCGGTCGTGCCACATCTCGGCATGCATGCGGTGGTACGCCTCCTCGCGGTCGATCTTCGCCGCGAGCCCCGCGACCCCCGGATCGGGGTCGTCCTTGAGCGCCGTGATCCGGATCTCGTCGGCAGTCTCGTAGAGCCAGCGTCGCGCGATCGTGTGCGCCCAGTCGAGCAGCTGGAGCTCGACGAGCGGCGCGCAGCGGTACTCCTCCGGCTTGCGGTCGAAGGCGAGCGCGTCGGCGTCGTCGGCCAGCAGTTGGTAGACGGCGCGCGCGTGGCCGATCTCGTTCTGCGCGATCGAGGAGAAGGCGACGTCCTCCTCGAGCATGGGAGCGATCCCCGTCCACTCGGAGTCGCGCCAGCCGACGATCAATTCGTCGTCAGCCAGCCCCAGCAGTGCCTGCTCGTTCACGCGCCTCCTTCAAGCGTGCCTTGATCGAGTAGCCGTCGACGCGGCGGTATTTGAGGTCGAACTCGTCGGCCCAGTCCTCGACGTCGCGGATCGCCTCGCGCGGGA
>DAIMGZ010000042.1:0-14845 GCA_036723535.1 Gaiellaceae bacterium
TCCTCGCCCTCGCCTGCTGCCTCGTCTGCTACAGGAGGCTGCAACCCTCATTCTGGACGACTTCTAAGCCTCCGCGCAGTTCCTTGTCCCAGCGAGCGAAGCGAAGCTTCGCGAGCTAAGCCGAGACGCGGACCAGCTCGATCGCCTCGGCGCGCCCCGCGTCGGTGCACGTGACGAGGGCGCCCTCCAGCCGTACGTCGCCTTCCGCCGGCTCGAACCGGACGGGTAGGCGGGTCCGCATCCGTGCGATCGCGAGCTCGGCCCGGACGCCGATCACCGAGTCGTGCGGTCCCGTCATGCCGGCATCGGTGAGCGCCGCCGTGCCACCGGGCAGGATCCGCGCGTCGTTCGTCTGGATGTGGGTGTGGGTGCCGATCACGGCGGTGACACGGCCGTCGAGCCAAGCCGCCAGAGCGACCTTCTCGCTCGTGGCTTCGGCGTGGAAGTCGACGATGACGACCGGCGCTGCGGCGCGTGCCTCCTCGACGAGTGCGTCGACGATCTCCCAGGGCGACACCGGCGTCGGGAGGAAGAGCTGGCCGAGCAGGTTGACGACGGCGACGGCGACGCCGTTCCGCGCCTCGACCACCGCCAGGCCGTGGCCGGGCGTCTGCGAGCCGGAGTTCGCCGGCCGGATCACACGCTCGCTCTCGGCGAGGTAGGTGGCGATCCCGCCGCGGCGGTAGGTGTGGTTGCCGAGGGTGATCACGTCTGCCCCGGCGGCGAGCAGCTTGTCGGCGAGCTTCGGCGTGATGCCGGCGCCGTCGGCGGCGTTCTCGCCGTTGACGATCGCAAGGTCGGCCTCGTACCGCTCGCGTAGCGACGGCAGGTGCTCCTCCACGGCGCGGCGCCCGGGGACGCCGAAGACGTCCGCGAGGAAGAGGATCTTCAAGCGGGGTCGCGTCCCTCTAGCCCGTGGAAAGGACCGGCGCCGTGCGGACCTCGACGGTCACGTGGTTCCCGGCGTCGTTCGTGTAGCGCGCGAGCGCCTGCCTCTCGATCGCTGCGAGGTCGGCGACCCGGCCGAGCTTCGTCGCGCCGCTGATGACCGGGGTGCCGACCGTGAGCGCTGGATCGGCGACGAGCTGTGTCACCGCGACGACGAGTGACGGCGCCGTCTGCGGCTGGATGTCGATCTCGGAGCCATAGGGCTTGCCCTCGACGACGAACGGCCGGATTGCGACGACGGTTCCATCCACCGGGGAGTAGACGTCGCTCGCGGTCGGCGCGCCGACGTCGAGCGCCGACGTCGCGCCGCCGCTGAGCTGGTACCAGCGCGGCGAGCCGCCTCCGCCTCCGAAGATGCCGTGCACGATCCGTTGCACGAGCCCCTCGTTCGCCTGATGTCCGACCGGCTTGAGCGCGAGCGCGCCGTCGTGCGCGGAGTGGTATCCGATCGCCGTCAGACGGTGCTGGTAGATCGGGAGCTGGAGGCGCACCGGCCCCCGCAGCGCGACGATCTCCGGAGTCGGACGCGTCTGCGCGACGGTGGCCAGGCTCGGGCGGGGGATGATGGCCGACGCTCGCACCGGCCCGCCGCCGAACGCGGTCAGGCCGAGCGCCACGAGAAAGACCGCGGAAAGCAGGACGAGAAGGGCGACCCGGCGCGCACGGCGCGCAGCGCGCGCCTGATGGCGTTCGACTCGCCGCCTCCCGGTTTGGCGCGAGGACGGCATGTCGCGCGGCACCATATCGGACTGCCGAGGCTCGTCCCAGAGGTCAAGCGCCAGATTTCCCTGGATGCGTTCAGGTACGGCGATACGATCGCTCGCATGCCGCCGCCCGAGTCTGTACGGATCGAGATCCCGCGCTGGGCGCAACTCGTGCTGCTGCCATTGCTGCTGCTGTTCGTCTGGGCGGTGGCGGGAGCGGTGCGTCACGTGCTCTTCCTCTTCCTCGTGGCGCTGCTCATCGCCCTGCTCCTCAACCCGCTCGTCCGGGGGCTGGGGCGGGCCTGGATCCCCCGCGGACCTGCGGTTGGGCTCGTCTATCTCGCCTTTGCAGCGGTCGTCGCACTCGCGATCCTCGCTCTCGCCACGGTGGTGGTGCAGCAGACGCGCAGTGCCGCCCACCGGGTGGACAACTACTTTACGACCGATTCCGGACACCCAGCCAGGACGGGCGCCGAGCACGACCTCGCGCGGTTCCAGCGCTGGCTCGACCATCACCACCTGAGCAACGTCCACGTCCAGCGGGAGGGGCAGAAGTTCCTCAACCAGGTCGGGACGAAGGACGTCCAGAAGTACACCTCCAGGGCCCTGCGCTGGGCGGAGGGGGCCGGGCTTACCGTCGTCACGCTCCTCTTCGACGCGGTGCTCGTCGTCGTCGTCTCGATCTACATGCTCCTCGACATGCAGCGCTTGACGGACGCCGTCGACCGACGCTTCCCGCCGCGAGGGGGCGGCGGGCTGATCGTGCGGATGGAGCAGGCGGTCGCGAGCTACGTCAAGGGCCAGTTCCTCCTCTCGCTGATCATCGGCCTGAGCGCCGGGCTCGGGCTGTGGATTCTCGGGCTGACGGGTCTGATGCCCCACGGCGGCAAATACGCGGCGGCGTTCGGCGCGTGGGCGGGGATCACGGAGCTCATCCCCTATGTGGGGCCGTGGCTCGGTGCCATTCCGCCGGTGCTGTACGCGCTCGTCCAGCACCCGCTCTCGGCGCTCTGGGTAGCGCTCCTCTTCCTCGGCATCCAGCAGCTCGAGGGTCACCTCGTCGTGCCGAAGGTGATGGGGCGCTCGCTGCGCCTGCACCCGCTGCTCGTGATCTTCGGGCTGCTAGCCGGCGGCGAGATCTACGGATTCCCGGGGATTCTCGTCGCGCTACCGCTGCTCGCGGCCGGGCGCGCGGCGTGGGAGTTCTTCTCCGAGCGGGTCGCGTTCGAGAGATGGACGGCCGTGGAACCGCTCGCGGAGATCGGGCTTGGGGCCAAGGACGAAACGGCCGCGCCCGAGACACCGCCCGCGCCCGCTTCGTGAGGCGGCAAACCAATCGCGGCGTCGTGGCGTATAACACGTACGTGAGGACTACGTTCCTCGGCATCGTGGTGCTCGTCGGGGTCGTCTCGGCGGGTTGCGGTGCCGCCCAGCAGGCCGCCGCTCCCTCGGCCGCACGCGCATCCGTCGCGGCGCCCTTTTCCCAGCGGAATGGAACGCAGGCTGCGGGTGGCGGGGTGCTCGGAGCCGGCAAGACGGGCGTGAGCCTGCGTCCCGTACCGGGCGCCACGTTCGGCCTGATGATCATCCTCAGGAACGAGACCCACCGTCAGCTCGTGCTCGAAGACGTGCGCGCTGTCGTCCCACACGGGTCGTTCGTCCGCCAGGTCGGCACGCATCTCGCCCCCTTCTTCCAGTGCAAGCCGTATTGCTCGAGGCACGTGGTCATGCACGGGCCGTTCGGTGCCGAGCAGCCCGCTGCCTTCCACATCCATCCTTTGCGTTCCGCCCAGGCGCAGTTGAACTTCGCCTTCGCCCGTTGCGGCGCGTTGATGACCGCCTCCACCATGCCGATCACGCGGGCGATCGTGGTCTACCGGGACACGCGCGGGATGGTGTTCCGCCAGGCCATCGCCCTGCGCTCCGCGCAGCTCGACCTGCATCGGTCCGGACCGATCGCCTGCAGCGCGTAATCCGGCTGCGCGCTCGGTCGCGGCGTACTCTTTCAGCGTGAGCTCGTTCCCGGTCACCCGGCTTCGGCGCTTCCGCCGCACGGCTCCGCTGCGCGGGCTCGTACGCGAGACCCGGCTCTCGCTCGACCAGTTCGTGATGCCACTCTTCGTCGCGCCCGAGCCGCTCGCGAACGAGGCGCTGCCGGGGATGGCCCGCTTCGATCTCGAAGGTCTGCTGCGCGAGGTAGAGATGCTCGCGGGCAGCGGCGTCCGGGCGCTGATGCTCTTCGGCGTCCCGGCGGAGAAGGACGAGGAGGCGACCGGCGCCTGGGAGGACGACGGGATCGTCCAGCAGGCTCTGCGCGCGCTGCGGCCGCGTTTCCCTGAGCTCGTCCTGCTCACGGACGTCTGCCTCTGCGAGTACACGTCGCACGGCCACTGCGGCGTCGTGGTCGACGGCGACGTCGACAACGACCGGAGCCTCGAGCTGCTCGTGCGCACCGCTGTCAGCCACGCCGAGGCGGGAGCCGACGTCGTCGCGCCGAGCGACATGATGGACGGCCGGGTCGGCGCGATCCGGGAGGCGCTCGACGACGACGGCTTCGAGCGGACGCCCATCCTCGCCTACTCGGCGAAGTACGCCTCAGCCTTCTACGGCCCCTTCCGCGAGGCGGCGGACAGCGCGCCGGCCTTCGGCGACCGGCGTGGCTACCAGATGGATCCGGCCAACGTCCGCGAAGCCATCCGCGAGTGCAAGATCGACATTGGGGAGGGAGCCGACGCGATCATGATCAAGCCTGCGCTGCCCTACCTCGACGTGATCCGCGCGGCCCGCGAGGCATTCAACCTGCCGCTCGCGGCGTACAACGTCTCCGGCGAGTACGCGATGGTGAAGGCTGCCGCCCGCGCCGGCTGGCTCGACGAACGCGCCGCGGCGCTCGAGTCGCTCACGGCGATCAGGCGCGCCGGCGCCGACCTCATCGTCAGCTACTGGACGCGCGACCTCCCCGAGTGGCTCTGACCCAGCGCTCCGAGCTCTACCGGCGCGCGCTCGAGCTGATTCCCGGCGGCGTGAACTCGCCCGTCCGCGCGATGCGCGCCGTCGGGCTCGACGAGCCGTTGTTCGTCCGCAGCGGCGAGGGCGCCTACGTCGAGACGGAGGACGGTCGCCGTCTCCTCGACTGGGTCATGTCCTGGGGGCCGCTCCTCTTCGGGCACGCCGATCGGGAGACGGTCGAGGCCGTTCGCGACGCGGCGTTGCGCGGGACGAGCTTCGGCGCGGCCACCGAGGCGGAGGTCGAGCTCGCCGCGGAGATCGTCGACGCGGTGCCGTCGGTGGAGAAGGTGCGGCTCGTCTCTTCGGGGACCGAGGCGGCGATGAGCGCGCTCCGGCTCGCGCGAGCGTTCACGAAGCGCGACCGGATCCTCAAGACGGCAGGCGGTTACCACGGCCACGCCGACGCGCTGCTCGCGAGCGCCGGCTCCGGCCTCGCGACGCTGAGGCTGCAAGCGCCGGCGGCCAAGCCGCCGGCGCGCGGCCAGAAGACCGGGGCGCCTTCGGCGCCCCTGGGCATCCCGGCCTCGCCGGGCGTGCCGAGCGGAGCCGCGGCGGACACGATCGTCGTCCCGTACAACGACGGCGACGCGGCCGCTGACGCGGTCCTGCATCACGGCGAGGGGCTCGCCGCGATCATCGTCGAGCCGGTCGCGGCGAACATGGGCGTCGTCCCGCCCGAGCCGGGCTACCTCGAGACGCTGCGCCGACTCTGCGACGTCTCCGGTGCGGTGCTGATCTTCGACGAGGTGATCACGGGCTTCCGTGTCGCGCGCGGCGGCGGGCAGGAGCGCTACGGCGTCTTCCCCGACCTGACGGTGCTCGGCAAGATCGTCGGCGGCGGGCTGCCGCTCGCGGCCTTCGGCGGTCGCGCCGAGATCATGGACCTGCTCGCGCCGACAGGCCCCGTCTACCAGGCCGGCACGCTCGCCGGGAACCCGCTGGCGACGGCGGCCGGCCTCTCGGTCCTGCGGCGGCTGCGCGACTCCGCCGTCTACGACGGTCTCGAGCGACGCGCGGACTTGCTCGAAGACGGTCTCGGTCGGTTCGGCCGCGTGCAGCGCGTCGGGGCGCTGCTCACCCTCTTCATGACGGACGCACCCGTGCGCAACTTCGAGGACGCGCAGCGCTGCGACACCGAGCGCTACGGCGCGCTCTTCCGGCACCTGCTCGAGCAGGGCGTCTACCTCCCGCCGTCGCAGTTCGAGGCGCTCTTCCCCTCCACGTCGCATGGCGAGGACGAGATCGAGCGAACCGTTGCTGCCGTGGAGAGCTTTGCTCGCTGACGTCTGGGACACGATGGCCGTCGACGCGGCGGCCGAGAGCATGCTCTGGGCAGACTGCCTGCTGCCCGAGGTCGAGCGCGACCGGAGCGCGGTCTTCTCGCCGCTGGGCGAGGCCCGGTTTATGCTCGGGCTCGAGACGATCTACGAGGGCTATCTCGTCCACTACGGCCGGCCGCGCCTGTTCGCGCCGGCCGACGACGACACTGCGCTCCTGCTCGGCGACTACCTCTACGCGCATGGCGTGGCGCGCATCTCGGCGCTGCACGAGGTCGCGGCCGTCGCGGACCTCTCTGAGCTCATCTCGCTCTGCAGCCAGTTGCGCGCCGAGGAGGCGGAGGAGGCTGCGAGCGTCCCCGGCGCTCCGGGGGACGGGCCGCTCTGGGCGGCGACCGCCGCCCTGCTCGGCCGTGGCGCTCTCGACGACGCGCGGACGGCGCTCAGGCTCCATTCGGATCCGCGCCCGCTCGACGCGGCCGCGCGCGCGGCGGCCGGCGACGACGCCGTCGACTCGGCGCTTGCCGACCACGCGCGACGGCGAGCGGCTTGAACCACGTGCCCGCGTACGCTTCGATCTGGGTATGACGACCGCCGTCCGCGAGGAGCGGAAGGTCCTGACCGCCGTCTTCGCCGACGTCGTCGGTTCCACGGCGCTCGCGGAGCGGCTCGACCCGGAGGACGTGAAGCTCGTCGTCGGGGAGGCCGTGGCGCGGATCGTCAGCGAGGTGGAGTCGCTCGGCGGCCACGTCAAGGATCTCGCGGGCGACGGCGTCCTCGCCTTCTTCGGGGCGCCGACGACGCGGGAGGACGATGCAGAGCGAGCCGTTCGGTGCGCGCTTCGCATCGTCGGCGAGATGGAGGAGTACGCGCGCGAGGTGCGGCGCGGCTGGGGTGCCGAGGGCTTCGGCGTTCGGGTCGGGGCGGCGACGGGAGCGGTGGTGGTGGGGGAGGTCGGCGCCGGCTCGCGCGTCGAGTACGCGGCCTTCGGGGACACGGTGAACGTCGCGGCTCGGCTCCAGTCCGCGGCCGAGGCGGGCTCGGTGCTGGTGGACGACACGACGCACCGTGCGGTGGAGAGCCTCTTCGAGTGGGGCGACCGGCAGGAGCTCGAGGTGAAGGGAAAGGGCGAGCCGGTCACGGCGTGGCCGGTCGCCGGGGTCGCGGCGGACGGGCGGCCGCAGCGCGGCCTGGCCGGCGTCGAGACGCGGCTCGTCGGCCGCTCGCGCGAGCTCGGTCTCGGCCGAGAGGCGCTCGAGGCGCTGCGCGCCGGCCGCGGCGGCGTCCTCGTCGTCGCCGGGGACGCCGGGATCGGCAAGAGCCGCCTCCTCGACGAGCTGCGCGAGCTCGGTGAGCGCGAGGGGATCTGCTGGCTCGAGGGCCGCTGCGTCTCCTACGGCGAGTCGCTGCCGTACTGGCCGTTCCGCGACCTTTTGCGCGGCGAGTGGATCGGCGCCGGAGCCGAGGAGCCGGAGCTACGCGTCCGCGTTGGTCTCCGCCGCCGGCTCGAGCAGCTCTTCGGCGAGAGCGCAGTCGAGCTGTACCCGTACCTCGGCGGCATGCTCGAGGTGGCGCTCGAGCACGAGGCGGCCGCTCGCACGTCGCAGCTCTCGCCGGAGGCGCTGCAGTGGCGGACGTTCGAGGTCGTCGGCCAGCTCTTCGCACGGCTTGCGGAGGACGGGCCGCTCGTGCTCGCGCTCGAGGACCTCCACTGGGCCGACCCGACGTCGGTGCTGCTGCTCGAGCAGCTCCTCTCGCTCGCCGAAGAGTCGCCGGTGCTGCTCGTCCTCTCGCTGCGGCCCGAGCGCGACCACGCCTCGTGGGCTCTGCGCGAGCACGCGGGCCGCGAGTTCCCGCATCTGCTGCGCGAGATCGACCTCGGCCCCCTGGGAGATTCGGACGGCGAGCTGTTGGCTGCGCTCGTAGCACCGGCGACGCTGCCCGCCGAGCTCGAGCGGCGCGTGCTCGAGGCGGCAGACGGGAATCCGTTCTTCCTCGAGGAGCTCGTCCGCTCGCTCGCCGACGTCGGGGCGCTCGTCCGTACCGATGACGGCTGGCGCTTCGACCACGCGGTCGAGGTCGAGGTGCCCCCCACGGTGGAGAAGGCGATCCTCGCCCGTCTCGACCGGCTCTCGGCCCCTGCCCGCGACCTCGTCACGGCCGCCTCCGCGCTCGGGCGGACCTTCGCGCTGCCGCTGCTCGAGGGCGTGGTCGGTGAAGCCGCCGGTGAGGCCCTGCACGAGCTGCAGCGGCTCGGCCTCCTCCGTCAGAGCCGGCGCTGGCCGCAGCCGGAGTACCGCTTCCGCCACGCGCTCATCCAGGAGACGGCCTACCGGACGCTCCTGGCCGAGCAGCGGACGCGGCTCCACCGGCGGGCGGCGGAATGGCTCGAGGAGCGCTACGCCGGCCGTGAGGGCGAGGTGCTCGGGCTGCTCGCGCATCACTGGCTGCGGGCTGACGACGAGGCGAAGGCGGCCGACTACCTCCTGCGGGCGGGCGACAAGGCGCGCCTCGAGTACGCGCTGGACGAGGCGATCGAGCACTACCGTGACCTGCTGCCGCTGCTCGAGCGGCGCGGCGAGCGGCAGGAGATCGCGGTCGTCCTGTTCAAGCTCGCCCTCGCGCTCCACACCTCGCTTCGCTTCGCCGAGGCGAATGAGACCTACCAGCGCGCCTTCGAGAACTGGACGCCGCCCGAGCCGCGCGCGGCGACCGAGCGGGTTCGCGTCGCGACGAGCTTCCTCCCGAACGACCTCGACCCGAAGAGCGCGATCGCCTGGCCGAACATCCAGGCCTGCATGCAGCTCTTCGACCGGCTCGTCGAGGCCTGGCCGGAGCGGACGATCGTCCCGTCTCTGGCCGAGCGGTGGGAGATCTCGGACGACGGCCTCCGCTACGTCTTCCACCTGCGCGAGGGGCTGACGTGGTCCGACGGGACGCGGCTGACGGCGCACGACATCGAGTTCGGGATCAAGCGTGTGCTCGATCCCGGGAGCCCCGGTTCCTCGGTTGCCATCTACTTCGCGCTCGAGCAGGGCGAGGAGACGTACCTCGGCCGGAACACGGATTGGGACGCGGTCGGCGTGAGAGCGCTCGACGACCGGACGGTCGAGTTCCGGCTCAACGCGCCGGCGCCGTACTTCATGAGCGTCATGAACCGCCCGGACAGCGGACCGCAGCCGCGCCACGCGATCGAGGGAGTCGCAGAGGCGCGCGTCGTGAGCGGCGCCTTCGAGGTGGCCGAGCGCACGGACGAGCGTCTCGTCCTGCGGCGTCGCTCCGAGCGGCCGGGCAACGTCGCGGAGGTCGAGCTCTACCGGATGGCGATCGCCGACGCGCTGCCCGAGTACGAGCGCGGCGAGACAGACCTGATCCTCGTGCGCTACACGCCGCGGCTCGCCGACCTGATGCCGGGCGCGGTACGCGAGGACGCCGTCCTGGGCTCGCCGGCGTGGTCGGCGTACATCCGCTTCGATCACACCCATCCGGTGGCCGGGAACCTCGAGCTCAGGCGCGCGCTTGCGCATGCGATCGACCGGGAGGCGCTCGCCGCGGTCTGTCCTGCGAACCTCGTGGTGGCGAGCGGCGGAGTCGTGCCGCCGGCGCTCCAGGGCCACACCCCGGACATCGCGCTTCGTTACGACCCGGACCTGGCGCGCGAGTGCCTTGCGAGATCCGGCTTCGACGGCCCGCTCGAGCTCGCGGGGATGATGGTCTGGGACGAGATCCTCGAGGTGATCGCCGGCGGGTGGCGCGAGGTCTTCGGTGAGCAGGTCTCGGTCTCCTCCTGGTCGTGGCTTCAGGAGGAGGCGATGCACGCCGGCAGCCGAATCGCAACGGCGCCGATCCGGATCACGGGCTGGTTGCCGGGCTACCCGGATCCCGAGTACTACCTTCGCCTCTTGTTCCAGTCGACGAGCCGGACGAACGAGGGCGGCTTCGCGGATCCGGTCTTCGACGAGCTCATCGAGCGTGCGCGACAGGAGCGGAGCGATCGCGGCCGCCTCGAGCGCTTCCACGAGGCCGACCGCTATGCCGTTGTCGAGCGCGTTGCCGTGATCCCGCTCGTCTACGGCCGCAGCACGGCGTTCGTGCAGCCGCGGGTGCACGGCTGGTGGGAGTTCGGCAAGAGCTCCGCGAGCTTCGCCGACCTCGTCGTCGAGGCCGGCAGCTGATGTAGATTCCCGCCGTGCTCGCCGCGCTGTTCCATTCGCTGCTGGCCGTCGAGACGGCTGCCGAGGAGGGGCGGAAGGTCGTCCTGATCATGCTCGCGACCGGCGGCGTTTTCGTGTGCGTGATCGCGGTCGGCGAGCTCTCGCACTGGCTTCGGCACCGGCGCTAGCGCGTCGCCTTAGACTCGCAGCGTGGGCGAGCTGCCGCGCGGCACGGTCACCTTCCTCTTCACGGACATCGAGGGCTCGACGCGGCTGCTGCACGAGCTCGGCGCGGACGAGTATGCGAACGCGCTCGCCGAGCACCGACGCGTCCTGCGTGAGGCGTTCGAGCGGCACGGCGGCGTCGAGGTCGACACGCAGGGCGACGCGTTCTTCGTCGCCTTCGCGACTGCGCCTGCGGCGCTCGAGGCGGCGCGCGAGGCGCAGGACTCGCTCGAGCTGCCGGTGCGCATGGGCCTCCACACCGGCACGCCGCTGCTGACCGAGGAGGGCTACGTCGGCGCCGATGTCCACCGCGCAGCACGTATCGCGGCTGCCGGTCACGGCCGGCAGGTGCTCGTCTCGGCTGCGACCGCGGCCCTCGTCGACTCTGCCGACCTCCGCGACCTCGGCGAGCATCGGCTCAAGGACCTGAGTGCGCCCGAGCGGATCTTCCAGCTCGGAGACGGCGACTTCTCGCCGCTGAAGACGCTCTACCGGACGAACCTCCCGATTCCGGCGACCCCGTTCCTCGGCCGAGAGCACGAGCTCGCGGACGTGCAGGCGCTGCTCGCGCGCGACGATGCCCGCCTCCTCACGCTCACGGGCGCCGGCGGGTCCGGGAAGACGCGGCTTGCGCTCCACGCTGCCGCCGAGGCGGCGGAGGCATACCCCGACGGCGTGTGGTGGGTGCCGCTCGCGCCGCTCACCGATCCCGCCGACGTCGGGCCGGCCGCAGCGCGGGCGCTCGGCGGCGGCGGGAAGCTGCCGGATCTCGTCGACGGGCGGCGCCTGCTGCTACTCCTGGACAACTTCGAGCACGTCGTCGAGGCCGCGCCCGAGGTGGCGGCCGTCCTCACGGAATGCCCCCACGCCGACGTGCTCGTCACGAGCCGGGAGCGGCTACGGGTGCAGGGCGAGCAGGTCTACCCGGTGCCGGTGCTCGAGCGGGAGGAGGCACGGAGGCTCTTCGTCACGCGGGCCCGTGCGGCGCAGCCCGACTTCGAGCCGGACGAGCTCGTGGACGACCTGTGCGCGCACCTCGACGACCTCCCGCTCGCAATCGAGCTGGCAGCCGCCCGCACGTCGCTCCTCTCGACCGCGCAGCTCCTCGAGCGCCTCGGCAGCCGGCTCGATCTCCTCCGCGGCGGGCGTGATGCCGAGACCCGGCAGCAGACCCTGCGGGCGACGATCGAGTGGTCGTACGAGCTGCTCGATCCCGACGAGCGGCGGCTGCTCGCGGCGCTGTCGGTCTTCCGAGGCGGCTGGACGCTCGAAGCCGCCGAACGCGTCTGCAAGGCCGACCTCGACCTTCTGGAGTCGCTCGTCGACAAGAGCCTCGTACGCCGCTGGGAGTCCGGGCGCTTCGGGATGCTCGAGACAATCCGCGAGTTTGCGGCCGAGCAGCTCTCGAAGGAGGAGGGCGACGCGCTGGTGCGCCGGCTGCTCGCTTACCTGCTCGAGCTGTTCGAGGATGCGAACCTGCGGCCGCACGAAGCGGGGGAGCCGCGGATGGAGCTCGCACAGGGGGAGCGGGCGAACGTGGACGTTGCGCTCGCCTGGGCGATCGACGCAGGTGAGCCGACTGACGGGCTCCGGCTCCTCGAGCTGCTCGAGATGTACTGGGGCACGAACGATCCGATCGGCGGCCGAGAGCGCCTGGACGACCTCCTCGCGGTCGGCGGCGACGATCTCGAGCCGCAGGTGCTCGCGAAGGCGCTGCGCTTCCGCGGTTCGACCTTCGACATGACGAGCCGGAACGATCTCGCTGAGGAGGAATACGCCCGCGCGATCGAGCTCCTCAAGTCGGTCGGGGACGAGGCGGAGGCGGCGCACCTCAGCCTCCGGATCGCGAACGCCGCGATGCGCGTCGGCGATGTCGAGCGCGCAAAGCGGATCGCCAGCGAAGCGCTCGATGCCGACCCGCCGTTAGCCCTTGCCGTCCTCGCGCAGGTCGCGTTCGCCGAGGAAGACGCCGGCCGAGCTGCCCGCCTCGCGCGTGAGGCGGCCGACGCCGCGGAAGCCGCTGGCTTCGCGTGGTGGCGCGGCGTCACGCTGCTGGGCGCATCGGAAGGGCTGCTCGTCCTCGGTGAGCTCGAGACGGCGCAGAAGTTCTTCGCCGAGGGACTCGATGTGCTCCGCTCAGTCCGGGATCTCGTCAACCTCCCGATCGCGCTCGCCGCCGGCGCCGCGCTCGCCGCGCAGCTCGGCGATGCTGCGCGGGCGGGAACGCTCTGGGGCGCACTCGAGGCACAAGCGGAGCGAGAGCCGCGACAGACGACGATCGAAAACCAGACGGAGTACGAGCCGTACCTCGAGCCCGTCCTCGGCGCCGCCTTCGAGGAGGCGCGCCTGCACGGGCGCACGCTGTCGCTCGAGGAGGCGGTCGCCTACGCGCTCGGGGAGCCGACGTAGACTCGGCCCGTGCCTGCGAAGGACCTCCGCGACTGGATCGCGCTGCTCGAGCGCGAGGGCGAGCTCGTCCGCGTCGCCGCCGAGGTCGACCCCGACCTCGAGATCACGGAGATCGTCGACCGGACGGTGAAGGCCGGCGGGCCGGCGCTGCTGTTCGAGAACCCGAAGGGATCCGAGCACCCCCTGCTGATCAACCAGTTCGGTACCGAGCGGCGGATGTGCCTCGCCTTCGGCGTAAAGCGTCTTGACGACGTCGCGCAGCGCGTCGCCGACGTGCTCGAGATGCAACCGCCGAGCGGGCTGATCGAGAAGGTGCGCGGCCTGCAGAAGCTCAAGTCGATCGCGGACTCCCGCCCGAAAACCGTCGGCAAGGGCGTCTGCCAGGAGATCGTCCTGCGCGGCGACGAGGTCGACCTGGGCCGCCTGCCGATCCAGCGCTGCTGGCCGGGCGATCCGGCGCCGTTCATCACGCTCCCGGCCGTGATCACGCACGACCCACGCACCGGCGGCCGCAACGTCGGCATGTACCGCCTGCAGGTCGTGGACGCGAGGACGACGTTCATGCACTGGCAGATCCACAAGGACGGCCGCGCCGACTACCTCGCGACCGACGGCCGGATCGAGGTGGCCGTCGCCCTCGGCCTCGATCCCGTCACCGCCTACTCCGCGAGCGCGCCGCTGCCGAAGCACGTCGACGAGCTGATGCTCGCCGGCTTCCCCCGCGGCGAGCCGGTCGAGCTCGTCAAGGGCGTAAGCGTCGACGTCGAGGTGCCCGCGCGGGCCGAGATCGTGCTCGAGGGCTACATCGAGAAGGACGAGGTCGGCGAGGAGGGGCCGTTCGGCGACCACACCGGCTACTACACCGCCGCCGAGCCGTTCCCCGTGTTCCACATCACCGCGCTGACGATGCGGCGCGACGCGATCTATCCGTCGATCGTCGTCGGCAAGCCGCCGCAGGAGGACGCGTGGCTCGGCAAGGCGACCGAGCGGATCTTCCTGCCGGCGGTGCGCGCCACGGTGCCCGAGATCGTGGACTACGACCTGCCCGTCGCGGGCGCCTTCCACAACTGCTGCATCGTCTCGATCCGCAAGCAGTTCCCCGGCCACGCGCGCAAGGTGATGTCGGCGATCTGGGGGCTCGGGATGCTGAGCCTGACGAAGTGCGTCGTCGTCGTCGACGCGCACGTCGACGTCCACGACTACGCGCAGGTGCTCTTCTACGCCGGCGCGAACGTCGATCCGAAGCGAGACGTCGTGCTCGGCGAGGGGCCGCTCGACCATCTCGACCACGCGCCCGAGCGGCAGTTCGTCGGCGGCAAGCTCGGCATCGACGCGACGGCGAAATGGCCGGAGGAGGGCGCGCGCCCGTGGCCCGAGGAGATCGAGATGAGCACCGAGATCAAGGAGCGCGTCGACCGTCGCTGGGCGGAGTACGGGCTCGGTTAGTTCTCCCCTCGTCGGTCCGGCGTTTCCTATAAGACTTCGACCTGGTGGAGCCGGAGCAGCCGATTCCCGACACCGAGCACGAGTCGGTCCCCGAGGAGCCGCACCTTCCGTCGCCGACGCTGTGGCCGATCGGTTTTGCGATCGGCATCGTCGTCGTCCTCGTCGGGCTCGTGATCAACCCCATGCTCATCTCGTCGATCGGCGGCGCGATCGCGATCGTCTTCGGCTTTCTCTGGGCGCGCGAGGCCACCGCCGAACTCCGGGGCGAGGCGCCGGCTGTCGAGGCGGAGCGGCGCGAGCCGGCGACCGAAGCCCATGGCGTGACGTTGCCGCCCGTCTCCGCCGAGACCGTCACGCGTAGCCGCTTCCTCGAGGGCGCGACGCTCGGCCTCGGCGGCGTGATCGGAGGGCTGATCACCGTGCCGGTGGCGGGCTTCGCGGTCCTGCCGGGCTTCCTCAGTCAGAAACAGCACAAGGTCGACCTCGGCCCGCTCTCCGAGTTCCCGCTCGGGCAGTGGTACATCGCGACGTTCGTCGTCGATCCCGCCCAGGGAGAGGTCACCCGGCGGACGGCCTTCATCCGCAACAACGGGACCGCCGCCGACCCGAAGACGAAGAAGCCGGTGCCGAGCTTCACGATCATCTCCAACCGCTGCGTCCACCTCGGCTGCCC
>DAIMGZ010000043.1:0-14682 GCA_036723535.1 Gaiellaceae bacterium
GTGGCGTGGCGAGCCGCCGTGGGGCGCGCCCGAGCTCGAGCAGCTCGTCGGAGTCACCGACCGGCTGATCGTCGACTCGACCGAGTGGGAGGAGCTGCCCGATCCGTACCGGCGGCTCGCCGAGCTCTTCCCGCGCTGCGCCGCCTCGGACATCGCGTGGGCGCGGACGTCACGCTGGCGCTCGCATCTCGCAACGCTGTGGCCGGCAATCGGGGAGGTCGGGACCGTTCGCGTACGCGGCACGGCAGCGCAAGCGTGGCTCCTCTGCGGATGGCTGCGCTCGCGGTTGGGGCGGGAGGAGATCGCGCTCGAGCACGAGCCGGCCGAGCGGCTCGAGGCTGTCTCGCTCGACGGCGAGGCGGTGCCGCTCCCGCCGGGCGAACCGCCGACGCCGAGCGACGTCCTCTCCGACGAGCTCGAGCGCTTCACGCCGGATCCGATCTACGAGGCCGCTGTCCTCGCCACGACCGCCGCGAAGGCGTAGCGCGACCCTTCCCTTGTAACAGACTGTTACTTGCTACCTCGGTGCGCTTCCGGCGCGAAGGCATGACCGTTTCGTGACGCACGTCAGGCGATCGTTGCGGCGTGCTCTCCTTCGCCCCGCGGATCCCGCTGCGCCTACTCGACGAGATCGAACGACAGTCGCGACGAGCTGTCCCGATCGCCGAGATGAACCGCTGCGTCGGCCGCGCGGCTACCGCGATGGGGCTCTGCAGGCCGAGTTACGAGCAGGTGAGGGTTCTCGTGCACACGGCTCGCCGGCTCCGAGGCCGCGGCCCCGCACCCGTCTCGACCGTTGCGCGGCAGGTGGCATTTCGCGTCAAACCGCCCGAGGCGCTCCTCCTTCGCTTCCTCGCGCCCCCGGCACCACGCCTCCGAGACCGCGCACCTCCCAAGTAACAGCCTGTTACGAGGAAGGACGTGGCCAGTCGAGACCGCGGACGAGCGGCGCGAGCAGCTTGCCGGCTGCGAGCACGACCGCGTCCGCTCCGGCAGGTGCGGCGAGCTGCACCGAGGCCGGCAGGCCGTCCTCCGCAGGTCCGCACGGGAGCGCGAGCGCCGGCCAGCCGAGTGAGCTGAACGGGTACGTGAGCGAGAGCGCGCCGGCGCGGATCTCGAGCTCGTCGACGTCCGCGGGCGGCGCGACGAAGGGGACGGTCGGCGTCACGAGCAGGTCGACCTCGCCGATCGCCTCCGCGAGGCGCTCGCGGTACTCGGCACGCTCCCGCTCCGCGGCAGCCGCCTCCGCGTCTCCCACCTGCAGGCACCGCTCGATCTTGCCGCGGACGTTGTCGCCGTACAGATCCTCGTTCCCAGGAAAGAGCGCGCGATGGACGTCGGCGACCTCGCGCATGAAGTCGACCCGGTTGGCGGGCGCGAGCGGGAGCTCGATCTCGCGCCGGCGTGGGAAGAGCGCCGCAGCCTCCAGCACGCGCTCGCGCACGAGCGGGTCCGCCTGGTCGAGCCAGGCGACTCCGACCTCGAGCTCCTCGAGGGACTCGAGCTCGACCGATTCGAACCCCGGTGCAAGCGTCCGCATAAGCCGCTCGCAACCCTCGACCGACGACGCCATCGGCCCGACCACGTCGTAGCTCGGCGCAAGCGGAAAGCAGCCCTCGACGGAGACGAGCCCGTGCGTCGGCTTGAAGCCGGCGACGCCGCACCACGCCGCGGGAATCCGGATCGACCCGGCGGAGTCGCTGCCCAGCGCGAGCATGACGTCGCCCGCGGCGATCGCCGCCGCAGAGCCTCCGCTCGAGCCACCTGCGAGCCGCCCGGGCGCAACCGGGTTCGGCACGGTGCCGTAGTGCGGGTTCTGGGACGAGATCCCGTAGGCGAACTCGTGGAGGTTCGTCTTGCCGGCGACGGAGTAGCCGCCCGCCTCGAGCCGCTGCACGGCCTCCGCGCTCACGTCGGGCACGTGGTCGACGAAGAGCGCCGACCCGTACGTCGTCGTCAGCCCCGCGGTATCGACCAGGTCCTTGACCGCCACCGGCTCGCCCTCCGAGGGCTGCTCGGGACGCGCGAGCCAGATCCCGTCGCTACTGGAAATGGAGGTACAGGAAGGCGACGCCGATCGAGCCCGCGAAGAGCAGCAGGAAGACGCCGAACAGCATCCAGCCGAGGCGGACGTTCCGGCGGGCGAGCTCGGGATCCATCAGATGACGGCGTCCACGGCCAGCGCGGCGAAGAGCAGCGCGAGGTACAGAAGCGAGTAGTGGAAGAGGAGCGCCGCCCGCCGCGGCGTCGTGTCGCGCCGCAGGCGCTCGGCGAGCCACACGAACACGGCCCCGAGAGCCAGGGCGCAGACGACGTAGAGCGGCCCGGCGCCGCCCCACGCCCACGGCAGCAGCGTCGCCCCGACGAGCACGAGTGAGTAGAGGACGATCTGCCGCGCCGTCGCCCGCTCGCCGCGCACAACCGGGAGCATCGGCACGCGCGCGTTCGCATAGCTGTCCTTGATCAGCAGCGCCAGCGCCCAGAAATGGGGCGGCGTCCACACGAAGACGATCGCGAAGAGGAGCAGGGCCGCAATCCCGACGTGCCCCGTCGCGGCGGCCCACCCGACGAGCGGCGGCACGGCGCCGGCGGCGCCGCCGATCACGATGTTCTGCGGGGTCGAGCGCTTCAGCCAGCGGGTGTAGACGAGGACGTAGAAGAGGTTGCCGACGAGCGCGAGCACGGCCGTCAGCACGTTGACGGTGCTCGCGAGCAGGACGAAAGAGAAGGCCGAGAGCGCAAGCCCGAACTCGAGCGCCCGGCTCGGCGCGACGCGGCCCGACGCCACCGGGCGGGAGCGCGTCCGCTTCCCCATCAGCGGATCGATGTCGCGGTCCAGGACGTGGTTCAGCGCCGAGGCGCCGCCGCAGGCGAGCGCGAGCCCGGCCATCGCGGCCACGGCAAGCCCCGTTCCGGGCCAGCCGCGCGCGCCGGCGATCATCCCGCAAAAGCCGGTGATCAGCAGGAGCGACATGATGCGCGGCTTCGTCAACGCCACGTAGTCGCGCCAGCTGCCCCAGGGCACCCGCTCGCCGCGGAAGCTCTCCGCGACGACGACGACGAGCGCCGCCAGGGCGAAGGCGGCGAGCCCGGAGTGCGCATGGGCCGCGGGAACCGCGGCGGCGCCGGCGAAGAGCGCCGCGGCGGCGAGCGCCGCCGGCACGAGCCGCCGGTGCGCGTACCAGGCCGACACGATGAGCGCCGCGAGCGGAGGGGCGACGAGCGCGGCGAGGAGCCGATGCGCCGTGCCGAGACCCTCGGCGCCGGAGACGACCGCGAGCAAGGTGCCACCCGCTGCCACGAGCGCCGACAGGCGGAGCCACGGACCCGGCGCCAGCTCGGTCCTCATTGCGCCTGCTCCGCAAGCCGCCGCCGCAGGTCTCGCAGCGGTCGTGCGCTCGTGACGTAGGGGACGCTGTCGAAGTTGTGCGGCGGCGGCGGCGAGGTCGTGTACCACTCGAGCGTGTCGGCGAGCCACGGGTCGTTGCCGGCGCGGACGCCCTTGCGCAGCCCGTGGGCGATCCAGACGTTTGCGACGAAAACAGCGATCCCGAGCGCCGTGATCCCGGAGCCGATCGAGGAGGTGAGGTTGTAGGCCTCCCAGAGTCCGCCGTGGTGGTACGTGTAGACGCGCCGCACCATCCCGAGCAGCCCGAGCATGTGCTGCGGCAGGAAGGTGACGTTGAAGCCGACGAACATGAGCCAGAAGTTCCACTTCCCGAGACGCTCGTCGAGCATACGGCCGAACATCTTCGGCCACCAGTAGTAGAGGGCGCCGAAGAGGCCGAACACGATCCCGCCGAAGGCGACGTAGTGGAAGTGGGCGACGATGAAGTACGAGTCGTTGACCTGCCAGTCGACCGGGAACGCGGCGAGGAAGATCCCTGAGAGGCCGCCCATCGTGAACAGCGCGATGAAGCCGAGCACGAACAGCATCGGCGTGTCGAAGATGAGGTTGCCGCGCCAGGTCGTCGCGATCCAGTTGAAGATCTTGATCCCGGTGGGAACCGCGATGACCATCGACGAGATCATGAAGAACGAGTCGAGCCCGATCCCCATCCCGGTCGTGAACATGTGGTGGGCCCAGACGAGCATCGAGAAGAACGCAATGGCGACCGTCGAGAACGCGACGGCCTTGTAGCCGAAGATCGGTTTGCGCGAGAAGACGGGCAGGATCTCGGAGATCATCCCGAAGACGGGCAGCACCATGATGTAGACCTCGGGGTGCCCGAAGAACCAGAACATGTGCTGGTAGAGCAGGAGGCTCCCGCCCTGCGAGGGGATGAAGAAGTGCGTCCCGGCGGTGCGGTCGAGGAGAAGCAGCGTGACGGCCGCCGAGAGCGCCGGCAGTGCGACGAGCAGGAGGACCGCGTACATCTCGATCGCCCAGACGAAGAGCGGCATCCGCATCCACGTCATGCCGGCGGCCCGCATGTGGTGGATCGTGACGATGAGGTTGATCGCCGTTGCGAGCGACGAGAGCGTGAGGATGTGGATGCTGAGGATCCAGTAGTCCTGGCCGTGGCCGGGGCTCGCCCACGGGAAGTTCTCCGACAACGTCGGGTACGACCACCAGCCCGCATGCGCTGCGCCGCCCTTGGAGAACCAGCTGAGCCAGAGGACGAGCCCACCGAGGGCAAAGAGCCAGAACGAGAGCGCGTTCAGGCGCGGGAATGCCATGTCGCGCGCGCCGATCATCAGCGGCACGAGGTAGTTGGCGAAGCCGGCCATGAACGGCACGACGACGAGGAAGATCATCGTCGTGCCGTGCATCGTCATCACCTGGTTGTACGAGTCCTTCGTCAGGAAGTGCTCGCCCGGCGTCGCGAGCTGTGAGCGCATGAGGAGGGCCAGGATCCCGGCCGCGACGAACCACATGAGCGACGTCGCGATGTACATGATCCCGATCCGCTTGTGGTCGACGGTGACGAGCCAGCTCGCGACCCGGCCGCTCTTCCAGCCCACGGGAAAGGCGACGTCTGATCTAACCGCCACTGGTGGCTCCCAAGGGCGCGGGCTTGTAGACGTGCTTCTTGACGTAGGCCACAAGCGCGTCGAGCTGTGCCTTGTTCCAGGTGTCGGCGACGGGCGGCATCGCGCCCAGCGTGCCGGTGACGCCGTTGCGGAGGATCCCGGCGAGCGCGGCGGGCTGGGTGAGGAGCGTGTTGTTGGCGATCGCCGGCGCGTAGCCGCCCTGCCCGAGGTTCCCGTGGCACGTCGCGCAGACGCCGCCGAACTCCTGCTGCCCGATCGTCGCCGCGGCGGTCTTCGAGATGTACGTCCGGTAAGCCTGCGCCGATTCGGCGCGGACGGTGGCGAGCATCGAGGCGTGGAAGACGCCGCAGAGCTCGGCGCATTGGCCCTCGTAGTTCCCGGGCGCCTCCGCACGGAACCAGGAGTGGTTCGTCCGGCCCGGGATCGCCTGGATCTTGCCGCCCAGCGCGGGGATCCACCAGCTGTGGATGACGTCCGGCGAGACGACCTTCAGGTCGACGACCGCGCCGACCGGGACGTGCAGCGTGCCGATCGACCGGGCGCCGTTCGGGTAGTCGAACTGCCAGTAGTACTGGTGGCCCTCGATCGTGATGTGGATCGGGTCGGCGGCGGCAGGCGCGGAATCGATGCCGGGGAGCTCGTAGAAGACGAAGGCGGCGATGACCGCGAGGATCAGGACCGGAATCACGGTCCAGAGCAGCTCGAGCCGGGTGTGACCAAGCACCTGTGCGCCCTCCACCGTCCGGTCGCGCCCGCGGCTCCGGTACTTCCAGATGAAGAGGACGAGCACCGACTCGACGAGGACGAAGATCGCCGACGTGAAGCCGAGGATGAGGTAGTACGCCGTCTGCGTGTGGCTCGCGTTCGGCGACTCGGGCTGCACCGGCGTGAAGCCGCCGTTCGTGGCTGCGGCAACGCCCGCCGCCGCGAGCGCGAGCAGCACGGCGAGGACGAAGGACAGCAGCTTGCGGCGCACCCGCCGGGCATTCTATGAAGGTGTCCGAGCGCACGCGGATCGAACTGCCGGAGCACGTGCCGCCCGTCTTCGAGGTCTACGTGAGCGGCGTTCGTCAGGTGCCCGGACGCGACTTCGAGCTTGAGGTCGTGCTGGAAGCGCCTGCGGCGACACGGAGGGCGCTCGTCTTTCCGCGTCCGCTCGCCCAGGAGGGCCGGCTCGGGTTCTGGCGCTGGGCGTCGATGTGGCTCGGGATCGCCGGCAGCTACCGCGACCACGAGACGATCGACGTCGTCTACGAGGCCGACGGGCGGCGCGAGGTCGAGACGGGGCTTACGCCGCAGCCATACGAAGCGGACCTGTCCTAGTAAGTAACAGTCTGTTACTTGCTAGAGCGCGGCCGCGAGCTCGGGCTGCCGCGCAGCCTCGCCGAGTAGCGCGGCGACGGCGTCGGAGAACACGTCGCCCGTCTCGAGGTAGACCGGGCGGAAGTCGACGGCGCCGTTCAGCTCGAGAACGAGGAAGCCGTTCGCGGTCGGCAGGAGGTCGACTCCCACGAGGTCCGCGCGCGCCGCCCGAGCTGCGGCGAGCGCCAGCGTCCGGGCGATCGGCGGCGGCTCGACCGGCTCGACCTGCGCGCCGAGGGCGGCGTTCGTCCGCCACTCACCGTTCCGGGCGATCCGGCACGCAGCCCCGACGACACGCCCGCCGGCGACGACGAGACGCAGGTCCCAGCCCCGTGGTTCCACGAATTCCTGGGCGAGTGCGCCGTGTTCGCGGAACCACGGCTTCCTCTGCAGCCGGAGGAGCGCCGCGTCGAGCTCGTCCGCCGTCGAGCAGAGCTCCACGTCGCGGCCCCAGCTGCCGAACCGCGGCTTGAGCACGAGAGGCAGCTCGGGCACCGCCGCGGGCAGCGCGGGGCTGAGGAGCGTGGTGTGCGGGTGCGGCAGGCCGGCGAGCCGAAGCGTGCGCGCGGTCAGCAGCTTGTCGTGGGCGACGACGAGAGCGCCCGGAGGGTTCCTCACGTCCACACCGCCGTCCGCGAGCCGCTCGAGCTCGCCGGTGCCGCGTTCGATGCCGTCGAGCTCAGCCCGCACGTCGAGCCTCGCCAGCGCGAGATCTCCCGGCTCGAGGAGCGTCAGCGCCCGGCGCGGATCGAGAATCTCGGCCTCGAGACCCCAGCCGACCGCAGCAGCGACGAGCGCGGCGTTCGTCGCGCTGCGCCTGTGGGCGACGACGGCGAACTTCACGCCGAAATCGTGCGGTCAAGCCCGCGCCCGATGGGCCTCGATCCGGTGACGCAGTGGTGTCGGAGTCGCTACGCGGCTTTGGGCACCGGCTCCAGCCGGTAGCCGACGCCGTACCGCGTCTGGATGAACGTGTGCGTAGACGCCTGGCGGTCGACCTTCTCGCGCAGGCGGCGAACGAAGACGTCCACCGTCCGGTCGCGGTGCGACTCGCGCCGGCCCCAGAGCTTCTGCAGCAGCTCGTCGCGGGTGACGACGCGGCCGCGGTCGAGAGCCAGCTGGTAGAGGAGGCGGAACTCGGTCGGCGTCAGCTCGGCGCTCCGATCGTCGACGTACGCCTGCACCTCGAGCGGATCGATCCGCAGCTCCTCGATCTCGATTGGCTCGCCTCGCGGCGTCTCCTCGCGGCGAAGCGCCCGGCGTGAGGCGGCGCGCACGCGCGCCACGAGCTCCTTCATCGAGAACGGCTTCACGAGGTAGTCGTCGGCACCGATCTCGAGCGCATGCACGCGATCGTGCTCGGTGCCGCGCGCCGAGACGACGACGATCGGCGTGCCGATCCCCTCGTTGCGCGCCGTCTCGATCAGCTTCCAGCCGTCGATGCCGGGAAGCATCAAATCGAGCACGCAGACATCGGGCTTCTCGTACCGAAGCCGGGCGAGCCCCTGTGTGCCGTTGCCGACCGTGACCGGGTCGAAGCCGGCGGCGCCGAGGTGCCGCGCCATCCCCTGCGCGATGACCTCGTCGTCCTCGACTATGAGAACTTTGGGCATTGTTGTGGGCATTATCGGCTGCGGACGCGTTGGCGAAGGGTAGACAGATGGTGAAGGAGTGGTGAACGAAGAGCGGGCCAAGGCCATCGTGGCGGGCTCCAACGAGCCGATCGTCGTCCTCGACAGCGAGCGCCGCGTCGTGGCGGCGAGCGACGCGGCCGCGACTGCTCTCGGCGGCGCCGAGCCCGGCCGGCGACTGGGCGAGGAACTCACGGCTGCCCATCCCGACGTCCTCGTCCTCTTCCTCGAGTCGCCGCCTGAGCTCTCCGCCTACCAAGAGCTGCGGGCCGGATTCACCGCCGCCGTCTCGCACGAGCTGCGCACGCCGCTCGCCCGGCTCCTCGTGCTCGTCGAGAGCGCCGCGCTACCCGGCTCCGACGTCGGCGAGCTCATGGACCAGGCCCGGCAGGAGGTCGAGCAGGCGCGCGAGCTGATCGACGACGTCCTTTTTCTCGGCGAGCTCGAGACGGGCCGTGAGGTCGTCTCCCTCGGACGAACGCGAGCGCAGCCGATCGTGGCAGAGGTCGTCGCCTCCCTCGGCGAGCGCGCGGATCACGCGCAGATCGAGCTCGAGGTCCGGCTCGACGACCGCGTGGAGCTGCCGCTGCGGCCGCGGATGCTGCGGGTCGTGGTCGAGAACCTCCTCGCGAACGCGATCCGGTATGCCGGGCAGGGCAGCACCTGCACCGTCGAGCTGTCCCAGTCCGACGAAGGGTCCGTGCTCACGGTCTCGGACGACGGCAAGGGCGTCGAGCCCGCGGATCTGCCGCGCCTGTTCGAGCGCTTCTACCGGGGCGACCAGGCGCGCACGAGCCGCGGCACCGGGCTCGGTCTCGCGATCGTCAAGCACATCGTCACGTCGGCGGGGGGCGACGTGGAGGCCGCGAGCGAGCCCGAACGCGGGCTCGAGATCCGAGTGCGTTTCCCGCGCGCCTAGCCGAAACGACCTGTCACATAGTCCTCCGTCCGCTTGTCGGATGGAGCGGTGAAGATCTTCTCGGTCGCGTCGTACTCGATCAGCTCGCCCCAGCGCTCGCCTTCGGCGCCACGCGAGATGGAGAAGAAGGCCGTCATGTCGGCGACGCGCGCCGCCTGCTGCATGTTGTGCGTCACGATCACGAACGAGTACTCGGCCTTGAGCTCGTGGAGGAGCTGCTCGATCGCCTGCGTCGCGATCGGGTCGAGCGCCGAGGCAGGCTCGTCCATGAGCACGACGTCGGGCTCGACCGCGATGGCGCGGGCGATGCAGAGGCGCTGCTGCTGGCCGCCGGAGAGGGAAAGCGCGCTCGCCTTCAGCCGGTCCTTGACCTCGTCCCAGAGAGCCGCCTGCGTCAGAGCCCGCTCGACCCGTTCCGAGAGGTTGTCCTTCATCCCGAGCACCTTCAGCCCCCAGGCGACGTTGTCGTGGATCGACTTCGGGAACGGGTTCGCCCGCTGGAAGACCATCCCGATCGTGCGCCGTACCGCGACCGGATCGACGTCCTTTCCCGCGATGTCCACGCCGTGGTAGCGAACCGTTCCCGTCTGGCGGAAGCCAGGGACGAGATCGTTCATCCGGTTCAGGCAGCGGATGAAGGTGCTCTTGCCGCAGCCGGAGGGCCCGATGACGGCGGTGACGAGGTTCTTGTAGACCTCCATCGACACGTCCTTGAGGGCCGGTTTGGATCCGTAGATCGCGACCAGGTCCTGGATGTCGAAGACCTGTTCGAGCCGCTCGCGCGGCGGCAAAGGCTGGCGCTTGGTCTCGAGGCGCACGGCGCGCTCGATCGTACTCGACACGGACACGGCTTCTCCCCTCGTCTGGCTCATCTGCCGGCACGACTGATCTTGCGGCGACTACGCGTGGCGAGCCAGCGGGCCGTCAAGCTCGCAAAGAGGATGAACAGCAGCAGCACGAGCGCGGCCGCCCAGGCGCGCGCATGATCGGCCGGATCGGGGGATTCCGACAGCTCGTAGATCGCAACCGGCACGCTCTGGAGAGCGTGGGCCGGATTCCAGCTGATGCCGTTGCCGACAAGCGACGACGTGAAGAGCAGCGGCGCGGTCTCGCCTGCAACCCGTGCGACAGCGAGCACCGCTCCGGTCACGATCCCGCCGACGGTCTGCGGCAGAACGATCCCGAGCGTCGTCCGCCAACGCGGCACGCCAAGCCCGAGAGAGGCCTCGCGGAGCGAGCTCGGGACGAGCGCGAGCACCTCGATCGTGGCCCGTGCAACGAGAGGCAGCATGATGACCGCGAGGGCGAACGCGCCGGCGTAGCCACTCTGGCCGTGACTGACCACGAGCAGGCCGAAGACGAAGATGGCAATCACGATGGCGGGGATGCCGTTGAGGACGTCGAGCACTAATCCGACGCCGTTCCGGACAGCCCTCGGCGCGAACTCGTTGACGTAGATCGCGACGAGGATCCCCACCGGCAGCGCCATCACGGTGGCGAGGCCGACGATCACGAGGCTGCCCGCGAAGGCGTTCGCGAGCCCTTGCTTGACGTTCCCGATTGCGAAGGGAACGGGCGTCTTGGTGAGGAGGTCGAGGTTGAGCTCGCTGGCACCGCGCTTCGCCACCGACCAGACGACGACGCCGAGGATGCCGACGCCGACCGCACCGGCGAGCCAGGCCAGCAGCTCCATGCCGCGGTTGACGGCGCGGCGCCTCCGTAGCCTGTCGTTCGGGCGCTGAAGTGCGCTGAGGTCGGCGGCGCTCACCGGGCCACGAATCCCTGGCGCCGCGCCACCCGCCGGACGATCACCCGCGCGACGACGTTCACAACGAGCGAGAAGACGAGCAGGATCACGCCCAGATAGAAGAGCGACGAGGTCTCGAGGTTCGACGTCGGGCTCGCATACTCGTTCGCGAGCTTCGCGGCGAGCGTGTCGCCGGCGCTGAACAGGTTCCAGCTGATTCCGTTGTCGAACGCCCCGATCACCTGCGAGACGGCGATCGCCTCGCCGACGGCGCGGCCGAGGCCGAGGATCATCGCCGCCGCCACGCCGCCCCGCGCGTAGGGGAAGACGACGCCGCGCACCATCTCCCAGCGCGTCGTCCCGAGCCCGAGCGCCGCCTCCTTCAGCTCGGAGGGAACGCCCAGGAAGAGCTCGCGCGAGATGCTCGCGACGATCGGGAGGATCATGATCGTCAGCACGACGATCGCGGTGAAGATCGTCGAGCCGGTGCTCGTCGGGCCGAAGAGCGGGATGAAACCGAGCGCCGAGTGGAGAGCCGGCATGACGTGGTCGTGCAGCAGCGGCCCGAGCACGATGATCCCCCAGAGCCCGATCACGACGCTGGGGATCGCGGCGAGCGTCTCGACAAGGGCCGTGACCGGGCCGCGGATCCAGCGCGGGGCGAGCTCGGTGAGGAAGAGGGCGATCCCGAGCGCCAAAGGCGTGGCGAGTATGAGCGCCCCGATCGACGTAACCGCCGTGCCGAAGAGGAAGCTGCCGGCGCCGAAGTGGTTGTGCACCGGGTCCCAGCCGATGCTCGAAACGAAGCCCAGCCCAAAGGTCGACATCGAGAGCCGGGCGCCGTCGACCACCTTGTAGGCGATCAGGCCGAGCAGGACCGTCGCGCCGAACGCGGCCAACCCGGCCACCCCCTGCAGAAGCAGGTCACCGAGCCGCACCCGCCGCCCGGAGAAGGGGCTGCGGGCGGTGTCACCTGTCGCGTCGAACGTGCTCACAGGTCGACGCGATTCTCTCCTACGAGTGGATCGTCGCGAGCGTCTTCTTCGCCGCTCTTACCACCGAAGTCGGCATCGGCGCGAAGACGTACTTCTCGATCGAGCTCTGCGGCTTGGAACCAAGCGCCCAGGTGATGAACGCCTTGAGCTGAGCTGCCTTGGATGTCGTCTGCGGGACGAGCACGTACGTGAAGGTCGCCAGCGGGTACGCGTTCCGGTACTTCTTCGACTTGGGCGGGTTGGTGATCGAGATCTTGTTGTTCGCCGGAATCCTCGTGCCCTTGACCAGCTGCGCCGCCGATTCGATCGACGCGATCGTCGGCAGCACGTACTTGCCGGAGGCGTTCTTCAGCCTCGCGAGCTTGAGATGGTTCTGGATCACGTACGCGACGGAGACGTAGCCGATCGCGCCCGAGTTGGCCGAAACGGCAGCAGCGACACCGGCGTTCTTCGAGCCTCCGATGCCCGCCGGCCAGCTGACGGTCGTCGCGCAGCCGACCTTCGACTTCCACCCCTTGTTCACCTTCGACAGGTAGTTCGTGAACACGTATGTGTCGCCGGAGCCGTCGCTGCGATGGACGGGAGTGATCTTCAAGTTCGGCAACGCCAGGCCCCGGTTGAGCTGCTTGATCGCCGGGTCGTTCCAGTTCGTGATGTTGCCGAGGTAGATGTTCGCCAGCACCGTCCCGGTGAGCTTGAGCTGGCGAGCGGCGACGCCGGGGATGTTCACGACGGGTGACGTTGCAGTCAGCGCCCACGGGATCTGGACGCAGCCGTGGCAACCGGCGCCTTGGCTCTTGGTCAGCGGCGCGTCACTGGCACCGAAGTCGACGGTGCGGTGGCTGATCGCCTGAATGCCTCCGCCGGAGCCGATCGCCGAGTAGTTGACGGTGTCCCCCTTGTAGAGCTGCTGCCAGACGGCGACAGCCGGCGCGACGAGCGATGAGCCGGCACCGTTCAGTGTCCCGGCCGACCGCTTGCCCGCGGCGCCGGCGCTCGTGACCGCCAGGGCTCCAACAAGCGCCGCAGCGACGAGAGCGAGTGTGATGCGAACGAGCGTGCCGTTTCTCGGCATGTCGGTTTTCCTCCTCCTCAGGGTTCGCGGAGACGGTACGGCGCGGCCTACGGAGGGTGGGATACGGCGGCGTTGCGAGGTGGAGACGAAGTGGTGACAGGGGCCGGCGCGGGTGGGGAGGCGAGCTAGTACGCTGGCTCGCAATGGCAATCGATGCGGCGCTCGAGCAGGTCGAGGCGCAGCTCCAGGAGATGGGGCAGCGGGTCATGAGCGCCGTCCACGGCGCGATGCGCGCGCTCGAGGAGCGGGACGGGGAGCTCGCGACCGAAGTGATCGCGTTCGACGACGAGGTCGACCGCCACTTCCTCGCCATCGAGCACCAGATCCAGTCGCTCCTCGCGTTGCAGACGCCGGTCGCGCGCGACCTGCGGCTACTGCTCGCGATGCTCCACATCAACTTGCTGCTCGAGCGGAGCGCCGACGGTTCAGTGACGATTGCGAAGCTGTCGCAGCTCGTCGCGGACGTCGAGCCGGATCCGGCCCTCGTCGAGGTCCTGTCCGAGATGGGCGAGCGCGCCGAGGAGATGCTGCGCGTGGCACTCGACTCCTTCAGCCGCCGCGACCTAGAGGGCGCCGAGAGCCTTGTCGAGCTCGACGAGCTGATCGACCGCGCCAACCGGCGCTTCGTCGAGCGTCTCGTCGACGTGATGGCCGCTCCGGAGTTTCGCGAGTGGGGACTGCGGATGGTCGTCGTCGCGCGGACGATCGAGCGGATCGGCGACCGCGCCGTCGACATCGGCGAGCAGACCGCCTACCTGCTCACCGCCCAGTTCCGCGAGTTCACCGACGCCTCACATCCCGTCAGCTAGGACTCGCCGACATGGCCGCCAAAGACGCGTTCGTGCGCTACCGGAAGTTGCTCGTTGCGCTCGCGGTCGTGCTCGGGATCGCGCTCGTGGCGATCGCCGCTGTCTACTGGGCCGAGCCGGCGCGCTCGCTGCCGTCCTTCTTCCCCGGCCATGAGGCGGGCACGAGCCATCACCACGTGAAGCACGGCATCGCCGCGCTCCTCGTCGGACTTGCGTGCTTCGCGTTCGCCTGGTTCAACTCGGGCCCGAAGAAGGGCGCCGCCCAGGCCCCCGAAGCCGACTGAGTGCACCCGATCAGCTACTTCCAGGGCGCAATGCTCGGGCTGCTCCAGGGCGTGTCCGAGCTGTTCCCCGTCTCGAGCCTCGGGCACAGCGTGATCCTTCCGAAGCTCGTCGGCTGGAACATCCACCAGAACGCTTCGTATTTCCTCACCTTCCTCGTCGCGCTCCACCTGGCGACGGCGCTCGTGCTGCTCGCCTTCTTCTGGCACGACTGGGTCCGGATCGTGAAGGGGCTCGGGCGCTCACTGCGCGACCGGGAGATCGGCCGCGACGCGGACGCGAAACTCGGCTGGCTGCTGATCGTCGGGACGATCCCCGCCGGGATCCTCGGCCTCACGCTCCAGGACCACCTCCGCAAGCTGTTCGCGTCGCCGGAGTACGCGTCCATCTTCCTCGCCCTCAACGGCCTGGTGCTCTACGGCGCAGAGCTGCTGCGGCGGCGCGCGCCGGCCGTGGTCGAGGACGACGACGAGCGGATCGCGCGGACCGTGGGCTGGTGGCAGTCCTTCACCGTCGGCGCGGCGCAGGCGATCGCGCTCATTCCCGGTTTCTCCCGCTCGGGTGCCTCGATGGGCGGCGGGCTGCTGGTCGGCCTCTCGCACAAGGACGCGGCGCGCTTCGCCTTCCTGCTCGCGACACCGATCATCTTTGCCGCGGCCATCCTCAAGCTCCCCGACCTCGCCGGCTCGCAGGGAAACGGCGTGCGGGGCCCGGCGCTCGTGGGCGCGCTCTGCGCCGCCCTGACGGCGTACCTCGCGGTGCGGTTCCTGATGCGGTATTTCGAGACGCGGACGCTGACGCCGTTCGCGATCTACTGCGCCTGCGCCGGCACGGCGTCGGCGATCTATTTCGCGCTCTAGGCCTTAG
>DAIMGZ010000044.1:0-14488 GCA_036723535.1 Gaiellaceae bacterium
CGCCCCAGTGGTCGAGGTGGAAGTGGGTGATGACGATCGCGTCGACTCGCGGCCACGGCTTCTCGAACCGCCGCAGGCGAGGCAGGACGCCTGGGCCGCAGTCGAGCAGGAGCCGCCGGCCGTCCTCTTCGACGAGGTAGCCCGACTGGGCGCCGCCCGGGTTGGGCCAGGCAGGCGAGCAGCCGACGACGTGGACGCGCATCCGCCTATCCTCGCTGCAACCGCCGGCGCTCGCAAAGAGAAGTGCAGCTGTGTATAACTGCGCCGTGGCCAGTGCAGCCGCCGCCGACACGCTGAAGAAGGTGCCGCTCTTCGCGGGCCTCGACCAGCGCGAGCTCGAGCAGATCGCGAGCGGTATGCGCGAGCGCCGCTTCAAGGCCGGCGACACCGTGACGCAGGAAGGCTCAGGCGGCGTCGGCTTTTTCGTGGTCGAGGAGGGCGAGGCCGAGGTGAGCGTTGCCGGCGAGGCGAAGGGATCGATCGGCCCCGGCGACTACTTCGGCGAGATCGCGCTCATCAACGAGTCGCCGCGCACCGCAACGCTGACGGCGCGCACAGACATGCTCTGCTACGGCATGACGCCGTGGGAGTTCCGGCCGCTCGTCGAGAACAACTCGGCGATCGCCTGGAAGCTGCTCACCGCCATGGCCGAAAAGATGAAGTGAGGATCGGGCGGCGCTAGCCGCGGCGAAAGCGCCGAGCGCCGTAGTAGCTGGAGCTGTACCAGCCGTGCATCGTCGAGATGCGGACGACGGCTCCGCTGTGCGGCGCGTCGATGAAGCGGCCGTGGCCGGCGTAGATACCGACGTGGCTCGCGCCGTAGAAGAAGACGAGGTCGCCGGGGCGGAGATAGCGGCGCGTCACACGGTGGCCGCGCACGAGATCGCCGAAGCTCGAGTGCGGTAGTGCGATTCCGAAGTGGCCGTAGACGAAGCGGACGAGCCCCGAGCAGTCGAAGCCCGTGCGCGGCGTCGTGCCGCCCCACTGGTACCGGACACCGAGGAAGTGGCGGGCGTACGCGACGACGCGGCCGCCGAACCTGTGAGCTGGGTCGGCAGGGCCGTAGGACATCAGATGCCGCCTCCGCACCGGCTCGAGGCTCGTCTGGTGGGTCCCGGACCTCTTCGTCGTACGGGTTGCCCGTCCCTGGAGCGGGCGTACGAGGGCGAGCCCGAGCGAGAGGGCGATGGCGAGCAGCAGGATGAGTAGGCGGATGGGCCGCAACAGAATCGAAGGCTCCCGTCGATGGGCGCGGCCGTCGCAGAATGCGGCCGCTCGCTTTCGGCGTGGACGCCAAGTGGACCACAGACGCGAGCAGCGCGGATCACCCAATTGGGTGGGCGGCGGCAACTTTCGGCAGGTTGGTGCAGGTTCGGCGAAAAGTCCTTACAGCGCGCTTCGCAGCAGACTCAGCTCTTCGCCCGCGCGAGTGCGGCGTGCACCTTCGCGAGCAACTGCGGCAAAGTCGGCCAGCCCTTCACGGCGAGGTCTTCATAGAAGAGGAAGCGGCCCGGGCCGGAGACGAGCGTGAGCCAGGGCGAGTCCTGCACGCGGTACCCGTCTGCGACGCGACCGGTGTCGTCGACGGCGACCGGATATGAGAGCGGGTGCCGCAGGCTGTGCAGGAAGCTCGGCAGCGCCTGTCGCGACCGCTCGACTCCGCCCTCGTCGATCGCCACGAGAGGTGGGAGCCCTTTGCGCACGGCGGCCGCCTGGTAGCGGTTGAGCGCTTGGACCTGCGCGCTCAGGTCCGAGACCTCGGTCTCCCACGTGTCGAAGAACAGGACGAGGTGCGGCCCCGAGCCGGGGCCGAGCCGAACGCTGTCGCCGCCGGAACGTGGCAGCGTCACGCGCTCGCGCGGGCCGAGCAGACCGATCGTGGCCAGGGATTGCGAGCCGCGCACACGAGGGTGACCCGGGAGCAGCGCCGCGAGGCTCCGCGCGATCTCGTACCCGAGCTGGTTGACGCTCGAGTACGCCATCTGCGTCATGTAGAGCCGCGAGAGGCGACCGCGCGAGTCGATCACGTACGTCGCCGGCGTGTGGTCGATGCTGCCGTTCACGACCGCAGCCTCGATGCGGTACGCCCGCCAGACAAGCTTGAGCTCGGCGAGCGAGCCGGTCAGGAAGCGCCACTTGTGCATCATCCCGTGCGCCTGCGAGTACGCCCGGACCCACTTGACCTCCGTCGCCTCGGGGTTGGCGCCGATCCCGAGCAGCTGGACGCGGGCGGCGGCCGGCCCGAGCAGCTTCTTCGCGTGGAGCAGCGCAGTCGTGGTGAGGGGGCAGATGGTCGTGCACTCCGGGTCGTTGAACGAGACGACGACGACCTTGCCGCGGAACGAGCTCAGCGAGACGCGCTTGCCGAGCTGGTCGGTGAGCGCGAAGCCGGGAGCGGCGCCGCTGAGCGCGGTGCCGGGATCGAGCTGCGGGTTCGCGATCATGGGCCTGTCCGACACCGGGCTCGCGGGCGCTCCGGAGGATCGGACGATGGAGATCCCGGCGCCGACCCCGACGCCGACGACGAGCGCGATCCCCAGCACGATCAGATGCAGCCGGCGGGACACTCCGCCCAAGTATGGCACCGCGATTGAGGGAGCTATACGCTCTCGGGCCGTGGCCGTCAGCTCGTCACTCAGTGCCACCGGGGTCCGCTGGGATCTGAGCGATCTCGAGCCGGACGCCGAGCAAGCGCGCAGGGAATGGGACGAGCTGCTGGCACGCGCGCGCGACTTCGCCGAGCGGCGGCGCGGCACGATCGGCTCGGCCGGAGCGCAGGGGCTCCGAGAGCTGTTCGACGAGCTCGACGAGCTCGCACAGGACATCTCCCGCGTGCACTTCTACGCGACGGCCCGCGAGCACACGCAGGCGACGGATCCCGAGACGAACGACCTGGCGACGCTCGCGCGCGACCGGGCCGCCGACCTCGAGAGCATCCTCCTCTTCGTCGAGCTCGAGTGGCTCGCGCTCGACGACGTCGAGGCGGATGCGCTGCTCGACGCCGTGGAGCTCGAGCCGTTCGTTCACCCGCTGCGGGTGGCCCGGGAGGAGAAGCCCTACGTCCTGCCGGAAGGCGAGGAGCAGGCGCTGAACGCTCGCCGCCCCGCGATCTCGGCGTGGGAGTCGCTCCACGGCCGTGAGCTCGCGACGCTGACGGTCGAGTTCGACGGTGGCGACGGCCCGGAGCCGCACACGATCGACCGGCTGCTCTCCTACGTCCACCATCCCGACCGCGAGCTGAGGCTCGCGGCACTCGACGTCCTCTACGAGGCGCTGGAGGGCTTGGCGGACGTGCAGGCCGCCTGCTACGACGCGCTCGTCGGAGACCGGCTCTCCCTCGACCGGCTGCGCGGGATCCCCGATCCGATGTGGCCGACCAACCAGCGCAACGAGCTCGACGGCGAGGTCGTCGAGGCGATGATGGCCGCCGTCGAGGAGCACCACCCGCTCGGCCGTCGCTGGTTCGTGCGCAAGGCCGGGGTGCTGGGGCTCGACCGGCTCCTGCTCGCCGACCAGTACGCGCCCGTCGGCAGCGACCGCCGCGTCGAGTGGACGGAGGCGGTCGGGATGGTCGAGGACTCGCTGCGCGACTTCGACCCCCGGCTGGGCGAGATCTTCCGCACCTGTCTCGGCCGCGCACACGTCGACGCGGAACCGCGCCCCGGCAAGGTCGGCGGCGCCTACTGCAACGCGGTCTCCAAGACCGTGCTCCCGTACGTCCTCCTCAACTACACCGACCAGCTTCGCGACGTCGTCACGCTTGCGCACGAGTTCGGCCATGCCGTGCACGGGACGCTCTCGCTCGAGCGGCAGACCTACCGGTCGTTCCACACGGGTCTAGCTCTCGCCGAGGTGCCCTCGACGTTCGCGCAGCTCCTCGCCGTCGAGCGGCTGATCGACCGCGAGGAGGACACGGCGACCCGCGTGATGCTCCTCGCCGATCGCGCCGAGAGCGCGATGGCGTCGATCTTCCGCCAGACGATGATGGCGCGGTTCGAGCAGCGCGCGTACACCGTCCGAGGCGAGGGGAAGGCCCTGACGAGCGACCGGCTCTCGGAGATGTGGATCGAGGCGAACGAGCGCTACTACGCCGATTCGGTCGAGCTGCCCGAGGGCTACCGGCTCGGCTGGACGTACATCCCGCACTTCATCCACGTCCGCTTCTACACGTATGCCTACGCGTTCGCGCATCTCGTCGCATTCTCGCTCCTCGCGCGCTACCGCGCGGATCCGGAACAGTTCACGCGGGCCTACCTCGAGTTCCTCGCTAGCGGTGCCTCGCGCTCGCCGCAGGACCTGCTCGCGCCGATCGGTGTCGACCTGCGGAGCCCCCAGACGTGGGCCGACGCCTTCGGCGAGTTCGACCGCTGCGTGGCCGAGGCCGAAGCCGGCGTCGACGAGCTCCACACCGGCTAGCGGCCGGGTCCGGGCGAGAGGACGCCCCGCCCAGGCGAGCGCGGGACTTGTAATCGCTCGTGCGTCGTATGACGATTGTGGGACTGAGGATTGCCGCGCTCACCCTGACGATGTTGCTGCTCCTTTCCGGGTCGGTGAGCTGAGCTAGCGGCTTGCGTCGCATGTTCTCCAGCCACGGAATATCGTTTGCCTACCCGTCTGCCTGGTACGCGACGACGAAACCCCTCTCGAACGCAACCGAGCCGGTCTACCGGTTCGCGGTCGGGACCTTCCGATTCCATCGGACTCCAAGAGATATCGGTCCGTGCCTCTCCGGGATTGCGAAGGAGCGGCCCAGGAATGGCGTGCTTGCCTTCATGAGAGAAGCACTCGGGGGAGATAGGCGACGGTCGCTGCCACGAACACCAGCCAGGCCGAAGGACATATCGCTACCTCGGCGCTCAGAGCAGGCCTGGTGTCTCGGCCGCGGGAGTGGAGAGGTCGCCTTCCACGCCGCGGGTCGGGTCTTTTACCTGGCGATGAGTGTGGGGCCGAGGGCGTCCAGGGCCGACAAGAGACGACTCCGCGCCCTGCTGAACGCGATGAGGATCAAGTAAGCGCGCCGGCGCTCAGGGGTCACTCCCGAACACCGGCCCATCTCAGCGACCCCACACCGGAGACCAATACCTGGGAGTCCGCCGCACGACAGCTCAGGACGTACTGCGACGTGCCGGCTTACCTTTGCTGACCACGAGACGGATCTTCGCGCGCTCCGGCAGGCGCTTCCCTGGCCCGGGTTTCTGTGAGATTACGCGGCCTTTCTTGACGCGTTTGCTGAAGGCTTTGCCGATCCTGCCGGGGCGGCAACCGAAGTGTCGGAGGGCCCTCGTCGCCTGGGCCAGCGTTTGGTCGGTCACGTTGGGCACGCGGCAGTAGAGGATGGGCGGCCGCGGCCCCGGCCCCGTGTAGGGGATCACGGCGATGTCTTGTGCGCCTGAGCTGGTCGCGTGACCGGAGTCGCCTCCGTACGAGGCGGTGATCGTCTGCGTGCTGGGCGCGAAACCGTATGCGGTGTATGTGATCTGGCAGGAGCCTCCTGAGAGGGTGCACGCGGCAGGGTCGGGGAACGCGTCGATGCTGCTCGCGGAGAACTCGACGGTGCCGGTCGGGCTCGTAGCGACCCCGTGTCGGTGTCCGAGACGACCACTGTGCAGGTCGCCTTCTCCGAGAGCATGACCGAGGAAGGCGTGCAACCAAGCGAGGTTGAGGTCGAGCGCAGCGCAGGCTGCAAAAGCTGCGAGGAACCTGCTGAGGCTGTCCCCAGCCACAAGACCGCCGCCGTTCCGCCGACGAGCATCACCGCGACCACAGCACGGACCACACCTCGCATTTCCGAACTCCCAAATCGAAGCACGACAAGAGATTACGACCGCCCCGCCACCAAGCCAAGACCCTGTCCAGACAAGGAGCGTTCCTCGCGCTTGATGTGCTCCGGCGCTCTTACAGGTAGATCTCGGGCCTGAGCCTACGCTTGCCTGACTATGTCGACCGAGATCTCCACCGCCGGAATCGTTCCTCTGTTCTCAAGCCAGTTGTGGTGTTTCTATCCTCGGGCCAGCCCACTCCCGGCCCTAGTCCGAAGCGACTCCATTTCGATGGTCAGTGATCGTTCCTTGCAGTATGTAGACGATGCCCGGTCTGTCTTTATGGTCGTGAATCGGGCCGAAGACGGCTCCAGGCTCGAAGGTCACCATGCGCAATCGAAGTTCGCGCCCTGCCATGCCCTCGATCTCGGGGCCAAGGTCAACCGCTGCAAGTAACTCCGCCGTAACACCTCTCGTCTCAGGTGCCGCCTGTTCGTTGCTCATCGTGCTCTCCTCCCTCTACTTCCACAGGTCGGTCGGGCTAGGCGTCAAGCCGCAGCGAATCCCTCACGACGGAGTAATTCGCGCGCCCGTGCGGCGTTGTCGGCGCCCGCGACGAGGATGACGAGCACGCCGCCGTACTCCGGCGAGACGTGGCGGAGCTCGAAGTCCTCGAGGTTGATCTGCGCCGCGCCGAGGATCTGCGTGATCCGCGCGAGCACGCCCGGCCTGTCGGGGACGCGGACGCGGATCCGGTTCAGCTGCGCCGGCTCGGTGCGGTAGGCGAACGACTCCAGCCGCTCACGCGCAGCCGCAGCCGTGCCGATCGACGCCTCGAGCGAGTCGCGGTCGCCCGCCCGGAGCGCTTGCTCCAGCTCGTCGAGCGAGGCGCGAAAGCCGACGAGCGCCGCCGCGATCTCGTCGGCGTTCCCGAGGAAGATGTCGCTCCAGACCGCCGCGTTCGCGCCGGCGAGCCGCGTCATCTCGCGCAGCGACGCGCCCGCGAAGGCGAGCGGCGCGTCGTCCTCGGCCGCCGCCTCCGCGACGCGGAGCATGAGCAGGTTCGCGAGCGCGTGGGGGAGGTGGCTCGTCAGCGCGAGCAGGCGGTCGTGCGCGGCGGCGTCCGTCCGCACCGCGCGCGCGCCGAGCGAGGCGACGAACCGCTCCACGAGCGCCACGCTCTCCGCCGAGGAGGCATCTGTCGGCGTCAGGAACCACGTCGCGGCGTCGAAGAGATCCGCGGCGGCGCGGGCGGGACCGCCGGTGGCGCCGCCGGCGACGGGATGGCCGGGGACGAAACGCGGATCGGCGATCGAGGCGAGCGGCCGCTTCGTCGACGCGACGTCCGTGACGACCGCGTCGGCACCCGCGGCGTCCAGCGCCTCCCGCACGACGTCTGGAGCAGCACCGACCGGAACGGCCACGACGACGAGCTCGGCGTCGGTGACCGCGGCGGCGAGTGACGACACCGGTTCCACCGTGCCGCGCGCCGCGGCGCGCTCGAGCACGCCGGCGTCCGAATCGAAGCCGCGACAGCGGGTGCCGGTGCGGCCGGCGGCTAGTGCAACGGACGTGCCGACGAGCCCGGTGCCGACGACTGCTAGGCGCTCGATCGCCCGCTCTCGCTCGGCCGCGCCTGCGGGCTGTGACGGAGCGCGCCGCTCCGCCGCGACCTCCTGCTTGAGAACGTCGAGGACAGCGGAGAAGACCGCCGTGACGCCACGCTCCGAGAGCGGCCCGGGGTTCGCCGCGACGAGCCCCTGCAACAGCTCGGCCTCGCGCTCGGGATCGATCCAGCGCTCGCCGGCTGCGTCCTTGAAGTCGCGGACGGACGCGACCACCTCGAGCCGCCGGTTCAGCAGCTCGAGGAGCCGCAGGTCGAGCTCGGAGATCTCGTTCCGAAGTGCCTCGAGGTCGCTCACGTCGTGTGCTGCTCCCCCGCCTGCACCGCGACCGCCAACCGGTTCGCCGGCGGCGCGAGCGGGCAGACCCAGCCCGGGTCGTACGAGCAGGACGGGTTGTAGGCGAAGTTGAAGTCGAGCACGAGCCGCCCGTCCTCTTCCCCGAGATCCGCGCCCTTCGCCGTGTCGAGGACGTAGCGGCCGCCGCCGTAGCTCTCCTTTCCGCTCGTTGTGTCGCGGAAGGAGAGAAAAGCGCCGCCGCCGTAGCCCGCGAGCCAGGACACCTCGAGCGAAAGCAGCTCGCCGTGCAGCTCGAACGCGGCGCGCGCGAACGGCCGGAAGAGGATGGCTTCCGTTCCGCTCGTCTGGACGGGCTCCGGAGGCGCCTCGATGTCCTCGAGCTCGGCGAGCACGCGCGCCTGCGGGTCGTACGGCCAGTACTCCAGGCCGTCGAACGACGCACGCCGGTCGGCCGGTAGCGGCGACTGCGGGTGCGAGCGGAACAAGTCGTCCCGCGTCTCGCGCCACAGCTCCCAGGCTGATTCCGGCGGCAGCGCGCGGACGGCGGCGTACAGGGCGAAGACGCGCCGCTTCCAGTCGAGCAGCGCCAGGTTGTCCGCCGCAGCCATGACCTGACGCTACCCAGACAGCTCCCGCATGCGCTCGACGCCGCGGCGCAGCGACGTCTCGCCGAAGAGGTAGGGAACCGCGTTCGCGACGTAGCGCAAGGGCCCGTTCAGCTCGCCGATGCCGGCGGCGGCATTGGCGAGGTAGCGGACGGGGATCTCGTGGCAGACGACGAGCGTCACCGCCTCGTCGCGCGCGAGCAGCCGCTCGAACGCGGCGGCGTAGCGAAGCGCGGCCTCGTCGAGGCTCTCGCCGCCCGGAAAGCGCTCCTCCCGGTTCGAGTGCGCGGGCGCCGCGCGATAGGCGTCGAGCGACTTGCCCTCGAGCTCGCCGATGCGGACGTCCCCGAGTTCTTCGTCGACGACGCGCGGGACGTCGCGGCCAGCGAGCGCGATGTTCGCGGTCTGGAGCGCGCGCGGAAAAGGCGAGACCGCGACGAGCTCGAGCGGCAGGGCGGCGAGCTGGCCCGCGAGGTGCTCTGCCTCCTCGATTCCCTGCTCCGAAAGCCCTCGGTCGAGAGCCGGGTCGCCGTTCACGACCTGGTCGACGTTGAAGAGCGACTGCCCGTGCCGCGCGACGAGGAAGAGCCTCATCGCGGCAGCGTACGCTCGAGGGCCGCGGCCGGCCCCTGCGACGCTGCGTCCCGCACGCGCGCCACCGGAGCCGACCGCATGCTCCGGGGCTGTTTTCCGTTTAGGCCCGTCCGAAACGCGAAGAGGCACGCATCAGGCGTCCCAGCCCTCGCTTGCGCGGCAGGAGCCAGTGGTCGGCCGCGGCGCCGACCGCCCAGACGACGACCGTCCCGCCGACGAGCGTCCAAAAGCCGTTGATCCGGAAGCCGCCGACGATCGCGTCGGTCAGCCAGAGGATGAACATCGCGACGGCGAACCAGGCGACGCCGAGCGTGAGGAGCGCAAGCGGGAACGTCAGGAGCTTCAGCACCGGCTTCACGAACGAGGCGAGCAGTCCGTAGACGAGCGCGGCGAGGATGAGCGTCCCGGCCGAGCCGCCGACCGAGATGCCGGAGAAGATCCACGCCGCCAGGGCGAGTGCGGCGGCGTCGACGGCCCAGGCGACGAGGAGGCGGAGCGCGAACGGCATGCGGCGATCGTAACGATTCAGTCCGCAGGGTCATTTGTCACTATCCCGCCGCCCACACATTCAAAGGGGGAACGTATGAGCGCATTTCTAGCCCCGCGCCGCCTGTTGCTTGCCGGCGCGATAGTCTTGGGGATCGCCGCGGCGGTCATCTTGCCTGCGGCCGGCAGCGTGCGCACCGCGCAGGCGCAGGCTGCCACGAACACACCGCTGTGCGTCCTGCACTCGCAGCTGTGTACGGAGGCAAACAACCCGTGGACCTGGAACGGCTACACGTACGTCTCCGGCCACGACGAACCGTCGCTGCTCTTCTACTCGAACAAGCCGGGCTCGGGGAACTCGAACGAGTACCAGTTGAGCCTCCCGACAGATCCGCCCGCCGCGCCGGCGCAGGACGGGAGCGGCGGCACCTGGAACTTCATGCTCCACCCGGCGTTCTGGTTCGGGATGGCGTTGTGCGACGACCAGAGCGCGCCCAATCCGGGTGTCAACTGTCCGCCCGACAGCGACAAGAACATCCTCACGGGGACCGACCCGAGCAAGCCGAACTACATGGGTAACACGCCGGGCACGGCCTTCATGGAGATGCAGTTCTACCCGCCCGGCTGGGGCCCGGTCAGCTGTACCGACGCCAACGGGAACACCGACGGCAAGTGGTGCGCGGCGATGACCATCGACAGCTTCATGCAGAACTCGAACACCGGCGCCTTCAACAACAACGCGTGTCTCAACGCGGCGGGCGTGGAGCCGGTCAACTTCGCGTTCATCACCAAGAGCGGGAACTCGCAAGGCCCGGCCGATCCGCTCGACCAGACGGCCGCGACCTTCACCTTGGGGGCGGACACGCTCGAGTTCAGCAACGGCGACAAGCTCGTCGTCGACCTGCACGACACGGCGGCCGGCTTCCAGGTCGTGATCCACGACCTTACGAGCGGAGCGAACGGCTCGATGACCGCGAGCGTTGCCAACGGCTTCGGCCATCCGCTGTTCCAGCCGAACGCTTCGACGTGCACCGACGCGCCGTACGCCTTCCATCCGATGTACAGCACGTCCGGGCCGAACACCCGCGTGCTCTGGGCGGCGCATTCCTACAACGTCGCCTACTCGGACGAGATCGGCCACTTCGAGTACTGCAATGCCGTCGCCTCCCGCGCACGCTGCGACGCGACGAACGGCTATCCGAATCCGACGGATCCGAGCCAGGACAACGACGACAGGTCCTGCTTCCCCGCCCCGGTGATCGACTCGACCGGGACGACCGTCAACGACTCGTTCATCGGGTGCCTGTCCACGGACATCGACTTCGACGGGCCGGAGTACCAGAATGGAACCTGGCCCGGGAGCCCCGGCGCGGATCCGAGCAAGGTCTCGACGCCGATCCTGTTCACGAGCCCGCTCTTCGGCGGCGGAAAGGGTCCCGGCGGGCACGGCCTGCACAACTACTCGCAGGTGGCGTTCGAGACCGACCTGCCGCGCATTGAGGGAACGGACTCGAGCACGAACAACAACTGCCAGCGCCATCTGACCAATCCGGCCGATCCGAGCCCTGGGGCGGGCTGTGTGGATCCGCCGAATGGCGCGACCTTCTACCCGATCTTCAGCACGGCGGCTGTGCCGGCGGCGAAGGGACCGGGCACCTCGTGCATCTGGCAGGAGGGCGGAGCCAACATCCCCGGTACGACGAACAACTTCGGGGGCGCCCCCGGCGTCGAATACGGCGGCCTCTTGGTGTCGAACTATCCGGTTGCCGGTCCGAGCGTCAGCCAGCGGTTGAACAACTTCCACCAGACGCTCTCGAACAACCCGTGCCCGGCGCCTATGAAGTAACCGTCGGGTGACGGACGTTTGACTGCAAGGGGGCCGCCACAGGGCGGCCCTCTTGTTTTCAGCTCGAGCGGCGGACGACCACGCGGCGGACGTTCGACCAGTGCTCGTCGCAGTTGCGCATCTTGGGCGGGCAGTCGGCCACGCCGCCGGTCTCGACCGCCGCCACCTGCACGAAGTAGACGCCTGCGCGGAGCCTCTTTTGGCTCCGCCAGCGGACGACGCCGCTCGCCAGGGCAGGAACCTGGATCGTCTCTTGGAGGCGGACGTTCTTCGGCAGCAATGCGCCCTCCGCGTTCACGGCACGCCGCTTCGCCACGAGCATCTCCGTCGGCCGCACGTCACCGACCGAGATCGCGAGCACCAGGTGCCGGTGGGCGGCCGTCGCGGAATGAAGGATCGGCAGCTGATCCGCGGCCGCGGACCCGACGACTCCCAGTGCGGCGGCAACCACTACACCGGCGAGCAGCTTCCTCGCCATGTCAACGGACTACCCGCGCTGGGAGGGATCGAACCCTTGCTTCCGGCGAGCTTCGGGAGGCCGAGGTTCAGCGAAAGTCGGCGATTCCTTCGCCGCCCGCGTGGTCCCAGCCATACGCGGCCAGGTGGCCCCAGCAGTCGGGCTTGCTGCCGTCGGTGTCGGTGACGCCGTAGGCGTCCGCCAGCTGCCGGGCGCTGAGGATCGTGCCGCTCCAACGGCCGGGATCGGGATCGCCTGCGAGCGCGGCGATTCCTCTCGCGATGTACGCGGGCGACTCGGAGATTGCGAAGCCGGGCCTCTTCGCGCACGCATCGCGCCAGTTGCTCTCCGTCACGCCGAAGTTCTCGAGCATCCGCTCCGACCGGAGCCCGGGGTGGCGCCGACGGCAGTCACCGGAAGGTCGGCGAGCTCGGCGCTGAGATCCTTGACGATGCGCTCGACGTTCGCCTTGACGAGGTCGTAGTAGAAGCCGACGTTCCGCCGGAAGTCCGCGTTCGCCTCGGCCGTGCCGTCCGTCATCTCGACGATCAACCCGTGGGTGCCGCGACCGGCAGCCGTCTGCAGCATCAGCGGGATGGCGGCCCGGCAGGTGAGGAGATGCGTGTGCACTCCCATCTGCAGCATCCGCAGCCCGCCGTCCCAGTCGTGCTCCCAGAGCGGCTTGTCCTACTCCATGTACCTGTCGCCGCCGAAGATGTCGTTGACGAGGACGTCGAGGCGGCCGGCCTCGCGCTCGATGGTGGCGACGAGCTCGGCCAGGGACGCAGGATCCTCGTGGTCGACCACGAGAGCGGACCCTTCGCCGCCCGCGGCGCGCATGAGGTCTCCGGTCTCCTCGATCGTCTCCGGCCTGTCCAGCTCGGACCGGCCCGAGACCCGGCTGCTGCGCCCGGTCGCGTAGACGAACACGCCCGCCCGGGCGAGCTCGGATTGCGATCGCCCGGCCGGCTCCGCGCGTCGCGCCCGCCACGAGCGTTGCGTTGTCCGCTGCCGTCTCCATCGCATGGGCCGGGCAGGGATCGAACCTGCGACCTTGGGATTAAAAGTCCCCTGCTCTACCGACTGAGCTACCGGCCCGCGTTGCGAGGCGAGCGTAGCGCCGAGCCGTAGGATCTGCGTCGTGGCCCAGTACGCGTACGACAGCGAGTTCCCGTCGCTCGATCTCGACCGTCCGGAGGAGGGAATCCTGCGGCTGACGCTCCGCGCGCCCGGCCGCCTCAACGCCGTGAGCGAGGCGCAGCACGGCGAGCTCGCGCGGGTCTGGCAGGCGATCGGCCGTGACGAGGAGACGCGGGCGGTCCTCGTCCGCGGCGCCGACGGGGCCTTCAGCTCCGGCGGCGACCTCGACCTCGTGCTCGCGATCGCCGACGACGCCGACACGCGGCTGCGCGTCTTCCACGAGGCCCGCGACCTCGTCTACAACATGCTCGCCTGCCCGACGCCGATCGTCTCCGCGATCACCGGCCCTGCCGTCGGCGCCGGGCTCGTCGTCGGCCTCCTTGCGGACGTCTCGATCGCGTCGCCGCGCGCGCGCATCGTCGACGGCCACACGAAGCTCGGCGTTGCGGCCGGCGACCACGCGGCGATCGTCTGGCCGCTCCTGTGCGGGATGGCGAAGGCCAAGTACCACCTGCTGCTGTGCGAGGAGGTCGACGGCGTCGAGGCGGAGCGGATCGGGCTCGTCTCGCTCTGCGTGCCGGAGGAGGAGCTCGAGGAACGGGCGCTCGAGATCGCGCGGCGGCTCGCCGCCGGCTCCCGCGCCGCGATCTCCCACACGAAGCTCGCGCTCAACGAGTGGCTCCTCAGGGCCGGGCCGATCTTCGACGCCTCGCTCGCGCTCGAGTTCCAGGACATGACCGGCCCGGACGTCCGCGAGGGCGTCGCCGCCGTGCGCGAGAAGCGGCCGCCGAGGTTCGCGTAGTGGACGAGATCCAGCTTCGCGAGGTGCTCGGCGAGCCGGCGGAGCTCGTCCGGAACAAGATCGCGGACCGGCTCAACCCGCTCACGCGGCAGTTCGTCGAGCGGTCGCCGTTCGTCGTCGTCGCGACCGGGCGGCCCGACGGCGGGCTCGACGTCTCGCCGCGCGGCGACCCCGCCGGCTTCGTCCGCATCCTCGACGAGCGGACGCTCCTCCTGCCCGACCGGCCGGGCAACAAGCTCGCCGACTCGCTCACGAACCTCCTCGCCGACGACCGGATCGCGATCCTCTTCCTCGTCCCCGGCGTCAACGACACCTTTCGCGTCAACGGTCGCGCGCGGATCGTCGACGACCCGGAGCTGCTCGCGGAAAGCGCGGTCGAGGGGAAGGCACCGCAGCTCGGGATCCTCGTCGAGGTCGAGGAGGCGTACACGCAGTGCCCGAAGGCGCTGCTCCGCTCGGAGCTCTGGAACCCAGAGCGGCATGTCGACCGCTCGGAGCTGCCTAGCTCCGGCGAGATTCTCCGCTGGGTCGCCGACCCGGAGCTCGACGTCGAGGAATACGAGGACGCGCGCGCCAACCGGTACCGGCGGCGCGAGGGCTTTTACTAGCTCGCGGCCCCGTCGCGCTGCCGCTCCCACGCGTCGAGGAGCTGCTCCACGTTCCGCCGCTGGTCGTCGGTGAACTCGAAATGAGCCAGCAGCCGGCGCGCCTCTGCCACGTCGTCGTTCTCGACGGCCGCCTCGAGATGCTCGCGCACGGGGATCGGCTGCCGGAGCTGCCGTCGTAGCCAGCGGAGAAGACTCACCTGCGCAGCTTCCACCGGCTCAGTCTCTCATGGGCGGTGACGGGATCGAACCGCCGACCTCCTGCTTGTAAG
>DAIMGZ010000045.1:0-14051 GCA_036723535.1 Gaiellaceae bacterium
CGAGCAGCAGCGTCCCGCCGAAGAGGATGGCGTACGCGGTGATCACCCACTGGAGCCCGGTCTGGGTGAAACCGAGATCGGACTTGATCGAGGGCAGGGCGACGTTCACGATCGCCACGTCGAGAATGACCATGAACTGGGCGGTGACGATGAGCGCCAGGGCACTCCAGCGCCGCTGCGAAGAAGCCGTTTGAAGCGAGGGAATCAAGCACTTCCTCCAATCGTTGGTATAGCCAACTATACATGAGGGGAACGCTTGGCCGCGCTACCATATTCCGGGAGATGGGAATTGAGATGAAGACCGACTTGAAAGCCGAGGCCCGCCTGCCGGCGGAGCTCGTGGCATCGAACCTCTTCCTGCTCAAGCGGCTCGGCTTCGCCGCGAAGCAGCGCTCGGTCGACGAGTACGAGAAGGCCGGGCTGAGCCCCTACCACTACGCGATCCTCGCCCTGCTCGACGAGGGCGCGCCCGAGACGCAAGCGGCTATCGCGGACGCGCTCGGCTACGACCCCGGCACGCTCGTCGGCCTCCTCGACGAGCTCGAGGAGCAGAAGCTCGTCGAGCGGCGCCGGGATCCCGAGGACCGGCGCCGGCACCTCGTCCGCCAGACCGCCGACGGCAAGCGCGCGCTCACGCGGCTCCGCGCGCTGGCGACGCGGCTGGAGGACGAGTTCCTCGCTCCGCTCGACGCCGAGCAGCGAGCCTCGCTCCACGCACTCCTGCTCGAGCTGGCTGAGCGGCACGAACCGCGCTGCGCCCCGCCCTCCTAGCAGTAGGACTAGCGCAGGGCGCGGAGACGGGCGGCGGCGGTCGCCTCGAGGTCAGGCAGCGCCTGGCAGATCACGCAGTGGTAGATGCGGGCGGAGCCGTCCTCGCTGCCGGTGAGGATCCAGTTGCCGCCCGGGCCGAAGCTCGCGCCGGTGAGAGGCGCCGTGTCGCGGCCGAGGTAGAAGAGGAGCTGGCCCGTGCCCGCGTTCCAGAGGCCGGCGGTGAACTGGCTGGCCGTGACGATCCAGTGACCGTCCGGGCTGTAGCTCCCGGTGCGGACCGGGAAGAAGTGGCCGACGAGGACGTGGAGGAGACGGCCGCTGCGAACGGTCCAGATCCTTCCCGTGTGGTCGTCGCTGACCGTGACGAGCTCACGGCCGTTCGGTGAGAACTCGGCGTCGGTGACGAGCGAGTGGTGGCCGGAGAGCGTGTGGAGGAGCTTCCCGGTCGAGGCGTCCCAGAGCTGGGCGACCTTGCCCTTCGTCGTCGCGAGGGTCTGGCCGTCGGGGGAGAGGGTCGCGTGCCGGGCGGTCGCGGTCATCGTGCTCAGGAACGTGCCGGTGCCCGTGAAGGTGAGGACGTCGAGCCCACCACCCCGGCTGCTGACGAGAATGCGGTCGCCGCCCGTCGACAGGCCGGTGACCGGGGCGCCGACGCCCGCGCGGGACCCGTCTGCGCCGAAGTACCCCACACCGCCGTCCGCCCGACCGATCAGCACCCTGCCGTCCTCCTGCACGGCAACGGCCGTGATGTTCAGATCGCGGGTCCTCTCCACGACGCCGTTGCGATCGACGAGCACGTCGCCGGCGCGGTCCGCAAGGGCGATCGTGCTGCCCCGCGCGGCAGCCGCGACGATCGCCGCAGGCATCGTCAGCCGCCGCACGAGGCGGCCGGACGTCGAGAGGATGCGCGCCTGCCGGCCCGCGACGCTCACCGGGTCGGCGCCCGCGAAGAGCGTCTCGACCGTGGACCGCCGCCGGTCGATCGGCCTCAGCGTCCCCTCCGGCAGCGCGTCCCACAGCCGTGCGCTGCCGTCGCTCGAGCCGGTGACGATCGTCCGCCCGCTCGGGTCGAAGCCGATGTTCGTGACCGAGTCGCGGTGGCCGGCGAGCGGCGCGAGCAGGCGCCCGTCCTGGCCGTAGTAGATACGGGCGAGCCGGTCGGCCGACGCAACCGCAATCTCGCTCTGGTCGGGACTGAATGCGGCCGCCTCGGCCGCGCCCGAGGCGCCGACCAGAAGCAGGTCGCGCTCGCCGGTCGCGACGTTCCAGACGTAGGCTCCTCCGTCCGAGCTCGATGTGACGAGCGAGCGGCCGTCCGGGGAGAACTGCTCGGCGAGGACATAGCCGTGATGCTCGAGGACATGGAGAAGCCTGCCGGTACGCGCCTGCCAGATGCGCGCGGTGAGGTCACGGCTGCCGGTCGCGAGCAGGCGCCCGCTCGGGCTGAAGGCCAGGGATCGGATGCCATCCTCGTGCAGGCGCGCAACGGTGCGGCCGGTGCGGGCGTCGAGGATCGACGTGCGCGTCCCCTTCGCCTTCCTCACAGAGACGGCGAAGAGTCGGCCCGTGGGATCGAGGATGCTCGCGACGACGCCGCCGCTGAACCGGATCGTTTTCGTTCGACCAGTGGCGAGGTCGACGAGACGGACGTGCGTTCCGCTCGCCACGAGCAGCGTCGTCTCGTCAAACGAGAGCGCGACGACCGGCGAGCTCGTCGAGATCGTCCGCACGGGCGTCGCGTGCCCGACCCGCCAGACCGCGACGCTGCCGTCGAACGCGCCGGTGGCGAAGAAACGCCCGTCGGGGCTCCAGGCCGCCTCGGTCAGCGGGTGCTGCCGCGGCAGCCTCACGAGCTGGTGGCCGGCTCGGTCGTAGAGCGTGAGCCTGCCGTCGCTGCTCGCCACGAGGAGACGGTCGCCGCGCGGCGCGAAGGCCGCCGCGACGATGTTGCCGCCGAGCCGGAGGATCGCCGTCTCGCGCATCGCGCCGAGACTCGAGCGGAGGATGTCGTCGGTGTCTCGGCCGGGAGCAAGCAGCGCAGCCCGCAGCGCCAGCTCGACGCTGACCTGCGGATTCGTCGGAACCTCCGCGAGCGCGCGGGCCGCGAGCTCTCGCCCGCGGGCACGCCGAGCCTGCGTGCGTGCGTCGCCCCGCTGCACGAGCGCGTACGCCGCGACCGCGGCGACGACGCCGAGCGCGACGAGGGTGGCGCCGATCACCACCAGCAGCCGCCGCCGCTGGCGGCGCGCCAGGAGACGTATCCGCCGCAGCTGGTGCTCGGTCTGCCACGCGAGGATCGGCGGCCCGAGGACGTCGTGGAAGATCTCGTAGCGGGTCGGCGAGCCAGGCGTGCCGTTGACGCCTCGGACGATCCGCTCGCGAGCAAGCGTCTCGAGCAGTCGTCGGAGCTGATCGTTCTCGACGTTCGCGTACTCGGCGAGGTCTGCGGGCTCGTGCGAGACCTTCCGTCCCGACGGCGTGACGAGCTGCCGCACGACCCGCGCAGCCGCCTCCTGCTCCGCGAGGGGCAGCCGCTCGAGGGCGCCTCGGACGTGCTCGCGAACGACCGCGCGGGCGCCTCCGATGGTCCGGAGGGTCGCGAGCCGGAGCGTCTGCGATCCCTCCGCTCGCTCGCGTTCCCACAGCCGCTCGAGCACGAGCTGGAGGTAGGGAGCCTCGACGCCCTCCTCGGTCGATGCCTCGTCGAGCACCGTCTCGACGAGGGCTTCCTCTGCCGTGAACCGCTCCCCGCTCAGCTCGCTGTAGCGGGCGAGGGGGCCGACGATCGCCGCCCGGCCGGCGTCGCGGTCGAGCCGGTCGAGGCGGAGGAGGTTCCCGAACAGCTCCGGGATGCGGCCGGCAAACTCGTCGAGCTCGGCCAGGGCATCGTCGCGGACGGCGAGCAGGACGTTGACGCGAAGCCCGGGCCGGCGCAGCAGCTCCGGCAGCGCCGTGCTCAACGGCCCGTCGAGGCCGTGGTACAGCATGTACTCCTCGAACTGGTCGAGCAGGAGGTGCAGCTCGCCTCCGGCCTGCGCTGCAGCTGCGACCGTGTCTACGAGCCCTGCCGTCGCGCCGAGCTCGCCGCACTCTGCGCGCACGGATGCGATCAAGCCGGCTGCGGGATCCTCCGCCCACGAGTCGTGCACGACGACCGCCGCGCCGCTCAGCTCCCGCAGCCGGCGGGCCACGCCGGCGCCGAGGAGCGAGCTCTTGCCGACGCCACTCGGCCCGTAGAGGACGGTCAGCCGGCTCGCGAGCACGTTCGCCGCAACCGCCGCGCATTCGCGCTCGCGGCCGAAGAAGAGGAGCGCGTCGAGCTCGGAGTCCTCGAACGCGGCGAGCCCCTTGTACGGGCTGTCGGGGAGACTCGTCACCGGGCCGCCGCCTTTCCCAGCACCCGCTCGAGCTCGGCGACGTAGGCCGCGGGCGCCATGTCGATCACCTCGACGTCGCGCCGCCGCCAGAACTCGCGCTCGAGCGGCTGCGGTCCGGCGTGCACCGACCACGAGCGGTACGCCAGCGGCTCGCTGCCCCAGAGCCGCTCCAGCACGACCCTCAGCGTCCAGGTGGAGAGCGTGTAGCCGATCAGCAGCAGGTGCGTGCGGCGCAGTCGCGCGGCCAGCGCCACCGGCAGACGGCGGGCGACGTTGCCGTAGTTGATGAAGTCGTCCTCGGTGACGGCGAAGCTCTCCCACGCACGCTCGGTTGACTGATCGATCCGGCCCTGGAGGTGGAGGAGGACCGTCCGCTCGTCGAGGTCGAGCCCCGTCGTGTAGGAGTTCGGCCGCTCGATCACGTTCGCCTGGCCGCCCGGAAGAATGTGGCAGAAGCTGCCGCGCATCAGGCCGGAGGCGAGGTAGCAAACCGTGTCGTACGACTCGTCGATCTCCTCGAGCGCCCGTTCGAGCGCGAGCTCGAAGCCGGTCGTGACGAGCAGCGGCGGGCCGCTGTGCTGCTCGCGCAGGAGCCTGGGTAGGCGGGCGAGAAAGCGATGCACGCCCGTCGGCTCCCCGTCGCCCTCGACGAGCGTGTGCAGCGCGTCGTAGAGGGGGCCCGAGCCGTTGAGGACGACCACGGCCTGCGAGATCCGCGCGAGCTCGGGCGTGACCGCTTCGAGCCCGAAGCGGCGCGCCAGCTCGGATGCGAGCGGCTCCGAGTCGGAGCCGACCACGACGGTGACCTTGCCCGAGAGCAGCGCCGCCGCGACCTCCTCGAAATGCTCCACCTCGGGAATCGCGCCGCGGTCGAGCGTGAACGCCTCCTGGCGCAGGATCGAGGCGTGGACGCCCCGTAGAAGCGGGCTCGGCTCCAGCCCCAGCTCCTCGACGAGCAACTCGCGACCCTCGCGGTAGACCTCGAGCGCCTGCGCTTGCCGGCCGGAGCGGTAGAGGGCGAGCATCAGCTGCGCCCGTAGCCGCTCGCGGAGTGGATGGCTGCGAACGAGCGCCTCGAGCTCGGTGACGAGATCGCCGTGCGCGCCGATCGCGAGCTTCGCCTCCGCCCGCTCCTCGAGCAGCGCGAGATGGTACTCCTCGAGGCGCGCGATCTCCTCCTGCGCGAAGGTCTCGTAGCGGAACTCGGCCAGCGGCTCGCCGCGCCAGAGGGCGAGCGCCTCGTCGAGTAGCTCGGCCCGCAGCACCGGCTCGCTCGCCCGCGCCTCGTCGACGAGGCGCCGCATCCGGGCCACGTCGAGCTGCTCCGGCTCGAGGCGCACGACATAGCCGGGCGGTCGCGTCTCGATCGCGTCGGGCCCGAGCGCCTTCCTGAGCTGTGCGACGAAATTCTGGAGCGACGCCACGGCAGTCGGCGGCGGACTGCCGGCCCAGAGCGCGTCGACCAGGCGGTCGAGCGAGACGACCCGTCCTGCCTCGAGCAGGAGCAGCGTGAGCACCGCCCGCTGCTTCGGGCCGCCGAGCGCGATCGGCTCGCCGCCTTCGCGAGCCTCCAGCGGACCGAGGAGGGCGAACTCGACCAACCCGGAGGTTCTAGCACCCTGACGGGCGATGCTCCTAACGGCCGTTAGCCGGCCGTTAGAGCGCGGTTGGGGGCGCCTTCGACCGTGAGGGCATGCACCCCACGGCCAAACCCCTTCACGAACCACGGGACGCAAAGTTCCTGCGCACCCGGAGGCAGCGTGCGGCGGCGGCCACTCTGTCGTCCGGCGTTGCAGTCGCAGCGGCGCTCGCGATCGTCTTCGGAACCGTGCTCGGTCCGAGTCGCGCCGGAACGCCGCCGCTGCTCGCCGGCTTCGAGGCGCGCAGCTACGCGCCTGGCCAGACCGCCCTGCTGGACATCGGCGGCGGCACCACCAACCGCGTCACGCTGCAGCTCTTCCTTGCCGGTAGCCCTGTCACGCCCGCCGCAAAATCCCTCGGCTGGGACCGAACGACGTTCGGCAAGGCGGTGACGGCGCCGCAGCAGGTGCGCCGCCCCGCGGGCCGATCGCGTTGGCTCGTGCACGTCCGCCTCGGCTCAGGCTGGCCGAGCGGCGACTACGTCGCGCGCCTCAGCTGGCACGGCCATACCGACTATGCGCCGTTCGTGCTCCGTCCGAAGCGGCTCGGCACCGAACCGGTGCTCGTCGTGGAGCCCACCAACACGTGGCACGCCTACGACGTGCTGGAAGGGGACAGCTGGTACCTCAACTCGTCGGTCCACGTCATCGACCTGACCCATCCCTTCGCCGGCTACGACGTCCGTGGTGGACGCGTCCCCGCCGGGCTACCGGAGCAGTTCTGGCGCTTCGACCTCGGCTTCCTGCGCTGGTACTGGCGCAGCCGCTACCGCGCGGACTTCATCTCCGACGACGACCTCGAGCACATCGCCGGCGCCCAACAGCTGAGCCGCTACCGGCTGATCGTCTTCGGCGGCCACGAGGAGTACGTCACCTCCCACACCTACGACTTGATCACGCGCTACCGGAACGCCGGAGGCAATCTTGCCTTCCTGTCCGCGAACAACTTCTTCTACAAGGTCCGGGTGCACGGCAACACGATGGTCGGCCGCACCCGCTGGCGCGACATCGACCGGCCCGAGGCGGCACTCGTCGGCTCGCAGTACGTCGGCTGGGACGAATCGAAGTATCCGAACCGGCCCTACCGCATCGTCGACACGGGAGCCGCGCGGTGGCTGTTCGCGGGCACGAACCCCCACGACGGCAGCCTGCTCGGCCGCTACGGGATCGAGATCGACGAGCCCAACTTCGCATCGCCGCCCGGCACGCAGGTCCTCGCCACGATCCCCAACGCGTTCGGGCCCGGCAAGTCGGCCAACATGACGATCTACACCCTGGGGCACTCGACGGTGTTCGACGCCGGCGCGATCAACTTCGGTGCCAGCGCCCACTGGCCCGCGGTCTCGCGGCTCGTCTCCAACCTGTGGAGCCACCTCAGCGGGGAGCCGCAATGGCTGGGCGTCTGGCCGCCGCGGGGCTGATCGCTGCGGCCGGCGCGCTCGTCTCCTGCGGAAGCAGCACGCCGCAGACCGCCTCGACGCCGACGACACAGACCACTTCGCCGCCCCCGACGGCGACGGGGCCCAAGCCGCCGGCGACGAACGCCGTCCTGCCATGGCCGACGTACGGAGCCGACAACGCCCGCCTTCGCGCCGTCGCGGCCGCGGGACTACGGCCGCCGTTCCGGCGGCTCTGGACGTTCCACGGCCGGGCGCTGCTCGAGTTCCCGCCTGTCGTCGGCTACGGCAAGGTCTTCGAGGAGGCGTTCGACGGGCGCCTCTACGCACTCGACGCGGCGAGCGGTCGGGTGCTGTGGCGCTACAACGCCCGTCGCTGCGGCTGGTCGTCGCCGGCGCTCGCCGGCCGTCTGCTCTTCGCCACCTTCATCGCGCATCCCAGCTGTCGGTCGCCGTTGAGCAATGGGCAGCTCCTCGCATTCTCGGCCGAGACCGGCCGCATCCGCTGGCGACGCAGGATCGGCCCGTCCGAGTCGTCGCCGCTCGTTGCGAACGGATCGGTCTACGTCGGCGACCAGGACGGACGCGTCTACGCCTTCGCCTCCCGCACGGGGCGCTTGCGCTGGAGCTTCGACACGGGCGCGCCGATCAAGGCTTCCGTCTCGCTCGCCTACGGCCGGATCTACATCGGCAACTACGCCGGCGAGATGTTCGCTCTGAGCGCGCGCACCGGGAGGCTGCTCTGGCGCAGCGTCGGTTTCGGCAACTTCTACTCGACCGCCGCCGTCAGCGCCGGGCGCGTCTATGTCGGCTCCCTCGACGGCCACGTCTACGCGTTCTCGGCCCGGAGCGGAGACGTGCTCTGGGGCTTCGGGATGGGGAGCTACGTCTACGCCTCGCCCGCCGTCTGGCAGGGCCTGGTCCTCGTAGGCTCGTACGACCACGACTTCTACGCGCTCGACGGCCGCTCCGGCTCGATCCGCTGGAGCTTTGACGCCGGCGCGCCGATCTCCGGCGCGGCCTCCGTCGTCGGCGGCACCGTCTACTTCTCGACCTTCGCGCACCGGACGTACGCGCTCGCCGCCGGCAGCGGCCACGTCGTACGCGAGTGGCCGGACGGTGAGTACTCGCCCGCCGTGGCCGGCAACGGCCGTCTCTACCTCGTCGGCCTCGGCCGGATCTACGCGCTTTCGCCTCGCTGACACGAAGTAGCCGGCACCTCTTAAAACGCCGCGCTTCGTGTGCCGATGAGAGAGGGGTGAAAGGGGTCTCCCGGTTTCTTCCGTGGGACGGTGGCGGCCGGCCTCGCCGCGCTCCTGCATAGGAGCAGCGGCGGCGACGGGAGCATGTTCGTCGCGGCTGGACGAACGCTCCTCTCGGGCAGCTGGAGCCACGCTTTCTCGAACCCGAGCATTCAGGTCGGCCCCCTGCAGCTCGCTCTCTTCGGCTCGATCGGACGGTCGACCGAAGCGCTCGCGGTCGTCCTCGCGACTGCAACCGCGCTGCTCCTCGTCGCGGCCGCGAAGGCGGCAGGGGTGAAGAGCCCGGCGCTGCTCGGCGGTGTCGGGCTCCTGGCCGTTGCGGTCGGCTTCACACGTGTCGGCTACGAGGTCGGGCACCCGGCGGACGCGGTGCTGCCGCTGGTCTGGATCCTCGCGGCGGCCGAAGCTCGACGCGGTCGCGCCGGCCGTGCAGGGCTTCTCGTCGGTCTCTCCGCCGGCCTCGAGATCTGGGGGATCCTCGGAATTGCGGTGCTGGCCCTCGCTCCCCGCCGGCGTGAGGCAGGCCTCGGAGCGGTGGTCACAGGAGTCGTGGCCGCCGCGCTCTTCCTCCCGTTCGTGCTCGCCGGCCACTTCTCGATGGGCGCTTATCAGTGGCAGGTGACTCCGCCTGCCCCCTTGTCCCTGATCGTCGGCAGCGGCACGCCGTTCGGATGGCCGTTCCGTCTCGCTCAGGGTGCGCTGGCCGTGAGCGCCGGTGTCGCAGCCGCGCGGCTGCTGCGGCGCTCTCCGCACGCAGTCTGGGTCGCGCCGCTCGCGATCGTCGGCGGACGGCTCCTGCTCGACCCGCTTCTCATCTCGTACTACCTCACTGCACTACAAGGCGCCGTCTTCGTCGGCGCAGCGCTGCTCACTTCTCGCGTGCTCGTGCTTCGCAGGGTCCGCCGGAAGTCGTTCGCGTGAGCAGAGGCGCGCGCATCGCGGTCACGGCCGGCTGTGTCGCCGTCTTCCTCGGCTCCTGGTCGCTCATCCACCACCTCTGGTACGGGGCGAGCGTCCAGAGCGTGGACACGCCCGTGTACCAGTCGTACGCGCAGCAGACCATCGACGGGAGGATCCCGTACCGGGACTTCTCGGTCCAGTACCCGCCCGGCTTCCTTGTGCCGGCGCTCGCGCCCGACGCGACCGCAAATCCGGACGACTTCTACTCCTACGCGCATGACTTCGACAGATGGATGGCGGGAGCGGGCGTCGTCGTCATCCTGCTCGCCGCCGTCGCGCTCGCGGCGCTGCGCACGGAGCCGATGCGCTTCGCAGGCGCGCTCGGGTTCATGGCGGTCTCGCCGCTCCTGCTCGGCAACGTGATCCTCTCGCGCTTCGATCTCTGGGTCACGGCCCTCGCGATCGGCGGTCTGAGTGCGCTGCTCGCGGGTCGCGAACGGACCGGAGGAGCGCTGCTCGGCGCGGCGATCGCCACCAAGATCTGGCCTGCGGTGCTCGTCCCGCTCGGTCTGATCTGGATCTGGCGCCGGCGCGGCCGATCTGCGGCTCTGCGGTGGCTCATGCTCGTGGTCGCCGTCTGCGTGGCCTTCTTCCTCCCCTTCGCGGCACTCGCTCCGGGCGGCCTCGGCCACAGCCTCGGGCTCCAGATCGACCGGCCGCTGCAGATCGAGAGCCTCGGCTCCGCGATCCTGCTCGCCGGGCACAACCTGGGCGGCCTCGCCGTCGCGACCAAGACGAGCTACGGCTCGCAGAACCTCGTCGCGCACGGCACGGGGGCGGTGGCAGCCGCCTCGGCGCTCGTGCAGCTCCTCGCTCTCTGCGCCGTCTGGGTTGCGTTCGCGCGGGGGCCTGCCCGCGCGGACCGACTCGTCACGGCGACGGCAGCTTCGGTCGCCGTCTTCGTCGCATTCGGAAAGGTCTTCTCGCCGCAGTATCTGATCTGGCTGATCCCGTTCGTGCCGCTCGTCCGCAGCGGTCTCGCGTCGCTTCTGCTCGGGGTCGCGCTCGTCGCGACGCAGTTCTACTTCCCCGCGCACTATCCCGACCTGCCGGAGCTCAAGCAGTGGGCGGCGTGGCTCGTGCTCGGGCGGGATCTCGTGGTCGTGATGCTCGCAGTGGGCCTCGTGCGGCTCCTGCTCGTGCCGGAACCCGCCGAGCACACCACGCCTGCGCCGGCCCGCGCCGCGCCCGCGCGCGAGGCGCTGCCAGTTCTTCAGTCCTGACGCCTGCGGCTAAGCCGACTCGACCCTAGGCTTCGAGAACGGCTGCTGGCGGGACCTGCGGCGTGGACTCCACGTCCGCGAGCCGGCGGATCGAGAAGCGGATCGACCAGGCGAGGAGCAGGAGCATCACCGGCGTTCCGGTCAGGAACGTGATCAGGAGGAAGCCCTCCAATCCGCCCCGCAGGAGCATCGCCATCCGCAAGACGCTGCGGGCGAGGAAGTAGCCGCCCCAGACGAGCGACTCGATCCCGAACACGTACTTGAACTCGTCGGTCTCGCGGAACCAGCGCGGGAACGGGTACCAGGCGCACGCGAGCGCGCCGGCCAGCGGGCGGCGGAGGGGCACCGAGACGAGGAACGCGAGCCCCCACGCGGCCGCGATCAAGACCGGCTGCGCGAGGTAGACCGTGGTGCTGTCGGCGGCGAGACCGACGACCGACTGGACGATGACGAAGCCGAGCGAGAGGCGAACGAGCAGAGCGTTGCGACCGGCTCGCCGCTCGTACAGGTAGATCAGCACCGAGGCCGCGGTCGAGGCGGCGATCCCGGCGCCGAGCCCATGCAGGCGCAGCCCAACGTAGAAGGCTCCGAGCGGCAGGAACCCCTCGCGCAAGAATCCGGGAGCTCCCGCACGGAAGACAGCGAGAAACGTCGGCCCCGTCAGGCTGCCTTCGTGCGCAGCAGCTGAAGCTGCTTCTTGCACCAATCTGCTCCCCAAGCGTTGAATTCGATTCCCCAGCGGAGGACGAGGTCTACGAAGCGCGGGTCGGTGCCGGGCCTGGCGTCGATCGCCCGCAGCACCTCGAGGTACTCCTCGTGCCCGCGCTTCCGGGCCTCAAGCAGGCCCAGCGCCTGCTCGTGCGGCAATGCGTCTGCGAAGAAGAGACGCAAGAGCGACTCGTCCCTGTACTCGATCGTCGTATTCGGTCCGAGCAGCCACTCCTCGAGCGCCTTGCTTCCACCGGCCGTCAGCCTGTAGACGCGCCGGCTGCGCCCGCCCGTTGGCCTGTCTTCACCCTCGATCAATCCCTCCTGCTCCAGCCTGCGCAGCTCCGGGTAGATCTGGCCGTAGCTGGCCGCCCAGAAGAAGCGCGTCGAGCGATCGACCGCCGCCTTGATCTCGTAGCCGGAGCGCGGGCCGAGCGCGAGCAAGCCCAGCACCACAGGCGTCACGGCTGTCGGCTTGCTCTCCATCTATCTGGACGATATATATCGCCAAGATATATGTCAAGGCACCTCCGCGCTATGACTGTCGCTGCCTCAGACCGCGACCGTGACGCGCAGGAACGTCGCGGGGATCGAGGTCCCCTCGCCGCTCCCCGCCGTGTTCTGTTCGTTGAACAGCGCGTCCAACTCGGCGTGCAGCTCGGCCTCGCGGCCGTCGGTTGCTGCCGCGGCATACGCGTTCATCGTTGGTCCGTAGTAGTCCCGGAACCCCGCGAGGTACTCCGACGGCGTACCCGGGAACTCGAACGTGTAGGTCGCCCGCTCGCACACGATGTTCTCCGCCGCGATGCCGGCGGCACCGAACCGCTCGAGCACGTTCTCCTCGACGCCCCAGGTCATCGGGCTGACGAAGCCCTCCGGCGGTGGCGGCGAGTACGCCGAGCTGATGCGAAGGATCTGGGCGACGAACGTCGGGTCGTTCGGAATCCAGTTCCCCATCACGATCCGGCCGCCGGGCCGAGTCACGCGGACGACCTCCTTCGCGACGTCGAACGGCCGCGGTGCGAACATCGCGCCGAAGATCGAGACGACGAGATCGAAGCTGTCATCCGCGAGCTCGTTCAGGTCGGTCGCATCGCCCTCCTGGAAACGGAGGTTGGCGAGACCCAGGCGCTCAGCCCGGGCGTTGCCTGCCGCGGCGAGGTTGCGTGCGATGTCGACCCCGAGCACGTTCGCTCCGAGCTGAGCCTCGGGCAGGGCTGTCGTGCCGTCGCCGCAGCCGAGATCGAGAACGTCGAGCCCCGGCGCGATCCCCAGCGTGGCCACGAGAGCCTCGCCGCTCCCGCGCATCGACTCCGCGATCCGCGTGAAGTCGCCCTTCTCCCACAGAGCCTTGTTCGGGTTGGGAGGGGTGTCAGCCTCGGTGTTCGTCGACATCGTGAGTCGGCTCCTTTCGTTCGCCGCCTAGGCGGTCGCTGGCCTCGGGATCCCGCGCAATCATCGCTTACGGCAAACGGCCGTGCCAACGAACCGCTTGCACGTGTCGCTCAACCTTCGACACCTCCCCACGTTAAGTGCTCTGCGCGCCAGCGTCGGTTGAGGGCACCCAGTCCTGCGTTCGTCATCTCGCTGATCGCGTTGTTCGTCGCGCTGGGCGGGACAACGTACGCCGCGACGAGCCTGCCGAAGAACAGCGTCGGCACGAAGCAGCTGAAGAAGAACGCCGTGACGGGGCCGAAGATCAAGAAGGGCGCGGTCACAGCAGCCAAGATCAACGCGAAGGGACTCACCGTTCCGAACGCGCTTCACGCCACGAGCGCCGGCTCGGCGACGAGCGCCACCAACGCGAGTCACGCAACGACCGCCGACAACGCCACGACCGCGACCAACGCAACCAACCTCGGCGGTCACCCGGCGTCGTTCTACTCGCCGGCGACCCTCCAGTCGGGGCAATCGGAATCCGGCGTGTTCGGCTTCGGTGGCCCGTCACCTGGCAACAACTACGGCTACACCTCCGCCGTCACGTTCCCGATCCTGCTGGCACACGCGCTCGACTTCAATCATGTTGTCGCGGTCGCCGAGGGCACGGCCCCGCAGCCACATTGCCCCGGCGCGGGACAGGCGGATCCGGGTTACCTCTGCGTGTACTCGGATGTCAGCATTTTCATGGTGATACCGAGCAACGGCATCGGATTTCCAGACAGCCAACAGGTTGGAGCCGCCGCAAACGGCTTCGTCCTATTCGCATCGACAACGCAGACGACCGGCGCCGCGTCCATCTACGGCACCTGGACGGTGAGCAGCGGGTAACGGGCAAATAGGCGCTGTGCAGGCATTTTGTTGATGCCCCCGGCCGGAATCGAACCAGCGCACGTGGTTTAGGAAACCACTGCTCTATCCACTGAGCTACGGGGGCCGCGGGACATTGTGCCCGGCGTGCCCGCCGTGCGAGGATCGGCGGCATGAGTGACACGGCCAAGATCGCCGGCCTCCTGCACGAAGCGGCCGAGACGCACCACATCGTCTACCGGATCGTGGACGGCGACGATCCCGACTGGGCGTCGTGGTACGCCGGCTGGCTCCTCACGCTCTCCGAGCTGCCGCAGCTGCTCGGCTCGGCTCCCGTCCCCAGCCACCTCGTCCACGCGCTCGTCGAGCTCGACCGCGACTACACGGCCGAGCCGCACGACGAGCGCTGGGAGGACTGGTACGCGGAGCGGCTGCTGGCGCAGTTCGGCGCCAAGCCCTCCTAGCT
>DAIMGZ010000046.1:0-13737 GCA_036723535.1 Gaiellaceae bacterium
CCTACCCGTACATCCGCATCGACGAGAACGACGTCGACATCGGCCACGAGGCGACCGTCTCGAAGATCGGCGAGGAGCAGCTCTTCTACCTGATGTCGCGCGGGCTCTCCGAGCCGGAGGCGTCGGCGCTGATCGTGTCCGGCTTCGTCGAGCCGATCACGAAGGAACTGCCGCTCGAGTACGCCGTCGAGATGAACCGCCTGATCCAGCTCCAGATGGAGGGGTCGGTAGGTTGATCGTCGAGCGCACCGACTTCGTCTCGGTGCCGATCACGGACATGGAACGGGCGAAGCGCTTCTACGGCGAGACGCTCGGCCTGCCGGAGATCGAGCACCCCGAGCAGGGCTTCCCCGAGTACCAGCTCGGCGAGAACGTCAGCCTCTACCTGCTCCAGATGGAGAACATCGGCGGGAAGTTCACGGCGCCGCACACCGCGTCGATCGCGCTGCGGGTGGCGGACGTCGCCGCGGCGCAGAAGGAGCTCGAGGCGAAGGGCGTCGCGTTCGGCTTCGACGAGTCGCCATTCGACAGCGGCGTCTGCCACATGGCGATCTTCAAGGACCCCGACGGGAACCAGCTCATGCTGCACCGGAGGTACGCGCCATGAGTCGTAGCGACGCGCTCGCCGCGTACGAGGCGCTGCCGATTCCGGACACAACCGAGGAGCACTGGCGCTTCACGAACCTGCGCGGCTTCGACCCCGACTCTTTCGGCCATGTCCCGGTGCCTGGCACCGAGACAGGTCCAGGGAGGACGATGGTCGATCTGGACGTGGCCGGTTTCGCCACGGTCACAGCGGACGGGATCGAGATCGAGCAGGCTCCCGAGGGGATCACGTTCGAACCGTTGCCGGAGGAGTACGAGCGCCTCTACTCGCTCGTCGGCTGGGACGAGAAGTTCGCCGCCCACAATGCCGCGCTCTGGCAGCACGGCCTCCTGGTCGTCGTCCCGAAGGGCGTTCAGCTCGAGAAGCCGCTGTACGTCCGGATCGAGGCGACCGGCCAGATGTTCTGGCGGCTCGTCGTCGTCGCCGAGGAGGGCGCTCGCGCGTCGCTGATCGAGGAGTACGCCTCGCCGGCTGCCGACACCGAGGCCTACTTCAATGCGGTCACCGAGCTGTTCGTCGAGCCGGCCGCGAAGCTCGAGTACGTCTCCCTCCAGAACCTCTCGCGTGAGACGTGGCACTTCGCGAGCCACCACGCGCGCGTCGAGCGCGACGCCGAGCTCGACTGGGTCGCCGGCGGCTTCGGCTCGAAGAAGGGCAAGACGCGGATCCAGAACGACCTCAACGGCCGCGGCGCCACCTCGCGCGTCACCGGCGCCTACTTCGCCGACGGCACGCAGCACCTCGACTACGACACGTTCCAGGAGCACATCGCGCCCGACTGCGAGTCGGACTTCGCCTTCAAGGGCGCGCTCCGCGACGAGGCGACCGTGGTCTGGCGCGGGATGATCCGGGTGGAGAAGGACGCCCAGAAGACGAACGCGTACCAGGAGTGCCGCAACCTCATGCTGAGCCCGGCGACGCACGCGGTACCGATTCCGGGTCTCGAGATCCTGGCGAACGACGTCCGCTGCACCCACGGTGCGACCGTCGGACGCGTGAACCGCGAGGATCTCTTCTACTTGATGAGCCGCGGCCTGAGTCGGCCGGAGGCGGAGCGGCTGATCGTGCGCGGCTTCTTCCAGAACGTGCTCGACCGGATCGAGCTCGAGCCGGTGCGCGAGGCGGTTACCGCCGCGCTCGAAGCGCGTATCCCGCAGGCCTAAGCACTACATCCCGCCCATCATGCCGCCGCCCGGCACGACGAAGCCCGGGATCCAGGCGGGCGCGGCGAAGACCCCGGCAGCGAGCAGCAGCAGCACGGCCGTCGTCGACCACACCGCCACGCGGCGCCACGGCATCACCTTCTCGACGGTGATCAGGGCCGCGACGACCGCCATCCACACGAGGCTCATCACCCCGAGAGCGAAGAGCGCGACCATGAGCGCCCAGCAGCAGCCGAGGCACCATGCCGCGTGCTTCGCGCCCATGCCGGCTCCCCCGCGGACACCGTCGCGCCACGTCCCGAGGAGGAACCCGAACGGGCTGCGGCACTTCCCGAGGCAGACGTCCTTGAGCGGCGTCAGCTCGTAGAGGGCGGCGCAGGCGAGCAGGCTGCCGGCGAGCCAGCGGCCGCCGCCGTGCCAGGTGAGGTCGGAGCCGGCAACGTTCCGGCCGAGCGCGAAGATGCCGTACGCCGCGACACCCGCCGCGCCCCAGACGACGAGGTATCCGGTCGCGAACGCGAGCGGACGCGCCAGCCCACGCTCGCGCGTCATCCGCGCATAAAGGGCGACGGTCGGCGAGACCGCCGGCAGCATCATCGCGGCCATCATCACGATCCACACGCCGACGAACCACCCGAGCGCGCCGAGCTCCGTGCCCGGGCTCGCGGCCATCCCGCCCATCGAGCGGATCGTCGACCACCAGGCCGCCGCGGCGAGCGCAACGAGCACGGTGACGAGCCCGAGCCGGGCGCGCGCCTCGGCGAGCAGCACCGGCTCGGCCGTGCTCACGCGGCCCAGGCGAACTCGGAGCGCGAGAACGCGGACTTCCCTTCGTAGCCGATCCCGAACGCGTCGATCCGGGAGCGGGTCGCGTGGGCGACGGTGAGCTCGGGGCCGGCAGGGTGGAAGATCCCGGTGAGCTGCGCCGGTTGCCCCGTCTCGACGCCGAACGGGACGATGTCCTCGATCTCGAAGTCGACCGCGTCGCCGATGCGTACGGAGTGCATCGTCCCCTCCTCGTGCACCTCGATCGGCGCCCGCTCGACGCCGAGGCTCTCGCCGACGAGCGGCCCGAGCGCCTCCATCGGCCCGCCGAGCGCTCCGCTGAAGACGGCGCCGAGCTTCTCCGTCTGTTCGTCCGAAGCGGCCGAGTCGATGAACACGCCGAGGCGCCAGTTGCCGTCGGTCATCACCTTTGGCGTCTCGGCGACCGCGGCGACCGTGATGCCGCCGACATCGACACCTTCGATGTCGCCGTCCTTGATATGGAAGACGAGGACGACGCGGCAGTAGTCATTCGTCGCCCCGAACGAGAGCGACGCCGTGCAAGGGCAGATGACTTCGCACGAGCACGTCTCGAAATAGGAGCCCGAGATCTTCCAGGACATGTCGCCCTCCCTAGGTTGCTTGAGCGCTGAGCACGATTGTTACGTGCGTCGCGCCCGGGAGTCAACGCCTCCTAGCCGCGCACGAGCGGCTTGTACTTGATCCGGTGCGGCTCGAGCGCGTCGGGGCCGCGCGTCTCCTTCATCCACTCGACGTAGTCGCCCCACGAGCCCTCGAACCAGATCGTCTCGCTGTCCCCCTCGAAGGCGAGGATGTGGGTCGCGACCCGGTCGAGGAACCAGCGGTCGTGGGTGATCACGACGGCGCAGCCCGCGAATTCGAGCAGGGCCTCCTCGAGCGCGCGCAGCGTGTCGACATCGAGGTCGTTCGTCGGCTCGTCGAGGAGGAGGACGTTGCCGCCTGAACGGAGCAGCTTCGCGAGATGGACGCGGTTCCGCTCACCGCCGGAGAGGTCGGAGACGCGCTTCTGCTGGTCGGTGCCCTTGAAGTTGAGCCAGGAGACGTACTGGCGGGAGTTCCCCTCGCGCTTGCCGAGCTCGATCGTGTCGTGGCCTCCCGAGATCTCCTTCCAGACCGTGCTCGCGGGATCGAGGTCGGCGCGCGCCTGGTCGACGTAGGCGAGCTCGACTGTGTCGCCGATCGTGAGCGTCCCTTCGTCCGGCTGCTCCTCGCCCGCGACCATCCGGAACAGCGTCGTCTTGCCGGCGCCGTTCGGGCCGACGACGCCGACGATGCCTGCCGGCGGGAGTGAAAACGTGAGGTCGTCCACGAGCAGGCGGTCGCCGAAGCCCTTGCGCACGCTGTCTGCCTCGATCACGACGTCGCCAAGCCGAGGGCCGGGCGGAATGTGGATCTCGACGCGGTCGAGCTTGACGTTCTGCTCCTCGGCGAAGAGGCGCTCGTAGGCGCCGAGCCGCGCCTTCGCCTTCGCGTGACGGGCGCGCGGGCTCGATCGCACCCATTCGAGCTCCCGCGCGAGCGTGCGCCGGCGGGCCGACTCCTGCTTCTCCTCTTGCGCGAGCCGCGCCTGCTTCTGCTCGAGCCAGGAGGAGTAGTTCCCCTGGAACGGGATGCCGCGGCCGCGGTCGAGCTCGAGGATCCAGCCGGCGACGTTGTCGAGGAAGTAGCGGTCGTGCGTGACCGCGACGACCGTGCCGCGGTAGTCGGCGAGGAAGCGCTCGAGCCAGAGGACCGACTCGGCGTCGAGGTGGTTCGTCGGCTCGTCGAGGAGGAGCAGGTCGGGCGCCGAGAGGAGCAGCCGGCAGAGCGCGACCCGGCGACGCTCGCCGCCTGAGAGCGACCCGACGTCGCGGTCTCCCTCCGGGAGGCGGAGCGCGTCCATCGCGTGGTCGAGCCGGTCGTCGAGCTGCCAGACGTCGGCGCGGTCGATCGCGTCCTGCACCTTCGCCTGCTCGGCGAGGAGCGTGTCGTAGTCCACATCCGGCTCGGCGAACGCGGCGCTGATCTCGTTGAACCGGTCGAGGAGATCGCGCAACGGGCGGACGCCGTCCTCGACGTTGCCGCGCACGTCTTTGGCCGGATCGAGCTCCGGCTCCTGCTCGAGCAGCCCGACGGTCGCGCCCGGCGCGAGCTCCGCGACGCCGGACGACGGCTCGTCCCTGCCGGCCATGATCCGGAGGAGCGTCGACTTGCCGGCGCCGTTCGGGCCGAGCACGCCGATCTTCGCTCCCGGCAGGAACGAGAGCGAGATGTTCGCGAGCACTTGCCGGTCCGGGCCGTAGAACTTGTCGGCCCGGTACATCGTGTAGACGTAGTCGCTGCTCACCGGCAGCCGACGATAGCTAGGTTCGCAGCGTCAACCTCCAGACGCCGTCCGTGCCGCCGCCCGTCACGATGATGTGCCGGCCGACCACCGTCGCTGTCGGATCGGACAGCGAAACGGGCAGCCGTGCCGCGAGGGAGACCCTGCCGGATTCGGGGTCGATCTCGAGTACACGCCTCCCGCCGACGAGGTAGAGCCGGCCTCCGAGCGCGGCGAGCGCGGCGTGGTCCTCCGGCGCCGGCAGGGTCGCGACCTGCCGGACGCGGCCGCTGAGCGAGACGGCGTAGACGGAACGCGTCGCGCCGGCGGTCGTCAGGCCTCCGGCGACGTAGATCGTTTGGCCGAGCGCCGCGACCCCCGCGTAGCGCGTGCCCTGCGGCAAGCGAGCGACCGTCGTCGTCCCGCCCTGCAGGACGTAGCGGAGGATCCCCGACGCGAACTCCGTGTCGGTGTAGCCGCCGACGAGGTAGGCGCGGCCGCCGATCGCGAAGGCGCCGAGATCGGAGAGAGGCTCGTCGAGCGCGGGCGCCTCTCTCGCCCGGCCCGTGCGCGGGTCGACCCGGACGACGCTCGGCGTCGAGCTCGTCTCGCCGCCGCCGAAGAGATAGACGGAGCCGCCGACGACGGCCGCCGCCGCGTCGTGCGTCGGCTGCGGGAGACGGCCGATAACCCGGAGGCGGCTCGGCGGACCGGCGAGGATCGTGTCGAGCGAGCTTCCTCCCGCGTAGCCGCCGAGCACCATCAGCCGCCCGTGCGGGAGTGCGACCGCGGCCGCTTTGGAGAACGCGCGCGGCAGCGACCCGATCCTCGTCACTTTCAGCCGTGTCTTTCCAAGTAACAGACTGTTACTTGGATTGCCGGCGGTCGTGATCGTCGGCTGCGCGTTTCCGCCGCTGCCGCAGCCGGCGGCGACGAGCACCGTGGCCGCGACAGCCGCGACCGCCTTAGTCACGCAGCTGGATCCGGCCGACGACGCCCGTTCCCTGCTCGTTCGGCACCCAGCTCGCGTCGATCGTCCGGCTGTCGCCGTTCGGGAGCCGGCACGTCCCGGTGAAGTTCGTGCCGCCGACGCCGGTCACCCGCCCGCGGCACACGTCGCCGCTCGGCAGGTACTCGATCTGGAGCGACGTCGATTCGAGCTTCCCGGGCGAGACGAGCAGGTCGGCACGCACGAGGAGCTTCTGCGGTCGCCGTGCTTGCCCGACGAACGAGACGATCTGCTGCAGCTGGGTTCCGTTGCGGATCACGCTGCCGGTGAGGCTCTCGTCCACGTGCGCAGCGTTCCACAGCGGCGGCGAGTGGCGCAGGGGGCCGACGATGAGCAGCGGCAGGGCGACGACCGTCACGGCTCCGGCCGTCGCGACCCGGGGCGACCGGAGCACGTGGCCGCCGAAGCGCCAGAGGAGGAGCATGAGGACGCTCGCGACCGAGACGCCGTAGACGATCGCGAGCCAGACGGCGCCGCGGTCGGTGCCGGCCATGAGCCCGTGCAGCGAGGCGAGCGTCCAGATCGCGAAGTTGAGGTAGTGCGCCCGCCGCCAGAAGCGGTACGGCAGCCGGCGCCGGTAGTGGTTCGTGATCGCGAGCGCGAGGAGGAGCTCGGCGGCCGCGATCCCGAGGCCCGTCCACAGCGGCCGGTACCTCGACGTGAACGGGACGAGCAGCTGGGTGAGCGAGAAGGGGAGGAACGAGTCGGCCGCGATCGTCAGGACGTGGATGCCGATGAGGGAGCCGACGAGGAGGCCGCCGAAGCGGTGGATGTCCTCGATCGAGAAGCGCGGCCAGCGCCGGTTCTGCGCCTTGCCGCCCAACCCCAGCCCGAGCGAAACGACGACGCTGAGGACGACGTAGGCCGCGACGCCGGAAGCCCGCGCCGCGTACCAGATCGCCGGGCTCGAGGTCACATGCATGCCGGCACCTCTCGGGTCGCGCCGGCCCAGGCCGCGTTCTCGACGATCTCGCCGCCGGGGTCGACGAAGCGGCCGGGGACTCCACGCTCGTCCAGCCACTCCGGCCCGCGCTCCCCGAGCAGGAAGCCGGCTTTCGCGGCCACGTCTGCGGCGAGACACGTCGCGCCCGACGCCGTCACCTGCTCCCAGCGCGAGTCGCTGGCGCGGCCGGTCGCTGTATCCACGAGGTGCTGACCGCGCGAGGCCGTGCCGCTCGTCGCGAGACCACCCGCCACGACCCGGATCGCGCCGCCGGCCGGTAGCGCGACGTCCACCGGGCCACGGACAGCGAGATCGCCGCCGACCGAGACGAAGCCGGGCCTGTCGAGCATCCCCACGGCGTCGTCGACGGCGAGCGACTTGACCACGCCGTTCAGGTCGAGCGCGAGGCCCGGCGGGCGGGAGAGCAGCCGTCCGGATAGGGCGACCTCGGGCCAGCGCCCGCTGAGCGTCGGGTCGACGAGCCCGTCGGTCTCGGCGGCGACGTCGAGCGCGATTTCGAGCGTGCTCGAGAAAAACCGCGAAACCGCGAGCACGCGTGCCGGCGACCGGTTCACGCAGGAGAGCTCCGACTCCGGGCGGAAGAGGCTGAACGCCTCCTCCCAGCGCTCGAGGACTGCGGCCACCGGCTCTGGGTCGCCGCCCGCGACGGCGACCTCGCAGCCCATGGCTCGGAAGCGGTGCACGACGCCGGCGGTCAGGACGTCGCGCTCGCGACAGGTGGCGGCTGGACGGCCGGAGCGATCTGACCGCCCTGCGCGACGCTGCGGCGTACGGCGCGCTCAAAGGAGGACGGGGCGCCGAGAGGTTTCGGCTTCCCCTTCGCGTGGCCGGGGGCGTGGATCTTCGCGCCGACGAAGGCGACACCGAAGACGAGCACCGTCACCGCTCCGATTGCGGTCTTGGCGGAACGCGCCCGCTCCCGTGCCCGCTCGATTCGCGAGTCCGCAGCCATGGCCGCCTCAGGGTGCATTGAGCCGATGAGAGATGGATGTGAAGCGCCGTTACGATGGATCCGTGGCCGTGAAGACCGCAGCCAAGCTCGACGCGCACGCGCTGCGGCGCGACTTCCCCGTCTTCGAGCAGGAGGTGCACGGGAAGCCGCTCGCGTACCTCGACTCCGCATCCAGCTCGCAGAAGCCCCGCCAGGTGCTCGATCTGATGCGGGAGACGTACGAGCACTCCTACGCGAACGTCCACCGCGGCGTCTACGAGCTCGGCGAGCGCGCCACGGAGGCGTACGAGGGGGCGCGCACGAAAGTGCAGCGTCTGCTGAACGCCTCCTCGCCGCGCGAGGTCATCTTCACGCGGAACGTCACGTACGCGATGAACCTCGTCGCGTATGCGTGGGGGCTGGTGAACCTCGGGCCCGGCGACGTCGCCGTCGTGAGCGAGCTCGATCACCACGCGGTCTTCGTCCCCTGGCAGTACATCGCCGGACGGACGGGCGCGACGTTCAAGGCGATCCCGGTCGACTCCACCGGCGAGCTCCAGCTCGACGCGCTCGACGAGATCGCGGCCGCCGGTCGGGTGCGCGTCGTCGCGACGAATTACATCTCGAACACCCTCGGCACCGTCAACCCCGTCGAGCGGCTGACCGAATGGGCCCATGGCCAGGGCGCGATCATGGTCGTCGATGCAGCGCAGGCGGCGCCGCACCGTTCGCTCGACGTGCGGTCCCTTGGCTGCGACTTCCTCGGCTTCACGTCGCACAAGATGTGCGGCCCGGGCGGCGCGGGCGTGCTCTGGGGACGCGAGGAGCTGCTCGCTGCGATGGAGCCGTTCGAGACGGGCGGCGAGATGATCCGCTCGGTCAAGCTCGAGAAGACCACCTGGAACGAGCTGCCGTACAAATTCGAGGCCGGGACGCCCGCCATCGTCGAGGCGATCGGGCTCGGAGCGGCGATCGACTACCTGGAAGGGATCGGTCTCGAGGCGATCCACGCGTACGAGCACGAGCTCACTGCCTACGCGCTCGAGCGCCTCGGCGAGCTGCCGTGGCTGAAGATCTTCGGACCGCCGCTCGACCGGCGGGCCGGGATCATCTCCTTCGACGTCGAGGGGATCCATCCCCACGACGTCGCGCAGATCCTCGACCGCCAGGGTGTCGCCATCCGAGCCGGCCATCACTGCACCCAGCCCTTGATGCACCGGCTCGGCGTCTCGGCGACGAACCGGGCGAGCTTCTATCTCTACACGATCCCGGAGGAGATCGACCAGCTCGTCGAAGGGCTGCACGCCGTCCGTAAGGTGTTTGCCTGATGTCCGACCCTGCCTTCGAGAACCTGTACCGCGAGGTCATCCTCGACCACTACAAGAACCCGCGCGGGCACGGCGTGATCGAGGACGCCGACGCCGAGGCGGAGGGCGAGAACCCGCTCTGCGGCGACGAGGTCTCGATCTACGTCACGTTCGGGGAGGACGGGGAGACGATCGACGACGTGAAGTTCTCCGGCCGCGGCTGCGCGATCTCGCAGGCGGCGACGTCGATGCTGATGGAGATGACGAAGGGCCGGACCGCGCAGCAGGTGGCCGCGCTCGACAAGGACGAGCTGCTCGCCGAGATCGGTGTGCCGCTCTCGCCCATCCGCCTCAAGTGCGCGATGCTCGGCCTCACGACGCTGAAGGTCGCGCTCCACAAGGCGAAGGGGACGCCGCTCCCCGAGGGCCTCGCCGGCCTCGACGGTCTCGAGCTGACCTAAGGCTGCCTGTGCCGGAGATCGAGGTCGCTGCGGCCGACGAGTTCCCGCCCGGCTCGACGAAGATCGTCCGGCACGGAAGCCTGTTCGTCGGCGTCTACAACTGCGCCGGCGAGCTGTACGCGATCGAGGACCGCTGCTCGCACGACGACGGCCCGCTCTGCGAGGGCGACTGGGACGAGGACATGTGCCGCGTCATCTGCCCGCGCCACGGCTCGGCGTTCGACCTCGCGACGGGGACGCCGCGCACTCTGCCTGCGACCGAGCCCGTGGCGACGTACCCGGTCCGGGTCGTCGACGGGGCCATCGTCCTCGAGCTTCCGTAGGAGGGTTTGGCGGAGCTCAGGCCGCGGCCGGACGAGGGCCGCGCATCGCGCTCTCGGTCCGGTTCCGTCCGTTCGACTTCGCCTGGTACAGGGCCTGATCGGCCGCTCCGAGCAGGGCTTCGACGTTGTCTTCCGGAAGCATGGTGGCGACACCGCAGCTGGCGCTCGTTCGCATCTCTCCGACCGAATGCGCCTCGATCGTGCGGCGGAGCCGCTCCGCGAAGCGAAGGGCCCCTCCCAGATCGGTCTCGGGGAGCACGACGACGAACTCCTCGCCGCCCCAGCGCGCGACCGTGTCTCCCTGGCGCGCGAGGGATGTGAGGAGCCGGCTGACCGCGCGCAGCATCACGTCGCCGGAGGCGTGACCGAAGGAATCGTTGATCTCCTTGAAGCGGTCGAGATCGAGCAGGACGATCGCAAGCTGGTGCGCGAAGCGGTGGGCGCGTGAGATCTCGGCGGCGAGGATCTCCTCGAGGGCGCGCCGGTTTGCGAGGCCGGTGAGCGCGTCGATGCGCGCCTCGCTCGCCTGCTCTTCCGTCCAGCGGAACGCGCGGAGCAGAGGGCGGGTTAGGACGAGCGTGAGGAGCATCAGGGCCACCAGCGCCAGTAGACCGGCCTCGGCGACCCGCAGGTAGGCGGCGTTCGTTCGGTGCGACTCGAGGCGCCGAGGGAGATAGGCACGGATGCCGACGTGCTTTCCCAGCGGCAGCGTCAAACCGCGCGCGGCTTTCCCCGGGTTGGTCGCGCCTGGGCGGACGAACGCGAGCCGGACTCCGTGCACCGCCGACACCCGCCGCAGCGTCGCCGCATCGACAGGCATCTGCGCGACGACCACGCCAATCGGGCGGCCGCCGCTGACGAGCTGCACACGAGCGGTGACGGCGTGGCTGAGGCGGCGCCCGTAACGTCGTCCGTCGACCTCGAGGAGCACGCCGTTGCGACTGGCGAACCGGGTGAGGGTCTGCGCCGCGTGGCGTCGAATCGCAGTCTGCAAACGCGGTGACGAGGCCACGGCGACGGCGTGCAACTGCCGCCGGTCGAGGAGCCGTCCGAACCGCGCCTGGGCCGCCAGCGCCGTGTCGTGCACCTCGAAATCGATCGAACGCGTCACGTTGCCGACCTCGTCGCGGACGATCACGTAGGAGACGCAGGCGATCGGGAAGATCGCGACCGCCGTCAAGGTGAGCATCAGCCGCAGCCGCAGCCGGAGTCCGAGTCCGAGCGGCGAGGCGCGACGCGGCACGAGGTTCAGCGGCCGCGGCCCCTTCCGTGCGAGCGGTGCCCCTTGCCGCCGTCTGCATGGCGGGGCCGGGGCGGCTTCTCCTTGCGGGCTTGCCCCGGCGGAGCGTGGTGCTTGTGCCCGGGCGGCGGGCCGTGGTGGTCGTGCCCGGGCGGCGGGCCGTGGTGGTCGTGCCCGGGTGGCGGGCCGTGGTGCTCATGGCCGGGCGGCGGGCCGTGGTGTCCGGGGCCTGGCGGAGGGCCGGGCGGGCCGTTGTGCTCATGTCCACGCGGAGAGCCGCCTGGAGGGCCGGGCGGGCCGTGAAGCGCGTGCGCACGCTCTAGGCCGAATGGGAGCTCGCCCTGATGTCCGAGCGCCAGCCCGGGAGGCGCTGCCGGCGGCGGGAGCTTGCCGGCCGGGTGGGGCGCCTCCGCCGGCGTGCGTGGCTCGCCACTGCCGGTCGGCGATTGCTTCGGTGCGGGCGCCTGCTTCCCGCCGGCCTGGGACTGCCGAGCGGTGGTGGCCTGGCTCGATGAGGTTGGGACATTGGCGGTCGACTCGCTTGGAGCAGGCGTCGGCGCCGCAGACGTCCGGGGCGCGGCCGGTGCGTGGTGCGTGTGCTAGCCCGTGGCCGGTGCCGACACGACGACCTTCTGCGCCGGCGCCGAGCCGGGCGCGCCGGCAATCGAGGGCAGATGCACCGTGCCCGAGTCGAGCAGCAGAGCCATCGCAGCGGCGCCGAGCAGGAGCGGAATCGCCGGAGCTGCTGCCCGACGAGCGGCTGCCCAAACTACGCGCCCTTTGCGGCGTTCGTCGGCCGACAACGGCCTCTTCTCCCTTCCCGGATGAACGTTCCTCAGCCTCGACCGAGAGATACAAGAAACCCGCTCTCGGATCAACCCGGGTGTGTAGCCGACTTCCGCTGTTTCCGGGCGAATCATTAGCGAGGGCGACGAGGCCTTGCGGAGGGTCGGCCGAGGCTCGACACTGCCCCCGTGGTCCCCGAAGTCCGCTACGCCCGCTCCGGCGACGTCTCGATCGCCTATCAGGTGGTCGGCGACGGGCCGTTCGACCTCGTCTGGACGCCCGGCGCGCTCTCGCACCTCGACCTCATCTGGGAAGACGAGAACAGGGCGCGCTTCTTCCGGGCGCTCGCGTCGTTCTCGCGCCTCATCATCTTCGACAAGCGCGGCACCGGGCTCTCCGACCGGGTGGCGGGCATCGCCGACCTCGAGACGAGGATGGACGACATCCGCGCGGTCATGGACGCCGCGGGGAGCGAGGCGGCTGCGGTCTGCGGGGTCTCGGAGGGCGGGCCGATGACGGTGCTCTTCGCGGCGACGTATCCCGAGCGTGTGCGCGCGCTCGTCAACTATGGCTCGCTGCCGCGGTTCGTCCGCGGGCCGAACTTCCCGTGGCGGGAGCCGAAGCACGAGTACCTCGCGGAATACGAGGCGGCGGCGGAGGTGTGGGGAACGGAGGAGAACGCGCGCGCCTGGTTGGAGGAGGAGGGGCTGGAAGCAACACCGGCGGCGATAAACGAGCGGGCCCGCCGGGACCGGCTGTGCATCAGCCCGGGAGCGCTCCTGCAGCTCGGGCGGATGAACGCCGAGATCGACGTGAGGTCGGTCCTCTCGACGATCCGCGTGCCCACGCTCGTCCTGCACCGTACGGAGGACCACATCCCGATCGAAGGCGCGCGTTGGATGGCCGAGCAGATCCCCGGCGCCCGCTTCGTTGAGTTGCCGGGCGGCCCCCACATGCCGTCCTCCGGCGACTGGGAGTCGGTCGTCGACGCGGTCCGGGAGTTCGTGGAGCCGATCTGCCTCGACTCCGCCCGCCCTTACGACAGCGTCCTCGCCACCGTGCTCTTCACGGACCTCGTCGGGTCGACTGCGAAGGCGGTGGAGCTCGGCGACCGCCGCTGGCGTGAGTTGCTCGAACAGCACCACGCGCGGACCCGGGCACAGCTCTCGCGCTTCCGGGGCGTCGAGCTCGACACCGCGGGCGACGGCTTCTTCGCACGATTCGATGGCCCCGCGCGGGCGATCCGCTGCGCCTGCGCCGTCCGCGACGCCGTCACCGACCTCGGGCTCGAGGTGCGCGCCGGCCTCCACACCGGAGAGTGCGAGGTCCTGGACGGGAAGGTCGCCGGCATCGCCGTTTCGATCGGCGCTCGTGTCGCGGCGAAGGCCGGTCCGGGCGAGGTGCTCGTCTCGCAGACGGTGAAGGATCTCGTTGCCGGCTCCGGGATCGAGTTCCAGGATCGAGGCGAAGCAGAGCTCAAGGGCGTCCCCGGCGAGTGGCGGCTCTACGCCGTCGCCGCGGACGAGCGTGCCGCGTGAACGAGCCGATCCGCTGCTGGCCGGCGAGCGACCCGCTCGACATCGAGTATCACGACGAGGAGTGGGGGCGGCCGGTCCGGGACGAGGGCGGCCTCTACGAGCGCCTGTGCCTCGAGGGCTTCCAGGCGGGGCTCTCGTGGCTGACGATCCTCCGCAAGCGCGAGGCGTTCCGGCGCGCCTTCGCCGGCTTCGACCCGGAGCGCGTCGCGCGCTTCGGCGAGCGCGACGTCGAGCGGTTGCTCGCGGACGCTGGGATCGTCCGCCACCGCGGCAAGATCGAGGCCGCTATCGCGAACGCG
>DAIMGZ010000047.1:0-13417 GCA_036723535.1 Gaiellaceae bacterium
GGTCCCTTCATTTCGGTGCCGGTTCTAAGACCGCTGCGGCGCGGGCGCGGGCATGAACGCCTCGCGCACGGCGGCGAGCACCTTCTCCCGCGCTCCCTCCTCCACCGGCTGGAGCCCGCCGAGCTCGAGCCGCGCGAGCTCGACGCGCCCTCGCGCGCGTACGGGCAGGAAGCCGAAGTCGGCCAGGAAGTCGGCCGGGAAGATCGTCCGGTGGACGTGGAAGCGCTCGAAGTTCGTCTCCCCTTCCGGGTACCGGTAGGCGAACGCCTCGAGCGCGCGCGCCCCGCGCTCCCTCACGTCGCCCATTGCCGTGAGGAAGAGGGATTGCATCACCCAGGGCCGGGTCGGGTCGGTGAGGTAGGCGCACGTGACGAGGACGGCGTCGTCGCTCACCGGCCCGGCCGGCAGTTCGCGCGCGCGCGGGAAGAGCTCAGCCGGCCCGTACTGCATCGAGCCGAGCAGGCGTCCGTCGTCGTCGTGGTAGACGGTGCCCCACGCGCCCCATTCGTCCTCGGTGTCGCGGATCCACTTGCGCTTGTCGGTGCTGCGCCCGTTGCGGGTCTGCCACCAGATGCACTCGTGGCAGACGGTCGGCGCCGTCTCGAGCGTCGCACCTGTCAAGCCCGAGATCCGAGTCGTCATGCCTCGGGCTCCACCGCGTCGACGACAACGTCCACCGCCGCGGGCCTGACGTCGGCCATGCTGCGGAGGTATTCGCGCACCCGCGTCCGCACGAGCCTGCCGACCGTCGGGATCGACGCCCCCCACTCCGTGACCACGTGCAGCTCTATCCGCACCGCGCCGTCCGCACCCGATACCCGGACCGCGTGCCGGCGCGGGACCGGACTGTCCGCGAGGTCCCGCACTCCCTCGACCTCCCGCGCCGCGTCGGCGGCGTAGCGGGCAAGGATCTCGGTCGAGATGGAGGCCTGACCGGCCACGAGGCTCAGCGTAGCGCTGTTCTGAGTACGAGCTCGGTCGCCTCGGGCCGCGCCGCGAAGCGGAAAGGGACGAACGTGGTGCCGAGGCCGGCGGAGACGTGCATGGTCGCCGCCGCGCTCCGGTAGACCCCGGCGTTGTAGCGAGCGCGCAGATGCGCGAACCGCAGCTTGCCGCCCGGGTACGGGAGGGCGATCTGGCCGTCGTGCATGTGTCCGGCGAGGACGAGATCGAACCGGCCAGGCTCGAGCCGGTCGAGAACGCGCGGGTAGTGGCAGAGCAGGATGGAGAGGTCGATCGAGCCCTCGGACGGCCCTGCGAGGCGGTTCGGGTCGAGCCGCTCCCGCCCGCGCACAATGAGCCGCGGGTCGACGCCGGCTACCCAGACGCTGCGGCCGCGCAGCTCGAGCAGCCGGCCCTCGTCCCGCAGCAGTGTCGCCGGCTCGAGCTCGGTCAGGTTCGAGGCCCGCGCTTGCGGGTCGCGACTGAGCGCGAGGTCGTGGTTCCCGAGCACCGCCAGCGTCGGCTGTGGCAGAAGTCGCACGAGCCGCCTCAGCATCCGCTCGCCGCGCGGATGCGTGAGGAGATCGCCGGTGATCGCGACGAGGTCCGGACGCCGTTCGCGCGCCCAGACGGCCGCCTGCCACGCAGCGCCGACTCCGGGCGACGGGACGCCGAAGTGGAAGTCCGAGAGATGCGTGATCCGGAGGCCGTCGAGCTCCGGCGGCAGCCCGGGCAGCTCGACCTCGAGCTCCCGCAGCCGCACCCAGCCCGCTTCGAGCAACCCCCAGCCGAGGCCGGCGCCGGCGAGCGCGCCGAGCGCCTTCGGCTTCAGGCTTCCAGCCGCTCGAGCGCCGGCCGCGGGTCGACGACGTGGCGCTTGAACTTGAGCTCCGACGCCTCGAGCCCGGCGGCGACGCCGACGAGCTGCGCGAGGTGGAGGATCGGCAGCTTGAACGAGCGCCCGGTCGACGCTTCGAGCTTCTGCTGCCACGCGTCGAGCGAGAGGTGGCAGAGCGGGCACGGCGTCACCATCACGTCGGCGCCCGCTTCGAGCGCCTGCTCGACCGGCTGGATCAGCTCGCCCAGCGCCGTCTCCTCGCGGGCCTGGATGATCGGGAAGCCGCAGCACTTGATCTTCGCCGGGTAGTCGATCGCCTCGCCACCACAGGCCTCGATAATCCGCTCGAGCGACCACGGCCGGTCGGGATCCTCGAAGCCGAGGATCTTCGACGGGCGCAGGATCTGGCAGCCGTAGAACGGGGCCACCTTCAACCCCTTGAGCCCGCGGTGCGCCACCTCCTTCAGCCTCTCGTAACCCTCGCCCTCCGCGATCTCCCAGAGGAAGTGCCGCACCTCGACAGCGCCCGAGTAGGGCGGCACGCCGACAGTCGTGAGGTTCTCGTTCACGCGGGCGAGCACCGCGGAGTCTCCCTGCAGGATGTGGTTCGCCTGGCGCAGGTTGAGCGTGCAGACGTTGCAGACCGTCATCAGCGTCTCGCAACCGGTCGCCTCGGCGTAGGCGAGGATGCGTGCGTTGAGGTGGAGGTAGTAGTCCGGCTCCGCCTCGTGGATGTCGCCGGCGCCGCAGCACGTCACCGATTCGAGCTCGATCAACTCGAGCCCGACCTGCGGCGCGAGCGCCTTGGTGGACGTGTCGAGCTCCTTCGCCGACAGCGCGGCAAGGCAGCCCTTGTAGTAGGCAACTCTCTTCACCGGCGTCTCGCTCGTGCTCACCCTGGCGCTTCCTCCTCCGGTAGGTATGGCTTGGGGAACGAGCCCTCGCCGTACGGGTCGCGCGCGTGGTCGTACCCCTCTGCGAGGTGCAGGAGCGCACGCTCGCCCTGGACGTGGCCGAGCGCGCCTTGCCGGTCCTGCTCGCGGACGAGCTTGTGCAGGTTGCGCGCCTCGCCGACGTCGCGCGCCACATGGGGTGGGAACGGCGGCGGCACCTTGCCGTGACGGGCGAGGCTCAGCGCGAACTTCATCTCCTTGATCGACGAGACGACGCCCTGCGTCTTGGGGACGAGCTCCGTCTCGCGCAGCCAGCCAGTCGTCTCGGTCGACTTGACGAACCACTTCGCGTGCTTCGCGCCCATGTCCCGGTCGATTCCCTCCTTGACCGACTCGGCACCGAGCTTCGCGATCGCGTCGCGCGGGTCGACGCCCTTCGGGCAACGCTCGTTGCAGAAGTAGCAGCGCGTGCAGTCCCAGATCCCGTGCTCGCTGTTGTACTCCTCGAGCCGCTCGATCTTGGCGCCGTCGCGCGGGTCGCCGACGAAGCGCATCCCCTTCGCGAGCGCCTGCGGGCCGAGGAACTCGGGGTCGGACTCCATCGCATTGCACTCCGAGACGCAGCAGCCGCAGTTGATGCAGAGCGACTCCTTGTGGACGACGTTCATCCGCTCCTGCGAGATCCGGTACTCGCGCCCGTCCTCCGGCCGCTCGTACCCGGGCTGCAACCACGGCTTCATCGCCTTGAACTTGGCCCAGAAGGGATCCATGTCGACGACGAGGTCCTTCACGATCGGGAGGTTCCCCATCGCCGAGATCACCGGGACGTGGCCGGCCTCGGCGATGTCGTACATGCGCGTCTTGCACGCGAGCACCGCGGCGCCGTCCATCCGCATCCCGCAGGAGCCGCAGATCATCATCCGGCAGCTCTTGCGGTAGGACAGCGAGCCGTCGTGGCGGTCCTTGACGATGTCGAGACAGTCGAGGAGCGTCGCCCACTCGGGGGCGTCGATCTCGTACTCCTTCAGCGCCCGCTCCCCCGTGGACGAGTCGAAGCGCCAGATCTTCAGTGCTACATCCATCAGTACGTGCGCTCCTGTGGCTGCCATTTCGTCATCCGCACCGGCTCCCACTCCAGCTCCGGTGCACCGTCTACCCAGCGAACAATCGTGTGCTGGAGGAAGTTCTCGTCGTCGCGTTCCGGATAGTCGTACGGGCGCGCGTGGGCGCCGCGGCTCTCCTTGCGCTCGAGGCCGGCGACGATCATGCACTCGGCGAGCTCGAGCAGGAAACCGAGCTCGAGCGCCTGGGTCAGGTCTGAGTTGAAGACCTCGCCTTTGTCCTCGACCACGACGCGCTTGTAGCGCTCGCGAAGCTCCGCCACGATCTCGCCCTCGCGCTGCATCTGGGCCTCGCGGCGGAAGACGCCGAAGTTCTCGTGCATCGTCGAGGCGAGCTCGTCGCGGATCGCCCACGGCCGCTCGCCGTCCTCGCGGTCGAGCAACTCACTCAGCTCGCGTTCGGCATCGCGCTCGGCCGACTCGGGCACGGTCACGGTCGTGTTCGCGAGCGCCCACTCCGCGGCGTGCCGGCCGGTGCGCTTGCCGTACGTGATCGTCTCCATGAGCGCGTTGCCGCCGAGCCGGTTCGCGCCGTGCACCGAGACGCACGCGACCTCGCCCGCGGCGTAGAGACCCTCGAGCTCGGTCTTGCCCCAAACATCGGTCTCGACGCCGCCCATGTGGTAGTGGGCGCCCGGCCGCACCGGGATCGGCTCGAAGATCGGGTCGACGCCCGCGAAGGTCATCGCGAGCTCGCGCGAACCGGGCAGCCGCTCGATGATCTTCTCCGGGCCGAGATGCCGGAGGTCGAGCATGACGTTGCCGTCGATGCCGCGCCCCTCGTCGATCTCCGTCTGCTCGGCGCGCGAGATGACGTCGCGCGAGGCGAGCTCCATCGCGTTCGGCGCGTAGCGCTTGAGGAACCGCTCGCCGTCCTTGTTCAAGAGGAAGGCGCCCTCGCCGCGGCAGCCCTCGGTGATGAGCACGCCCGTCGGCGCGAGCGTCGTGGGATGGAACTGCATCATCTCCATGTCCTTGAGCGGCACGCCGACGCGCAGCGCCATCGTCATCCCGTCGCCCGTGCAGGCGTACGCATTCGTCGTCCCGGTGTAGAGCCGTCCGGCCCCGCCGGTGGCGAGGATGACCGTCTTCGCGCCGATCGTCTTCAGCCCGCCGTGGAGGAGGTCCCAGCAGATCACGCCCTGGCAGCGCTCTTCGTCGACGACGAGCTGCCACGCGAAGAACTCCTCGTAGACCAGGATGTCGCGCTTGCAGACCTGCTCGTAGAGCACCTGGACGAGGACGTGGCCGGTGATGTCGGCCGCATACGCGGTGCGCGGCGCGCCCGCGGCGCCGAACGGGCGCTGCGCGATCCGCCCGTCCTCGGTGCGCGAGAAGACGGCGCCCCAGTTCTCGAGCTCGTAGACGTCGCCGGGCGCCTCGTCGCAGAGGATCTCGATCGCGTCCTGGTCGCCGAGGTAGTCAGAGCCCTTGACCGTGTCGTAGGCGTGGATCTCGGGGTTGTCCTCGGACGCGTTGCCGAGCGCGGCGTTGATCCCACCCTCGGCCGCTCCCGAGTGCGAGCGCGTCGGGTGGATCTTCGAGATCATCGCCACGTCCGCGCCCGCGTCGTAGGCCTCGATCGCTGCGCGCATGCCTGCGCAGCCCGCGCCGACGACGAGCACGTCGTGCTTCGCGATCACGGCGTGAAGCTAGCGCACCGGGCTCCGCCGTCGGCGCGAGAACCGTCGGCCCGCAGGCGGGGACCGAGACGTGTCGAACAGGCGAGTGTGGACGCTCGCACCGCAGCCGATCGCTTCCTCGCCTCGCCGGCGCTGAGCGACAGCACCCGGCGCGCCTACCGCTCCGACCTCGACGAGTTCTGCGCCTGGCTCGAGGAACGTGGCACGAGCCTCGACGAAGTCGACGTCCGCGTGCTCGCCGAGTACGTGGCGTGGCTCGGCGGCCCCCGTCACGGCCGGCGGCCACGAAAGCTGGCGCCGGCGACCATCGGGCGGAAGCTCGCGTCCGTCCGCGCCTTCCTGCGGCACGCGCTCGGGCCGGACCGCGTACCCGACGCCCGCCTCGCGCCGCGCCGCGGACGCCGCCTCCCCGATGCGCCGGCCGCCGCAGAGGTCGAGCGCACGCTCGAGGCGCTCGAGGGCGACGGCCCGATCCCGTTGCGGAACCGCGCGCTCGTCGAGCTCGTCTACTCGGCCGGGCTGCGCAGCGCCGAGGCGGTGGGGCTCGACCTCGGAGACGTCGATTTCGAGCAGGAGCTCGTGCACGTCCGCCGCGGCAAGGGCGGCAAGGAACGCGTCGTCCCGCTCGGCGAGGAGGCGGCGCTCTGGCTCGGCCGCTACCTACGGGACGGCCGGCCGGCTCTCGCGACCGGTGCGAATGCCGGAAGCGCCGCCGGCAAAGCCGCCGGCGCCCAGCGAGGAAGTTCCGCCTTCGGCGCCGGCGATGCTTTCTTTCTCTCGGCCCGCGGGCGGCGGCTCGACACGAGCACCCTGCGCCGGATCGTCCCGCATCCGCACACGCTGCGGCACGCCTTCGCTACGCACCTGCTCAACGGCGGAGCCGACCTGCGCACGATCCAGGAGCTGCTCGGCCACGCCTCGCTCTCCACGACCCAGGTCTACAGCCACGTAGACCCGCGGCACCTGCGGCGGGTGTACGACCGAGCGCACCCCCGCTCGTAGCTCGCGCGGAAGAATGGGGAGATGCGGGTCTCGGCGAAGGTCGACTACGCGCTTCGGGCGATGGCGGAGCTCGCAGCGGCGCCGCCCGGTCTCACCACCGCCGAGCAGCTCGCCTCGGCGCAGCACATCCCGCCGAAGTTCCTCGAGAGCATCCTCTCCCAGCTCCGCAGCGCCGGCCTCGTCGCGAGCCAGCGCGGCGCCGACGGCGGCTACCAGCTCGCGCGCCCGGCGGAGGAGATCTCGATCGCCGACGTGATCCGTGAGCTCGAGGGGCCGATCGCCACGGTTCGGGGCGTACGACCGGACGAGCTGGAGTACGACGGCCCCGCGAGCGGCCTGCGCGACGTCTGGCTCGAGCTCCGGACTCGGATGCGTGACGTCCTCGAGCAGACGACGCTCGCGGACATCGCCGGGCCGCCGCGCAAGGCCTGACTGTTCGGATTCTGTTCGGACTTGCGGTCGGGGTTGCGCTTATGGCAATAATCAGCATCGCAAATACCTAGAAAGACGGTAGGTAATCCAAGGAAAGGACGCCAAGCGCGATGCGCCGACTCTTGCTCCTCGCACTGATCCTCCCAGTGGCATTCGCCTGCGCCGGCGCCGCCCAGGCGCGCCAGGCGGGAACGACCGTCAACCTCGTCGCCTACTCAACCCCGAAGCCCGTCATGCAGAAGCTCATCTCGCGCTTCGGTCACACGTCCGCCGGCAAGGGCGTCTCGTTCTCGCAGTCGTACGGGCCGTCGGGCTCGCAGGCGCGGGCGATCGCCGCCGGTCAGCCTGCGAGCATCGCCTTCCTCTCGACCGGGCTCGACATCGACACGCTCGCCGATGCCGGCGTCGTCGCCAAGAACTGGACCAAGGCGCCGTACGGCGGCATCGCCGCGGATTCCGTCGTCGCCTTCGTCGTACGTCCCGGCAACCCCAAGCACATCCACGGTTGGAGCGACCTCGTGAAGCCCGGCGTCCAGGTGGTGACGCCGAACCCGTTCAGCTCCGGCTCGGCGAAGTGGAACGTGCTCGCCGCCTACGGAGCAGCGCGGAAGGGCGGGATGAGCGACCACAAGGCGCTGCAGTACGTGACGAAGCTCTTCAAGCACGTCGTCTCCCAGGACACGTCCGGTTCGAACGCGGCGAACACCTTCTTCGCGGGGAAGGGCGACGTCCTCATCACCTACGAGAGCGAGGCGTATAGCGCATTCGCCGCCGGCAAGCAGGGCAAGCTCATCGTTCCCAAGCCGACGATGCTGATCGAGTTGCCGATGGTCGCGCTCAAGAACGCCCCTTCAGCGGCGAAGGCCTTCATCACCTACGCGCACGCGCCGAAGCAGCAGGCGATCTTCGCGGCGAACGGCTATCGGCCCGTCGTCAAGTCGGTCCTGAAGCGGCCCGACCTTGCGAGCTGGCGCAAGAAATACAAGACCGGCCCGACCTTCAACATCCGCGACCTCCTCTTCGGGGGGTGGCTCAAGGCGAACAAGGTCTGGTTCGACCCGAACACCGGCCGGATGGTCGGAATCGAGCGCGTGGTCGGCGGCGCCTAGATGGAGGCCGCCGGCGCCGCCGCGAGAGCACCGCGTCTCCGCCCGCGTGAGGCAGCTCGCGCGGGCGGACGCGCGAGCACAGCCCTCTCGGTCGGGATCATCTCGACGTTCCTGACGGTCATCGTCGTCCTGCCGATCGCCGCCCTCGTCTGGGAGTCGAAGCAGAGCGGCGCCCACGCCTTCTGGCAGGCCGTCTCGAATCCGTTGGCGGTCGACGCGCTCAAGCTCACGTTCGGCGCGGCCTTCATCGTCGTGTTGATCAACGGCGTGCTCGGGACGGTGACGGCCTGGGTTCTTGTACGGGACAACTTCCGCGGCAAGTCGCTCGTGAACGCGGTCATCGACCTGCCGTTCGCGCTGCCGACGATCGTCGCCGGGCTGACGCTGCTCGCCCTGTACGGGCCTCACTCGCCCGTCGGGATCGACGTCGCGTTCATGCGGACGGCGATCGTGCTCGCGCTCTGTTTCGTCACGCTCCCGTTCGTCGTCCGGACGGTGCAGCCGGTGCTGCTCGAGCTGGACACGGAGATGGAGGAGGCGGCCCGCTCCCTCGGCGCCCGGCAGACCGCCGTGTTCCGGCGGATCGTCCTGCCGAACCTGCTGCCTGGGATCCTCTCGGGCGCCGTCCTCGCGCTCGCCCGGGCGCTCGGCGAGATCGGAGCGGTCGTCCTCATCGCCGGCAACATCCCAGGTCACACGCAGGTCGCCTCGGTGTACGTCCTGAACGAGATCGAGAGCGGGAACTCAGCCGGCGCGGCCGCGCTCGCCGTCGTGCTGCTCTGCGCCTCGTTCGTCCTGCTCCTCGCCGTCGGCGCCCTGCGCTTCTTCGTGACGAGGTACGAGCGTGCTTAGGCGGCTCGGGCTGCGCGCCATCGCCTTGGGCTACCTGCTGGTCGTGCTCCTTGCGCCGCTGGCAATGATCTTCTACCGGACGTTCGAGCACGGACTGGAGCCTGTCTGGGCGGCCCTGTCCGACCCGCTCACCGTCCACGCCTTTGAGGTCACGTTGATCGCGACGGCCATCGCCGTGCCGCTCAACACGGTCTTCGGCGTGCTCTGCGCCCTGGCCATCGTGCGCCGGCGTTTCCGGGGCAAAGGGCTGCTCAATGCGTTCATCGACTTGCCGCTGGCGCTCTCCCCCGTCGTGGTCGGCCTCGCGCTCTTCCTCCTTTACGACCGAACCGGTTGGCTCGGCCCCTGGTTCATGGGCCACGGCATCCAGGTGCTCTTCGCCTTGCCGGCGATCGTGCTCGCCACGATCTTCGTCTCCGTTCCCTTCGTGGCCCGGGAGGTGATCCCGACACTGCGCGAGCTCGGCAACGAGCAGGAGCAGGCCGCCGCCACGCTCGGCGCCACAAGGTGGCAGCGGTTCTGGCGCATCACGCTGCCGTCGATCCGCTGGGCCGTGATCTACGGCGTCGTCCTCACGACCGCGCGCTGCCTCGGCGAGTACGGCGCCGTGGCCGTCGTCTCGGGAAGTATCCAGGGCAAGACCGAGACCGCCACCCTGCGAGTCCAGGACTACGTCCAGATCTTCCAGACCTCGGGGGCGTACGCGGTCGCCGTCGTCCTGGCCGCACTCGCCGTAGCCGTGCTCGTCCTCATGACCCTGATCAAGCCACGAGAGGAAGCCGTCTGATGTCGATCGAGATACGCAACGTCTCAAAGCGTTTCGGCGCGTTCACCGCGCTCGACGACGTCTCGCTCGAGATCCCCGAAGGCTCGCTCACCGCCGTCCTAGGGCCGAGCGGCTCGGGCAAGTCGACGCTGCTGCGGATCGTCGCCGGCCTCGAGCGCCCGGACTCCGGCGAAGTGTTGCTCTCCGGCAAGGACGCGACCGGGCTCGCGCCGCAGCGCCGGGACGTGGGCTTCGTCTTCCAGCACTACGCGGCGTTCAAGCACCTGAGCGTCCGCGACAACGTGGCGTTCGCATTGACGATCCGCAAGCGGCCGAAGCAGGAGATCCGCGAGCGTGTCGACGAGCTGCTCGAGCTCGTGCAGCTCCAGGGCTTCGCCGACCGCTACCCCTCTCGGCTTTCGGGGGGTCAGCGACAGCGGATGGCTCTCGCGCGCGCGCTCGCCGCGAAGCCGCGCGTCCTGCTCCTCGACGAGCCATTCGGCGCGCTCGACGCCCGCGTGCGAGCGGAACTGCGCGACTGGCTGCGCCGCCTCCACGAGGAAGTGCACGTGACGACGGTCTTCGTGACGCACGACCAGGAGGAGGCGATGGAGGTCGCCGACCGGATCGCGGTCTTCGACCACGGCCGCCTCGAGCAGGTCGGAGCCCCGGCCGAGCTCTACGACTCGCCCGCGTCGGAGTTCGTCCTCCGCTTCGTAGGAGACGCGGTTCGCCTGGGGCCGCGCCTCGTGCGCCCGCACGAGGTCGTGCTCAGACGCTGGCCGGGCGACGGGGGGGTGGAGGTTGAGGTCGAGCGCATCGCGGTCCTCGGCGCCGATGCCCGCGTGGACCTGGTGGACGGAAGCGGCGAGCGCCTCACGGCCCGCCTTCGGCGGGACGAGCTCGAGGATCTCGACCTTGTCCGCAGCGAGATCGTCTGGGCCAGCGCCGAGCCCTTTCGCCGGCTTCCCCCGGAGCCGTCAGCCGGTGACGCGGAAGCCGGCCAGGCCCTCGGGTGACTCCTCCGCGACGTCGACGCGCTCGACTGCGGCGCCGCGCGGGCCCTGCCGGCAGAAGGCAACGAGCGCCTCGACGTCCTCCCGCTGGCCCTCGAAGACCGCCTCGACCGCTCCGTCGGGACGATTCCTCACCCAGCCGGCGAGGCCGCGCGAGGCCGCGGCCCGCTCGACCGCAAAGCGAAAGCCGACACCCTGGACGAAGCCGTGCACGACGACGCGCCTGCGCTCCACGGGCGTATTCGAGCAGGCGTCGCGGCGGGCGGGACGAAGTCAGGGCCCGTGACCAAGTCGAAGCCGCAGGAGTCCGATCCCGCCGTCGAGGGCTTCCTCGCCCTCGCGGCTGCGCGGCTCGCGCCCCGCACCGTCGAGGCGTACCGACGTGACCTCACCCACTTGACCGGCTGGCTCGGCCGCTCGCCCGCGGACGTAAGCGCCGACGAGCTCGCAGCGTACGTCGCGCAGCTCCGCGCGGACGGCCTCGCGCCAACGACGGTCGCGCGGAGACTCGCCGCCGTCCGTTCCTTCTTCCGCCACCAGGTGCTCCTCGGAACGCGCACGGACAATCCCGCTGCGAACGTCGAGCTCCCGAAGCGCCGCCGGACGCTGCCGCGCACGCTCTCGCCTGCCGAGGTCGAGCGCCTCCTCGACGCGGCCGCCGGTACGACGCCCCGAGCCCTCCGCGACCGCGCCCTCGGCGAGCTCCTCTACGGAGGCGGACTGCGCGTGAGCGAAACAGTCGGCCTCGACCGTCAGTCGGTCGATCTCGAGAACCGGCTCGTGCGCTGCCTCGGCAAGGGGAGCAAGGAGCGCGTCGTCCCGATCGGACGGGAGGCAGCGGACGCCGTCCGCCGCTATCTCGCCCGCGGTCGCCCGTACCTCGAACGGCGCAACCGGTCGGAGCTGTTCCTCAACGCGAACGGCGGCCCGCTCACGCGCGCCGGCGCCTTTCTCATCCTCCGGCGCCTGGCCGCGAAGGCCGGGCTCGAGCCCGAGCGCATCCATCCGCACCTTCTGCGCCACTCGTTCGCCACTCATCTGCTCGAGGGCGGCGCCGACCTGCGCGCCGTCCAGGAGATGCTCGGGCATGCAGATCTCGCGACGACAGAGCTGTACACCCACGTATCCGATCGCAGACGGCGCGAGTTGTATTTCCAGGCGCACCCCCATGCGCGCCGGAAGCACGCAACGCCGACCAGGAAGTAGGCAATGCACCTGGATCCGCACGTCGCAATCGCCGCGGTCAGCACCCTCGGGGCCGCCTGGCTGATGATCGGCGCGGGCCTCCAGAAGAACGCTCTCGAGCGCCGCCGGCGTCGGCGTATCTGCCCCTCGTGCGGCAGGGAGATTCAGGCTCGCGTCTGCACCACTTGCGCGAGCTAGCGCTGCGCCTCAGCCTTCCGCTTCAGGCCCTGCACCACGCTGCCGGCTGCCCGGCGCAGGTCGCCGTCTGCGCCGTCGTCGACGGAAAGCCCTTCGAGCAGCACGATCGTGTCGCGCTGCGGCGAGCCGTTCCTCAGCGCCATCACCGCGAGCCGGCGCACCGCCGAGTTCTCGTCGCCGTCGGCGAGCACCTTGTGCAGGAGCGGCCGGACGGAATTGACGGTGCTCGGGTGGTCGCGAGAGAGGAGCTCGAGCGAGAGGAGCGCGGAGCCCCTGGCCGCCGGGCTCCCGTCGTCGAGACCACGCCGCAGCAGCTCCTCCTTCGCGCGCCAGCGGAACAGGCCGATGGCGCGGAACGCGAGCGCCCGCTCGCGGAAGTCGGAGCTGCGCGCCGCTGCCTCGAGCTCGTCGTCCCACTCGCCCCGCAGCGCCGCGAGCTCCTGGGCGCCCCCGCTCTCCGCGAGCTCGTCGGCGCGCGCCGCTGCCTCGGCCAGAGTCACCGCAGGAGCGTAACGGCGCGCCCATCGAAACCGCTCAGCTACGCTCGCTAGAAGTGCACCGTCCGGCGAACAGCGCCCCGCCCTGGCGGCTGCAAGGCTGCGCCATGCAGCGTCTTCGGTCGCCCGAATACGTTCGCGTATTCGGACTCCCTGCGTCCTTGCCTGGCTTGCCTTTCGCTCGCCAGGATCGGGACGCTGCCCACCGGACGGCACACTAATGGCGCACAAAGTCGTCCTCATCCCCGGCGACGGCACGGGGCCCGAGCTGACAGAGGCGACGCGGCGCGTTCTCGAGGCAACCGGAGCCGAGCTCGAGTGGGAGGTGCGCGAGGCCGGCGCGGACGTGATGGAGCGCCACGGCGGCAACCCGCTGCCGCCCGAGGTGCTCGACGCGATCCGCGAGACCGGCGTCGCGCTGAAGGGGCCGATCACGACCCCGGTCGGCGGGGGCTTCCGCTCGGTCAACGTCGCGCTCCGCAAGGAGCTCGACCTCTACGCGCAGGTGCGGCCGTGCAGGAGCTACGCCGGCGTCCGCAGCCGCTTCGACGACGTCGACCTGATCATCGTGCGCGAGAACACGGAGGACCTCTACGCCGGCATCGAGTACGAGCAGGGGACGCCGGAGGCCGCCGAGCTGATCGAGTGGATCGAGGCGCACGGTGGCCGGCTTCGCCACCGCGACGCGGGCATCTCCATCAAGCCGATCTCCGTCACCGGCACGCGGCGCATCTTCGAGTTCGCCTTCGACTACGCGCGCCGGAACGGCCGCCGCAAGGTGACGGCCGTCCACAAGGCGAACATCATGAAGTTCACGGACGGGCTCTGGCTGCGCGTCGCGCGTGAGGTCGCCGCCGAGAACACCGATGTCGAGTTCGACGACCGGATCGTGGACAACATGTGCATGCAGCTCGTGCAGCGGC
>DAIMGZ010000048.1:0-13181 GCA_036723535.1 Gaiellaceae bacterium
TCGTGTAGATCTGGTCGTCGCGGTTGTGCTCGGAGATCTCGAACTCGTTGCCGAGCGTGATCGCGTCGAACGGGCAGGCGAGCTCGCAGTAGCCGCAGAAGATGCAACGGCTGAGGTTGATCTCGTAGATCCGCGCGTAGCGCTCGCCGGCCGAAACGCGGTTGTCGGGCGTGTTCTCGGCGGCGACGACGCGGATGCAGTCGGCCGGACATGCGGCCGCGCACAACGAGCACCCGACGCACTTCTCTAGCCCGTTCTCGTGCCGCCAGAGCCGGTGTCGCCCGCGGAAGCGCGGATAAACCGGCCGCTTGTACTCGGGGTACTGCTGCGTGATCGGCTTCTTGAAGATCTGCTTGAAGGTGACCCCGAAGCCCTTCAGCGTCTCGACGGGCTGGGGGCTCATCCGAACGCCACCACCAGGGCCGCGGTCACGACGGCGTTGACCGTCGCGACCGGCAGCAGGATCTTCCAGCCGAAGCGCATCAGCTGGTCGTAGCGGAGCCGCGGCAGCGTCGTCCGCAGCCAGATGAAGACGAAGAGGACGCCCATCAGCTTGAGCAGGAACCAGATCGGCCCGATGTGCCAAGGCCCGTGCCAGCCCGCGAAGAACAGGGTCACCATCAGGCCGGAGAGCGTGATCATGTTGATGTACTCGGCCATCTGGAACAGGCCCCAGCGCATGCCGGAGTACTCGGTGTGGTAGCCGGCGACGAGCTCCTGCTCCGCCTCCGGCAGGTCGAAGGGAGCGCGGCTCGTCTCCGCGATCCCGCCGAAGAAGAAGACGAGTAGCCCGATGAACTCCGGGGCCGCATAGGGCAGGAACGAGCCCTGGCGGGCGACGATTTCGGGCAGGTTGAGCGAGCGGCCGAGGATGACGACGCCGAGGACGCTGAGCGCGAGCGAGACCTCGTAGGAGACGAGCTGCGCGCACGTGCGCATCGAGCCGAGGATCGAGTACTTCGACTCGGACGCCCAGCCGCCGACGATGAAGCCGTAGATCCCGATCGAACCGAGCGCGAAGATCGCGATCAGGCCGATCGAGACGTTCGCGATCTCGCCGTTGATCCGCCAGCCGTGCACCGTCCAGCCGGGCCCCCACGGGATGAACGCGAAGGCCGCGATCGCGGTGAAGGCGGAGACGACCGGCGCGAGGATGTACGGCAGGTCGATCGCGGCGGCCGGCGAGAACGCCTCCTTGCGGACGAGCTTGACTAGGTCGGCGATGGGCTGGAGGAGGCCGAAGGGGCCGGCGCGGTTCGGGCCGTAGCGGAGCTGCATCCGGCCCATCAGCTTGCGCTCGATCAGCGTCAGGTAGGCGAAGAGGCCGAGGACGATGTTGACGATGACGACCGCCTCGATGATCGCGATCCACCAGGGCTCCTGAGGCGTCACGCCGGCACCTCCGTCTCAGCCTTCGTGAGCGCAACGACGCCCTGCAAGCCGCTTGCGTGCTCGAGCGCGACGCGCGCGACGCCACGCCGCAGGTGCCGGTTGACGCGCGCGGGCAGCGTGATCGCACTGCCGCTCGAGCCGACGGTGACGAGGTCGCCGGTCGCGATCTTGCGCCGTCGCGCATCCTCGGCCGAGAGCTCTAGCTCCGGCTGCGGCCGCTGGAACTGGAGCTCGGCCACGCGCTCGACGGCGGCCCCGGAGAAGAGCGGTTTGTAGGCAACGAGCCGGACCTCGCCCCGGCGCACACTCGCACGCGGCTCCGGCAGCGCTGGGCGGGCGACGCGCCCTGGCGCCTCCGGATAGACGCGCAGCGGCGCCCGTTCGCCGACCTCGCCGAACGCGAGCCCGCCGTAGACGCGCTCGGAGACCTCGGCGAAGACGGCGGCCGCGTTCGGCGCCACGTCGACGTCGAACCGCGCCGCAAGCTCGGAGATCCACTCGAGCTCGTCGGGGCACGGCGGCGTCACCGTCCGGCGCAGCCGCTGCAGCCGGCCCTCGAGGTTGACGAAAGTGCCTTCGCGCTCGAGGTAGCTCGTGCCCGGCAGGACGAGGTCTGCCCAGCCGGCGGCGAGCCCTCCGTACATCGAGATGACGATCGTCGCCTCCGCCTGCTCGGCGAGCGCGCGGACGTTCTCGTCGGCGGCAGCCTCGTCGCCCGACACGACGAGCAGGCCGAGCGAGTCCGCCTCCTCGCTCTCCTCGTCGCAGCAGGCGGCCCAGGCGTCGGCAACTCCGCGACCGTTCGGAGTCTCGGGGAGGTTGAAGGCGCCGCAGCCCTCGCGGCCGGCGAGGCCGAGCTTCTCGGCGAGCTTCGCGACCGTGGTGCCGCCGCGCCCGCCGGGGCCGCACCAGACGAGGACGATCCGCTCCGCCTCGGCGACGGCCGGGTCGGCGGCGTCGTTCAGGATCCGGGCGCCGTTGCGGCGCGCGGCCTTGATCCAGAGGTCGACGACCGGCGCGCGCTCGACGACCGGGATGTCGCCGAGCACGACGACGACGTCGGCGTCGCGGATCGCCGACAGCGGCAGCCGGTAGGCGTCGAGCCCGCCCGTGACTTCTTCCGGCAGCATCGCCTGGTGCGAGTCGAGCCCGCTGCGCAGCAGCTTCCCGAGCGCATACGCCTGCTCGACCGTCTCGGAGCCCGAGAGCACGGTGACGATGCGCCCGCGTGCGCCGCGCAGGAGCCGCTCGGCCTCGTCGATCGCCTGCTCCCACGAAACCGGCTCGAGCCCGTGCCGCCGCAGGCGTTGCAGGGGCTGCGCTAGCCGGTCCTCGGCGCGCAGGTGCGTGTAGGCGAAACGGCCCTTGTCGCAGACCCAGCCTTCGTCGATCTCGGGGTGGTTGCGGGAGAGGATCCGCTTGACCTTCCCCTCGCGCACCGTCGCGTGGATGTTGCAGCCGACGGCACAGAGGCCGCACACGGTCGGCACGTCGACGATCTCCCACGGCCGTCCCTCGAAGCGGTACTGCGTCGGCAAGAGCGCTCCGACCGGGCAAAGCTCCGTCACGTTGCCGGTGAAGGCGCCCGTGTAGGGCAGGTCCTCGAAGGTCGTGATCACCGACATGGCCCCGCGGCTGGCGGCGACGAGCTGCCCGTCCTCCGAGACGCCCTCGCTGAAACGGGTGCAGCGGTAGCAGAGGATGCAGCGCTCACGGTCGAGCGCGATCGTCGGCGAGATGGGGATCGGCTTCTCGAAGGTGAGCTTCTCGAAGCTCATCCGCGTGTTGCCGGGCCCGTAGCGGAACGTGAGGTCCTGCAGCGGGCACTCGCCGCCCTTGTCGCAGACCGGGCAGTCGAGCGGGTGGTTGACGAGGATGAACTCGAGCGTCGCGTTCTGGCCCTGCGCCGCCTTCTCGGAGGTGCGCGCGGTCTTGACGACCATCCCGTCCTGCGCCGTGAGCGTGCAGCCGGTCTGGAGCTTCGGCATCCCCTCGACCTCGACGAGGCACATCCGGCAGGCGCCGACCGGCGCGCCGAGGCGCGGCTCGTAGCAGAAGACGGGGATCTCGACGCCGGCGGCGAGTGCCGTCTCGACGATGCCCGTCCCCTTCGGAACGTGGACGTCCCGCTCGTCGATCGTGACTTTGACCAGCTCGGCGCTCACACCAAGGCCTCCTGGCCGGCGGGCGCGTGCGCGTGCTGGTCGGACGGGGCGAGAATCCCCTCGAGCGACGACGAGCCGTCGAACGGGCAGCCGCCCTGCTCGACGTGCGCGACGAACTCGTCGCGCCACTTGTCGAGGAAGCTCGCGACGGGATAGACGGCGAACTCGCCGAGCGCGCAGAGCACCTTGCCGAGGATGTTGTCGCCGACCGAGTCGAGCAGCTCGAGGTCGGCGAGGGTCGCGGTGCCGTTCTCGATCGACTCGAGGATCTGCGCCATCCAGCGCGTCCCGACGCGGCACGGCGTGCACTTCCCGCACGACTCGTGCATGTAGAACTTCGTCGAGCGGATGGCGAGCTGCACCATGCAGCAGCGGTCGTCGACGACGATGAGGGAGGCCGCGCCGAAGAACGTCCCGATCGCGCCGAGCGAGTCGTAGTCGAGCGGAACGTCGATCTGGTCGGGCGTCAGCGCCGGCACCGAGGAGCCGCCCGGGATCACGGCCTTCAGCTCGCGGCCGCCGGCGATGCCCCCTGCGTGCTCGTAGATCAGCTCGCGCATCGGCGTCCCGAGGTCGAGCTCGTAGTTGCCCGGACGCACGACGTTGCCCGAGACGGAGAAGATCGCGGTGCCCGGCGAGCTCGGTACGCCGGTCTTCGCGAACTCCTCGGCGCCCATCTCCAGGATCGCCGGCACCGTCGCGATCGTGCAGACGTTGTTGATCTGCGTCGGCGCCATGTAGAGGCCCTGGATCGGCGGGAATGGCGGCCGCGGCCGCGGCTGGCCGCGCTTGCCCTCGAGCGACTCGAGCAGCGCGGTCTCCTCGCCGCAGATGTAGGCGCCGGCGCCACGGTGCACGGTGATCTGGACGTCCCCGAAGATCCCTGCCTCGCGCGCTTCCTCGACCGCGCCGGCGAGGATCTCGTACTCCGCGAGGTACTCGCCGCGGATGTAGATGAAGACGTCGCGCGATTCGATCGCGTGTGCCGCGATGAGGCAGCCCTCGATCAGGCGGTGCGGCACGCGCGCCATCACCTCGCGGTCCTTGAACGCGCCCGGCTCCGACTCGTCGGCGTTGACGACGAGGTACTTCGGCTTCGGGCTCTTCCGGTCGATGAGCGACGCCTTCCGCCCCATCGGGAATCCGGCCCCGCCGCGGCCGCGCAGGGTCGCCTTCTGGAGCTCGTCGATCAGCGCGTCTGACGTCATCTTGCGCGCCTTCTCGACGCTGCGGTAACCGCCGATTGCGCGGTACTCGGCGAGCTGCGTCAGGTCGCGCTCGTCCGCCCCCGCCAGCAGGACTTTGTGTTCAGCCATCGAGTTCCCCGAGGATCGCCGGGACCGTCTCGGGCTTGACGTGCTGGCGGTAACGGTCGTCGACGGCGACGACGGTCGCGTAGCCGCAGCCGCCGAGGCACTCGACGGCGCGGAGGGTGATCTCGCCGTCGGGCGTCGTCTCGCCGGCGCGGATGCCGAGCGCCGACTCGAAGGCGTCGACGACGCGCTGCGCCCCGCAGAGCGCGCACGGGAGGTTTGTGCAGACGTCGATCGTGTGCCGCCCGACGGGCTGGAGATGGAGCATGTCGTAGAAGCTCGCGATCGAGTAGCAGAAGGCCGGCGTGACCTCGAGCGCCTCGGCGGTCTCCTCGATCGCCTCGCGCGAAAGCCAGCCGTGCCGTTCCTGCGCGAGCCGTAGCGCCGGCAACACGGCCGACCGCGATCCCTCGGGATAGCGCGCCCGCAGCTCCTGTACCTCGTCGTAGAAGGCCGTCACCGGTCCGTATCTCCCATCACGGCGTCGAGGGAGCCGACGACGGCGATCAGGTCGGCGACCATCGCGTGCTCGAGGCAGGTCGCCGTCGCCTCGAGCGCGACGAACGACGGCGCGCGGAAATGGACGCGCCAAGGCTTCGGGCCGCCGTCCGAGACGAGGTAGCAGCCCAACTCGCCGCGTGGCGACTCGACCGCGACGTAGATCTCGCCCTCGGGCACGCGGAACCCCTCGGTGACGATCTTGAAGTGGTGGATGAGTGACTCCATCGACGTCTGGAGCTCCTCGCGCGGCGGCAGCACGACTTTGCGGTCGTCGGCGATCCACGGCATCCCTTCCATTCGCTCGAGCTTGTCGAGGCACTGGCGGACGATGTTCGTCGACTCCGCCATCTCCTCCATGCGGACGCGGTAACGGGCGTAGACGTCGCCGTTGGGGTAGACCGGCACGCGGAAGTCGACCTGCTCGTAGTGGAGGTATGGCTGGTCGCGGCGGAGGTCCCAATCGACGCCCGAGGCGCGCAGGATCGGGCCCGTCTGCCCGAGCGCGATCGCGTCCTGCGCGGAGAGGACGCCGATCCCGCGCGTCCGCTCGAGCCAGATCTGGTTCCGGTCGAGGATGCCGCGGTAATCGTCGAGCGCGCGAGGCATCCACTCGACGAACTTCCGGCACTCCGGGAAGAAGCCAGAGGGGATGTCCTCCGCGAGCCCGCCGACCTGGAAATAGCGGGTGTGCATCCGCTGGCCTGTGACGAGCTCGAACAGGTCGAGGATCGTCTCCCGCTCGCGGAAGCAGTACCAGAACATCGAGATCGCCCCGAGCTCGAGCGCGGAGGTGCCGAGGTAGACGAGGTGCGAATGGATCCGGTTGAGCTCGCAGAGGAGCATCCGCATCCACGTCGCCTTCGCCGGCACCTCGAGCTCGAGCAGCTGCTCGACGGCGAGCACGAACACGAGCTCGTTGTTCTGGTAGCCGACGTAGTCGATCCGCGCCGGGAAGGTGACGCACTTCCAGTACGTCTTCGACTCCATCGACTTCTCGAAGCCCGTGTGGAGGTAGCCGATCACGGCCGAGACGCCGACGACCTCCTCGCCGTGCAGGTCGACGATCAGGCGCAGGACGCCGTGGGTCGACGGATGGTTCGGGCCGAAGTTGACCTGGAGGACATCCTCGCTGGAGCGCAGGTCCTCGGGGACGTCAAGGACGGTCGGGACGCGCGGCGGGATCCGCGAGCCCTCGTACTGCGCGTCGGCGACGACGGGCCAGCGGCGGCGGGTTGAGGGAGGTGCGCTAACGCTCATTCCTCGTCCGTGAAGCGGACGGGCTCGCCGCCGATCGGGTAGTCCTTGCGCAGAGGGTGGCCCTCCCAGTCCTCCGGCATCAGGAGCCGGGAGAGGTTCGGGTGGCCGTCGAAGACGATCCCCATCAGGTCGAATTGCTCGCGCTCGTGCCAGTCGCAGGTCGGCCAGACCGAGATGACGCTCGGCACGCGCTCCCCCTCGTCGACCCAGCACTGGAGCCGCGCGCGCGGCGCGCCCTGCCGCAGCGCAAGCAGGTGGTAGCTGAGCGAGAACCGCTTCGGCTTGAGCTCGGGCAGCGCCTGGAGCCCCTGCGTCATCGGGTGCATGAGGTCGCGTCCGCTCGAGGTGCCGATGTAGCCGGAGACGCCGTTCTCTCCCCAACCGAGGTAGTCGGTCGCGACGAGGTCGACGCACATGTCGAAGCCGAGCTCGTCGCGCGCGTGCTCGCATGCCTCGCGGATCCGACCCGTCTCGATCGTCACCGTCGGCATCTCCGGCCCGTCCCGATGCGAGACGTACCCCGGCATCCGCGGCCAGTCGCTCACGTTGCGACTGTCCTTCCCACCGCGCCGCACCAAAGGCGCGACGCGGTGCAAGGGGGAACCTCTTGGTTCCCCCGAGTCCCCCTCCCCGGTGGCCACATGAGCAAGCTCATGTGGCCACCCCGACCCGCTCGTACGCCGGCGGGATCCCGGCGAGGTGCGCCTCGTGCAGGCGGATGATCCCCTCCATCAGCGCTTCCGGCCGCGGCGGGCAGAACGGGATGTAGATGTCGACCGGGACGATCCGGTCGACGCCCTGGAGGATCGTGTAGTTGTTGAACATCCCGCCGGAGCTCGCGCAGGCGCCCATCGCGATCACCCACTTCGGCTCGAGCATCTGGTCGTAGATCTGGCGCAGCGGCTGCGCCATCTTGTGCGCGACCCGGCCCGAGACGATCAGCAGGTCGGCCTGGCGCGGTGAGGAGCGGAAAGCCTCCATCCCGAAGCGCGCGATGTCGTAGCGCGCGGAGACGATCGACATCATCTCGATCGCGCAGCAGGCGAGCCCGAACGTGTCGGGCCACATCGACTTCGTCTGCGCCCAGGCGATCGCCTTCTCGAGCGTCGTGAGACCGACGGCCTGCTCCATTGCCGCGACTTCCTGCTCGAACACTCCCGGGCCCTTCGTCGGCCAGAGCAGCCGCTCGGACTGGAGCCCGTAGTCGCGCAGCTTCTTGCCGTCCTCTATTGCCAATCGAGCGCACCCTTTCGCCAGATGTAGACGTAGGCGATTACGAGAATCACGATGAAGAACAGGAACTCGAGGAAGCCGAACCAGGCGAGCTCATGGAGGATCACCGCGAGCGGATACAGGAACACGATCTCGATGTCGAAGACGATGAAGAGCATCGCCGTGAGGTAGAAGCTGACGCTGAACCGCTGGCGCGGCAGGGGCCCGGTCGAGACGCCCGACTCGAACGGGACCTTCCGTGCCCGCGTGCGAGCCGCGGGCCGCTGCGCGAACACGAACGACATCCACATCATCGAGCCCGGGATCACGAGCGCGAGCACGCCGTAGATCAGAAATGGGAGCCAGCTGTGGAGCATCTACGCCGCCGTCTCCTTACCCCCTCGGACGCTCGAAGCACTCACCGAATCGGTGACGTTATCAATGTCGCCGGGGCTGCACTTGCGGGTAGCGAAACGCCGTAGCCGTGCGTGCCACGGCTGTTACAAAGTCCGGCCTTCGTCGCGTCCGCGCAAGGGGGTGAGCGGGAGGCTTGTTGCTACGATGCGAGGCGAATGGAGATCCAGGAGCGCACCGAGAGCATCGTCTCGCTGACGCCGGCGGCGGCGGCGAAGATCCGCGACCTGATGGCAACCGAGGAGGACGTCTCGGTGCTGCGCGTCGCGATCGAGGGTGGCGGCTGCTCGGGCTTCCAGTACGGGCTCGGTTTCGATCGCGGCGCCCAGGAGGGCGACCACGCGTTCGAGTACGAGGGCGTCACAGTCGTCGTCGATCCCTTCAGCGCGCCGTACCTGCTGGGCACGCAGGTCGACTACCTCGAGACGATCCAGGAGTCGGGGTTCAAGATCGAGAACCCGAACGCGGTCTCGTCGTGCGGTTGCGGCCACTCGTTCCAGGTGGCCGAGGGCGAAGCGCCCGAGGACGCAGACGCAGCCGGCTGCGGATCCGGCTGCGCCCACTAAGCGCTGCTGGTGTCACCCAACTAGCTCGACAAACCGCGGATCCTCGCGGAGCGACGCGAAGTCGTCGTCCTTCTGCGCGTTCTCCTTGAACTTCGGCCAACTCCCGACAGCGGTGCGGAGCGTGTCGAGTGACTCGTCGTGCCGCCCGAGCATGCTCTGCATGCAGGCGATGTTGTAGAGGATCAGCGCGTTCCCGGGGAACTTCTCGAGCGCCACGTGGCAGGCAGCGAGCGCGCCCTCGTAGTCCTGCTCGTTGTAGTGCTCGAAGAAGTCGAACAGCTCCGCGCCCGGCGGCAGGCGGTAGGCCTCCCCGCGCCGGCCGCCGACGGCGAGCACGATCGTCTCGTCGCTCGTCGCAACCGCCTTGCGCATCGTGCTCGGGCCGACGAAGACGACCGTGCCGTGCGGCGCCTCGATCTCCTCGCCGTCGAGCGTGAACGTCGCGTTTCCCTGGACGACGGCGTACAGCTCCTCCTGCCCGTCGGCCCCCGGGCCGAGCTCGTCGTGCTCGGGGACGACTTCCTCGCCGGCCTTCGCCTGGTACATCGCCCCGGCGCCGAAGGCGCCTATGTCGAGCGTGCGGCGGAGGCGGATGAACACCCGGTCGCCGTCACCCTCGCGGCCCTCCTGGGGAAGCGAAAGAACGCGGTACGAAGTCTCTGTGCTTGCCATTGCGGCCTCCTCGAAGGTCGAGTGTGGACCGCTGCGGCGCGAAGCTGCGCCGTGCGATCCTCGTGGACGAGCTGGGCGAAATGCGGGTCTGACGGGTACGTGGCGGGCCTCCTCCTTGATTTAAAGTATCTTGATAACAAGAGACTATCATCGAGGTATCTTGACGTCAAGAGAAATTTCGTGAACACTTCGCACGTGCCCAGAGCGAGGAAACCCGGCGAGCGGGACCACGTCGACAGTTTCCTCGAGGAGATCGGCGCCGACCTGCCGGCCGATCTCGACCTGACGGTCGAGGGGATCGTCGACCGCATCGGCGGCATCAACCGGCGCATCAAGTGGATGCACGACGAGACGCTCGATCAGCTCGACCTCACGGTCAGCGATTGGCACGTGCTCACGGCGCTGCGCTGGTCGGGCAAGCCGTACCGTCGCAAGGCCGGCGAGCTCGCGCGTCGCGCGGACCTGACGAGCGGCGCCATGACGAGCCGGCTCGACGCGCTCGAGAAGGAGGGCCTCGTTCGTCGCCTGCGCGATCCGGTCGACCGGCGGAGCGTGCTCGTCGAGCTGACGGACAAGGGGCGAAAGAAGCACGAGCAGACGATGGGAATCCAGGCCCAGAAGGAGGCGCTGCTCGCGGAGGCGTTGACCGACGGCGAGAAGGAGCAGCTCAACGGGCTCCTCCGTCGCGTGATGCTCACGCTCGAAGACCGGTATCCCGGAAAGCACGACTAGCATCGGCGCAGTCATGCGCGTTGCCGTCGTTGGATCGGGACCGGCGGGCTTCTACGCCGCCGCTGCGCTGCTCTCCGCCGACCCGCCCGCCGAGGTCGACATGATCGAGCGGCTGCCGACGCCGTGGGGGCTCGTCCGGCTCGGAGTTGCGCCGGACCATCCGAAGCTGAAGTCGGTCTCGCGCGCCTTCGAGCGGATCGCCGAGCAGCCGGGCTTCCGCTTCCTCGGCAACGTCGAGCTCGGTCGCGACATCCATCACGCCGACCTCGTGCGGCTCTACGACGCGGTGATCTATGCGGTAGGCGCGCAGACCGACCGGCAGCTCGGCATTCCCGGCGAGGACCTGCCCGGCTCCTGGGCGGCCACCGAGCTCGTCGCCTGGTACAACGGCCACCCCGACTTCCAGCAGCTCGAGTTCGATCTCTCGGTCGAGCGGGCGGTCGTGATCGGGAACGGGAACGTGGCGCTCGACGTGGCGCGGATGCTCGCGCTCACGCACGAGGAGCTCGCGCCGACGGACGCAACGGACCCCTCGATCGCCGCCATCGCGGGCTCCGCGATCCGGGAGATCGTCGTCGTCGGGCGGCGCGGGCCGGCCCAGGCCGCGTTCACGACGCCCGAGCTGCAGGAGATGGGGGAGCTCGCCGGCGCCGACGTTTTCGTCGATCCGGCCGACCTCGAAGGCGCGGAGCCCAAGACCACGAACGCCGAGCGCAATCTCGCGGTCCTCCAGGACTTCGCCGGCCGCGAGCCGGAGGGCAGGCCGAGGCGCGTCGTCTTCCGCTTCTTCCGGTCGCCCGTGGCGATCCTCGGCGAGGAGCAGGTCGAGGGGATCGAGCTCGTCCGCAACGAGCTCGACGCGAACGAGCGGGCGGTGCCGACGGAGGAGCACGAGACGCTCGCGTGCGGGCTCGTCTTTCGCAGCGTGGGCTATCACGGCGTGGAGCTTCCCGGCGTGATCTTCGATGGCGCGAGCGGGACGATCCCGAACGAAGGCGGACGGGTGGAGCCGGGCGTCTACTGCGCGGGCTGGATCAAGCGCGGGCCGACCGGCGTGATCGGCACGAACAAGAAGGACGCGACCGAGACGGTTGAGCTCCTGCTCGAGGACGCCGCGGCCGGCCGGCTGGAGTCGAAGCCGGACGCGAGCGCCGCCGCCGTCGACGCGTTGCTCGCCGAGCGCGGCGTTCGCGTCGTCGAGTACGCAGGCTGGACGGCCATCGACGAGGCCGAGCGCGCCGCCGGCGAGAAGGCCGGCCGCCCGCGCGTCAAGCTGTGCTCGTGGGACGAACTGCTTGCGGCTGCGGAACAGGTCGCGAACCGTTTGGTCTAGTAGCCCCCGATCGGGGGACATCGGCTCGAGGCTGGACGCCGATGGACCGGGCATGGAGTCCCTCGTCGTCGAGTGCCTCAACTGCCGCACGACCCGTGTCGCCCGGCGCGACCGGTTCAAGCACTTCGAGTCCCCCGAGTGCCCGGAGTGCGGCTACCTCGGTTGGGCACCGGTGCTGGAGCTGACCGGGGCCGACCGCCGTGCACCGCGCGAGCGCCGGCGCGACGAGCGCCGGCTCCCCTCGGTCGCGTAGTTCCGCAGCGGCGCTCGTCTGCACTTGCCTACACTCGCCTCGATGGCGAAGGCCGAGGAGCGCCAAGAGCTCTGGGGAGGTGAGACCGCGAAAGCCGTCGCGAACTTCCCGGTCTCCGGCGAGCCGATCCCCGCGCCCGTCGCGCGCTGGCTCGGGCGGATCAAGGGCGCTGCGGCGCGCGTCAACGCCGAGCTCGGCCTGCTCGACGAGGACAAGGCGGAGCGGATCTCGGCCGCCGCAGCCCGGATCGGCGAGGGCGAGCTGGACGACCAGTTCCCCATCGACGTCTTCCAGACCGGCTCCGGCACCTCGTCGAACATGAACGCGAACGAGGTGATCGCGACGCTCGCGGGAGAGGGCGTCCACCCGAACGACGACGTCAACATGGGCCAGTCGTCGAACGACGTCTTCCCGTCCGCGGTTCACCTCGCGGCTCTCGACGAGATCGTGAACGACCTGCTGCCGGCGATGGAGCGCCTCGCCGCTTCCCTCGAGACGAAGGCACAGGAGTTCGACGACGTGGTCAAGTCCGGGCGGACGCACTGGATGGACGCAGTGCCGGTCACGCTCGGCCAGGAGTTCGCAGGCTACGCCGCCCAGGTGCGGCAGGGCATCGCACGCGTCCGTGACGTGTTGCCGCGGCTCGGCCAGATCCCGCTCGGGGGCACTGCGACCGGGACGGGCCTCAACACGCATCCGGAGTTCGCGGCGCGCGTACGCGAGGTGCTTGCGCGCGAGACCGGGCTCGAGATCTCGCCGCCGGCCGATCCGTTCGAGGCGCAGGCCGCGCGCGACGGGATCGTCGAGGCGTCGGGCGCGCTGAAGACGGTCGCGGTGTCGCTGACGAAGGTCGCGAACGACATCCGCTTCCTCGGCTCTGGTCCGCGCGCCGGTCTCGCCGAGATCGCGCTGCCGGAGCTCCAGAAAGGGAGCTCGATCATGCCCGGCAAGGTGAACCCGGTGATGCCGGAGGTCGTGACCCAGGTTGCCGCGCAGGTGATCGGCAACGACGCCGCGATCACGGTCGGAGGCATGCAGGGGCACTTCGAGCTCAACGTCTTCGTCCCGCTGCTGGCGCGGAACATCCTCGATTCCGTGAAGCTGCTTGCGAGCGCCTGCCGGCTCTTCGCCGAGAAGTGCGTGGACGGGATCGAGGCGAACCGCGAGAACTGCGAGCGTTATGCCGAGCTGACCCTTTCCGCCGCCACGGCGCTCAACCCGTTCATCGGCTACGACCGCGCCACCGAGATCGTGCAGGAGGCCGCCGCCTCCGGCCGCTCGCTGCGCGAGGTCGCGCGTGAGAAGGGCGTCGAGGAGTCTGTCCTCGACGAGGCGCTGGACTACCGCCGCATGGCGAAGCCGCATGGCTAG
>DAIMGZ010000049.1:0-13107 GCA_036723535.1 Gaiellaceae bacterium
CCGTTCGACTCGAGCGTCTCCGAGACGATGCGGATCGTGTACGGGAACTCCTCGGGACTTGGGATGACCGCCTCGAGCGCCCGCTGCGCGAGCGCACCGTGGCCGATGTCGCGCCGCTTCGGACCTCGCATGAATCCCGTCTCCCCGACCGAGTAGGGCGGGAAGTTGTAGTGATGCATGTAGCGGCGCTCCGCCTCGAGGGAGAGGTCGTCGATGCGCTGCCCCTCCTTCGCGGTGCCGAGCGTCAGCGACGAGAGGATCTGCGTCTGGCCGCGCGTGAACAGGCCGGAGCCGTGTGCGCGCGGGCTGATGCCGACCTCGACCTCGATCGCGCGGATCTCGTCGGTAGCCCGGCCGTCCGGCCGGCGCTTGTCGACGGCGATCTTCTGCCGCACCAGGTCCTTGTAGATCGATTCGCACGCCTTCTTGACGTACGAGCGGGTCTGCGAGTCCTTGACCGCCGGCAGCGTTTCGCCGGTCTCGGAGTCGGTCGAGGCGGTGCCAACCGGGAACGGCAGCTCGACCTCCTCGATGATCCGGTCGAAGAGGAGATGCCGCTTCGCCGACTTGAGCTGCTTCGAGTCCTGCTCCGCGTCGGTCAGCGCGCGCAGATCGTCGCCGAACTGCTCACGCACAGGCCCTTCGACGGCGACCGTGCGCTGCTTCTCGAGCAGCGCCTGGAGCGCCGAGCGGACCTGGAGCTGCCGCGTGACCTCTTCGTCGGTCGTGTCCATCGAAAGCGGCGGCGCGAGCTCGATCATGAGCTCCTCGACGACCGCGCCCGCGTCGCGCAGGCCGGACGACTGGATGCGATCCCAGATCGTGCCGCCGTGCTCGGACTCGATCGACTGCACCAGCTCGAGATCGAGCCACTTCGGCTTGCCGGCCTGCCGCGCGAGGTCTTCCTGCGCCTCGCACAGCTTCACGATCTCGCGATGCGCGATCTCGAGTGCCTCGAGGATCGTCTCCTCGGGGATCTGATCGCCACCGGCCTCGACCATCGTCAAGCCTTCCTTCGTGCCGACGACGATGAGGTCAAGGTTCGCCCCGTCCTCCATCTCGCGCAGCGTCGGGTTGAGGACGAGCTTGCCGTCGATCTGCCCGACGCGAACAGCGCCCACCGGCCCCATGAACGGGAGCGGCGAGAGCATCAGCGACGCGGACGCGCCGTTGATGCACAGGATGTCGTGCGCCGTAGCGAGATCCGCGGACAGAACGGTGCAGATCACCTGCACCTCGTTGCGGAAGCCCTTCGGCCAGAGCGGCCGGATCGGCCGGTCGATCATCCGTGCGGTGAGGATGGCGCGCTCGGTCGGGCGCCCCTCCCGCTTGAAAAAGCCGCCCGGGATCTTGCCGGCGGCGTACATCCGCTCCTCGACGTCGACCGTGAGCGGGAAGAAGTCTGCGCCCTCGCGCGCTTCCATGCGCCCCTGGGCCGTGGCGAGCACCATCGTGTCGCCTGCGCGGACGACGACTGCGCCGTCCGCCTGCTTCGCGAGGTGGCCGGTTTCGAACCTGATCTCCTGGTTTCCGATCTGGACGGAGACCTGCGCCCGGCGCTCGGTCGCGATACTCATCAATTGTCCTCCACTCTGCTTCGGCGGAGAGTGGGAGTTGAGTCAGCGCCCCGGGCCGGCGCTCGCTCAACTTCCACCCCCCACGGGTTGGTTGTAGGAGCTTAGCGGCGGAGGCCGAGCTCCTTGATGAGGGCGCGGTAGCCCTCGAGGTCGTGCTTCTGCAAGTAGTTCAGGAAGCGGCGCCGCCGCCCGACGAGCTTGAGCAGCCCACGCCGCGAGTAGTGGTCGTGCTTGTGGACGCGCAGATGCTCGGTCAGCTCGTTGATCCGCTCCGTCAGCATCGCGACCTGCACCTGCGTCGAGCCGGTGTCGGCATCGTTGCGGCCGTGCTTCGTGATGATCTCTTGCTTCGCTTCCTTGGTCAGGGTCACGCCCTCTCCTTCCTGTCGCCTCCCGAGGCTCCGCCCGCGTTGCCAAGGACAGTGCGCGAGCCGGGCCTGGGTCGCGGGTAGGGTAGCGGAAAGCGGCATGGTGAGCGCGATTCCGCAGGAGCGGCTGGCCCAGATCGTGCGTGAGGCGCGGTCGCGGAGCGGTGTTCCGGCTGTCGCCGCCGGCCTCCTCGTCGGCGAGCGCGTGGAGCTCGCAGCGGACGGGCCGGTCGAGGTCGAGACGCCGTTCCGGATCGCCTCGATCAGCAAGTGGTTCACGGCCTCGCTCGCGGCTCTCACGCTCGACCTCGAGGCCCCGCTGGGCGGTGACGCGAGCGGGAGCGCAAGCGCAGGCCGGCTCCTCTCGCACACCGCCGACCTGCTGCCGGGGTCGCCGGAGCTCCTGCCCGAGCCGTGCCGCGGGCTCTGGTCGTACTCGAACGCCGGCTACTGGCTCGTGGGCGAGGCAGTCGAGGCAGCTGCGCATGTGTCCTTTTCCGATGCGATGCAGGAGCGTCTGCTCGAGCCGCTGGGGCTCGAGCGCACGACCTTCGAGGACCCGCCGGGAGCAGCGATGGGTCACATCCAGGACGGAGAGACGGGTCACCGGCCCGCCGGCTCGGTCGAGTACCCGGTGGCGCGGCGGCCGTCTGGCGGCCTCTGGTCGACGGTGGGCGAGCTGCTCCGGTTCGCAACGCACCAGTTTGGCGGCCCCGGGCCGCTTTCCGACACGCAGCTGCGCGCGGTGCACGAGCCGCGAGCCCAGGCGCTCGGCTGCAGCTACTGCCTCGGCTGCTGGACCCGGGAGCTCGCCGGCCGTCGCCTCTGCCTAGATCACGAGGGGTCGGTGGCCGGTTACCAGTCGCTTCTCCTTCTCGTTCCCGAAGAGAAGACAGCGCTCGCCGTGCTCACGAACAGCTGGCGCGGCAGCGGCCTGATCCGGCGCGTCGTGCGCGAGCTCGGGCTCGTGCCCGACCGGCTCGAGCGTCCGGACGACGGGCAGGTCGAGCCCGGCCGTTACGCCCTCGGAGACTCCGCTGCCGTCGTGGCCGAGCGGGGCGGCCGCTGGCGCGTGGCCGAGAGCGAGACCGATCCTCTGACCAGGTCCCGGATCGAGCGTCCCGAGTACGCGGTCGACTCGATCGGCGGCGGGGTCTACGGCTTCGCCGGCGGACTGCTCATGAGCCACCGCCTCGACTTTCCGCGCAAGGGGATCGCGCGCGTCGGCTGGACCGCCCTGCCGGCCGTGGGCTCCTGAGCCGCCTCGCTCACACAGGACGAACGGCGCCGCGCGTCCACTCGACGTCGTCGCCGATTGCGGCCACGAGCTCCTCGAGCGACTCGAAGCGTCGCTGCTCGCGGATCGGGCTCCAGATCTCGACCACGAGCCGCTCGCCGTAGAGGTCGCCGTCGAAATCGAGCAGATGCGCCTCGACCCGCCGCTCGACGCCGTCGAAGTGCGGGTTCGTCCCGATCGACACGGCTGCGCGCCTGCCGCGGGCCCAGCCGGCGTATACGCCGTCGGGCGGGACGAGGAGCCCTTCAGGCACGTCGAGGTTCGCGGTCGGGAACCCGAGCTCGCGGCCGCGTCCGTCGCCCCGGACAACCGACCCCTCGACGTCGTGAGGCCGCCCGAGCAGCCTCGCCGCCCGCTCCATGTCGCCCGCGTGCACGAGCTCCCGCACCCGGCTCGACGAGACGTTCTCCACGAGCGGCACCCGCCGCACGTCGAAGCCGAGCCGTTCGAGCAGCTCGAGGTCTCCCTCGCGCCCGCGCCCGAAGCGAAACGTCTCGCCGACGGCGACGGTCTCGGCACCGATCCCCCGCAGCATCCGCTCGGCGAACTCGTTCGCCGTGAGCGCCGCGAGCCGCTCGTCGAAGCGGAGTACGAGGACGTCCTCGACTCCCGCCTCTTCGAGCAGCTCGAGCCGCCGCTGAAGCGTGGCCAGGAGCTCGACGCGGCCGCCGAGCACAGCCCGGGGATGCGGATCGAAGGTCACGACGCTCGTCCGCAGCCCAGCCTTCAGGGCTGCATCGATCACCCGGACATGGCCGCGGTGGACGCCGTCGAAGGTGCCGACGGCGACGGCGCGCCGCGCGGGCGGCAGCCCCTCCGGCTCGTTGGCGACGTTCACGCGCCCGGCGCGCGTGCGGCCTCCACGCGCTCCAGCACCTCGGCCTCCGGCAAGAGCCGTACCGCCGCGAACGCTTCCGGCGCGACGGCGTCGTCGACGGAGAAAGGCCCGACCTCTGTCCGCCGCAAGGTCGCGCAATGCCCGCCGAGCGCGATCGCCAGCGACCGGATGTACGTCCCGGAGCTCACGTGGACGTCGAGCGTCACCTTCTCGCCCGTGTACGCGATGACGTCGAGCGCATGCACCATCGACCGCCGTACGGGCATCTCCACCTCGATGCCGCGCCGCGCGAGCTTGTACGCGCGCTCACCGCCGATCTTGACCGCCGAGGCGGCCGGAATCGGCAGCTCGATCTCGCCACGGAGGCGCTCGAGCCGCCCGCCCAGCTCGTCCTCGCTCGGAGCGGCGTGGCGTTCGATGACCTCTCCCTCCGGGTCCCCGGTCGAGGTTCGGCAGGTGAGATCGATCTCCGTGCGGTAGCGCTTGTCCAGGCCTACGAGCCACGGCGCCAACTTAGTTGCTCGACCGGACAACACGAGCAGTAGCCCCGTCGCGAACGGATCGAGCGTCCCGGCGTGGCCCGTTCGCGCGCCCGTCACCCTTCGGATCTGGGCGACAACGGCGAAGGACGACGGGCCGCTCGGCTTGTCGACGAGCGCGACCCCGGCAGGCTCAAGCGCGCGAGGTGGCACGTTGCTCGAGAAAGCCCAGCCGGATGCGCTCGATGATCTCGTCGAGCGGAGCGTCGCTCGAAAAGCCCGCGGCCTGGCGGTGGCCGCCACCTCCGAACAGTCGGGCGATCGCCGAGACGTCGAGCTCGTCGATCGACGATCGGAGCGAGACGCGCCGGACGGGACCGTCGTCTCTCGGCGGTTCACGGATCAGCACAGCCAGCTCAGAGCCCTCGACCGCGCGCAGCGTGTCGATCAGCCCCTCGGCGTACGGTTCGGCCGCGCCCACTTCGGCGAAGTCGTTGCGGAGAAGGTGCGAGACGACGATGCGGCCGCCCTCGAGCACCGTTGCGCGCTCGAGCACCCGGGCCAGGAGCTTCAGCTTCGCGAACTCGACCGACTCGTACACCTGCTGGAAGACGGCGTGGATATCTGCCCCGGCCTCCACGAGCTCGGCCGCGAGCCGGAGCGCCTTCGGCGTCGTGTTCGCGTACTGGAAGCGGCCCGTGTCCGTGACCAGGGCGAGGTAAAGCGGCTCCGCGAGCTCGGGCGTCAGCTCGACCCCTAGCTCGGCGAAGACGTCCCGCAGCACCTCCCCGGTGGAGGATGCGTCGGCGACGATGAGGTTCACGTCGCCGAAGCGCGTGTTGTCGTGGTGGTGGTCGATGTCGAGGACGAGTGGCGCACGAGAAGATGCGGTTTCGTCGCCTATCCGCTCCTCCTTTGCGCAATCGACCGCGACCAACACCCGCTCCGCCGCATCGGCGGGCGGCTCCCGCACGAGTCCTTCGACCGGCATGAACGCGTACTCGCGCGGCAGCGGCAGGTCGCCGGCGAGGTACATGACCACATCCTTCCCGAGCTGCCGCAAGGCGAGCGCCGCCGCGAGGAGCGATCCGAGCGCGTCGCCGTCGGGATTCTCGTGAGTCACGACCAGGAAGCGGTCGTGCCGCCGGAGCGCGTCCACGATCGCGTTCAGGTCAGTCGTCTGCGTCATCGTCGTCCGGCGCGAGCTCGTCGATCAGGCGGGTCATGCGCACGCCGCGCTCGACCGTAGGATCGTACTCGAAGGTCAGCTGGGGGGTCCGCTTCAGCCTGAGCTCCCGCGCAAGCCGCGCCTGGAGGACACCGTGCGCCGCCTCGAGCCCGAGCAGGCTCGCGCGCTGCTTGCGGCTCGAGCCGAGCACGCTGACGTAGACCGTCGCGTGCCGCAGATCGGGGGCCGTGTTGACTGCCGTCACGGTGATGAGGCCGATTCGCGGATCCTTGAGCTCGGGGAGCGCTTCTGCAAGCACTTGTCTCACTGACTCGTTCACTCGGCGCATGCGCTCGCTCATGGCCTCCATTCAAGCGCCAGTCGCGCGAGGCCGCCTCTCGGGGCTCTCTCGCGCGGAACTGTCAAGCGCGGCCGCCGATCGGCAATCCCCGCCCAGGGTGGGGGTTGCCTTCCCTCCGCCCTCGGCGTCGACGTTACGGCCCGAAGCGTCACGAATGGGTGCCGATCGATCGCGAAACGCCGGCAGCTCGCGGGCCGGGACGTCCGGCGAAGCGCAGGCGCATGCGCCGGACCCTCAGCGAATGACGTCGAGGACGAGCGGCCGCGGCTCCGGCTCGTCGCCGATCTCGTACGCGGAGAGGAGCGCACTCTCAGCCGCCTCGGCCGCCGCCTCGTCGCGGGCGTGGATCTCGGCCAGCGGCCCCCCAGGCTCTACGCGATCGCCGTGCTTGGCGTGGCAGACGACGCCCACCGCATGGTCGACGGGATCCTCCTTGCGCTCGCGCCCGGCGCCGAGAGCCATTGCCACCGCGGCAACCTCCCTCGCCCGCACCGCTCGCACGAAGCCCCCGGACCGCGCCGGCACGTGCCGGACGACGGCGGCACGCGGCAGCAGCGCCGGATCGGGGTCGCCGCCCTGGGCGCGAATCCATCGCTCGTACGCCGCGAGCGCCGAGCCGTCCGCGAGCGACGCCGTTACACGCCGCGGCGCCTCCTCCTCGCCCAGCTCGAGATCGGAGAGGGCGAGCAGGTGCGCCGCAGCGACGATGACGAGCTCCCGGAAATCCGGCGGGCCGCGGCCGGCAAGCGTCTCGTAGGCCTCGTGCACCTCGAGGGCGTTCCCGACCGCGAAGCCGAGGGGCTGCTCCATGTCCGTGAGCAGGCAGACGACGTCCATGCCCGCCGCCTCCCCCAGCCCCCGCATCGCCTCGGCGAGGCGCCGCGCATCCTCCTGCGTTCGCATGAAGGCGCCTTCACCGACCTTCACGTCGAGGACGAGCGCGCTCGCGCCACCGGCGATCTTCTTCGACATGATGCTCGCGGCGATGAGCGAGACCTCGTCGATCGTCGCCGTCACGTCACGTAGTGCGTAGAGCTTGCGATCCGCCGGCACGAGGTCGGCGCTCTGGCCCGCGACCGCTAGACCGATCTCCCGCACCTGCCCGACGAGCTCCTCGATCGAGAGCTCGACACGAAAGCCCGGGATCGACTCGAGCTTGTCGAGTGTGCCCCCCGTGTGGCCGAGCCCGCGGCCGCTCATCTTCCCGAACGGCGCGCCGCACGCGGCCACGACCGGCCCGACGGCGATCGTCGTCTTGTCCCCCACGCCGCCGGTCGAGTGCTTGTCGACCACCCGCCGGCCCAGACGCGCGGCCAGGTCGACGGTCTCGCCGCTCGCGACCATCGCCTCGGTGAGCGCGAACGTCTCGGCCGCCGAGAGGCCGCGGAACCACACGGCCATCAGCAGCGCCGCCGCCTGGTAGTCGGGAACCTCGTCGCGCGCGTACGCGGCGACGAACTCTCGCAGCTCGGCCGCCGGGATCTCCTCGCCGTTCCGCTTCCGCTCGATCAGCTCCACGGCGTGCATGCTGTGCGAGCCTAGTCGTCGGGATCGAGGAGGAGCCGCTCCGCGCGCGCGACCTCCCACTCCTGCCCGCGCAGCCACCGCTCCGCCTCGTCGAGCAGCCGTTCCGCCTCTCGGTGCTCGCGCGCGACGCACGCCGCCGTGATGCGGGCGCGCTGCCAGACGTCGTGGTGGTCGACCTCGGCCACCGACGCCCCGACGCGATTCTGAAGCTGCGCCTTCGCGGAGCGCAGGTGATGGCGCTTCTCCTTCAGCGAGTGCGCCTCGGGGAAGTGCAGCTCGCAGGTGAGGATCCCGACCCAGCCGCTCGGCACGGGCGGAGACGCTACGGGCCGGGCGCCTCGTCGAGCGACGTCCGCTCGACCTCGCGCGTCTCGAAGACCTCGAGCACGTCCCCCTCCTTCACGTCGTTGAAGCCGTCGAGGAGGATGCCGCACTCGAAGCCCTCCGCCACCTCGCGGACGTCGTCCTTGAAGCGCTTCAGCTGCGCGATCGTCGTCGTGTAGATCACGGGACCGTCGCGGATCACACGGACGCTCGCGTTGCGCCGGATGACGCCGTGGGTGACCATGCAGCCGGCGATCGTGCCGAGCCGCGAGACACGGAAGAGCGCCCGCACCTCGGCCTCGCCGATCGTCTCCTCCGTCGAGATGGCGGCGAGCTTGCCGACGAGCGCCTGCTCGATGTCCTCGGTGAGCTTGTAGATGACGTCGTAGGTGCGGATCTCCACGCCTTCGCGCGACGCGAGCTCGCGCGCCTCGGCGTTGGGGCGCACGTTGAAGCCGAGGATGAGAGCGTCGGAGGCGGAGGCGAGCATGATGTCGTTCTGCGTGATGGCGCCGACGCCGTCGGCGATCACGTTCAGCCGCACCTCCGGGTGCTCGAACTTCGACAGCTCGGAGACGACCGCCTCGACCGAGCCCACGACGTCCCCGCGCACGACGAGGTTGAGGTCGGAGACCTCGCCCTCCTGGAGCTGCTCGTACAGGCCCTCGAGCGAGACGCCGCCGCTGGGGCGGACGGCCGCGAGCTGCTCGCGGCGGAGCCTCTCGCCGCGCCGGTTCGCCAGGTCGCGCGCCTCGCGATCGTTGGCGACGACACGCGAGAGCTCACCCGCCGCCGGCGGCTTGTCGAAGCCGAGGATCTCGATCGGATCGCCGGGCCCCGCGCTCTCGCGGCGTTCGCCCTTATAGTCGAAGAGAGCCTTGACGCGGCCGTAGGCGTCGCCGGCGACGACGGCGTCCCCGACCTTCAACGTCCCGCGCTGCACGAGCATCGTCGCGACAGGCCCGCGGCCGACGTCGAGCCGGGACTCGATGATCGGACCGGACGCCTCGGCGTTCGGATTCGCCTTGAGGCCCTCGAGCTCGAGATCGGCGACGAGGAGAATCCGTTCGAGCAGGTCGTCGAGGTTCTGCTGCGTCTTCGCCGAGACCTCTGCGAACTGCGTCGAGCCGCCCCACTCCTCCGGCTGCAGATCCTCCTGCGCCAGCTCGCCCTTCACGCGGTCGATGTTGGCATCGGCGAGGTCGATCTTGTTCACGGCGACGACGATCGGCACCTGGGCGGCGCGCGCATGCGCGATCGACTCCTTCGTCTGCGGCATGACGCCGTCGTCGGCGGCGACGACGAGGACGGCGATGTCCGTCACCTTCGCGCCGCGTGCGCGCATCGCCGTGAACGCCTCGTGGCCGGGCGTGTCGAGGAAGGTGATCTTGCGGCCGTCGACGTCGACCTGGTAGGCGCCGATGTGCTGGGTGATGCCACCGGCCTCGGTCGCGACGACACGGGCGTTGCGGATCGCGTCGAGCAGTGTCGTCTTGCCGTGGTCGACGTGGCCCATGATCGTCACGACCGGGGGCCGCGCCTGCAGCGCCTCGGCGGGATCGTCGAATGCCTCGGGCTCCTCCTCCTCGTCGGCGGCGTGCTTGATCGTGATCTCGCGGCCGACCTCTGTCGCGATCAGCTCGACCTCCTCGTCGCTCAGCGATTGCGTCGCCGTGCGCATCTGGCCGAGCCCCATGAGGATCTTGATGATGTTCGGCATCGGGACGCCCAGCGCTTGCGAGAGGTCGCGGACGCTGACGCCGGACTCGACGGAGACCGGGCCGGTCGGCGGTGGAGCCGGCGGACGGGGCTCGCGACGCTGGGCGGCGTCCTGCCGCGCCTGCCGCTGCTCGCGCGACGGACGGGCCCCCCCTTGATCGATGACGACGCGCCGCCGGCGTCCGCCGGCGCCGCCGCGCGGGCGGAGCGGGCGATTCGGTCTGTTGCCTCCGTTAGCCATGGCCGTCACCAGTGTAAAGGCGGCGCAGCTCAGGCCCGACACGCACGTGTTGCCGCAGGGCGCGTGCAAACATCCCGCGCGCCACTGCGCGCTCGAAGCACGCCGGGCTACCGCAGGTGTAGGCGCCGCGGCCGGGTTCCATCCTTCCGGCGACGAGGTCGCCGTCGCGGACCGCGAAGCGGAGCAGCTCGCGCTGCGACGCCCGTCGGCCGCAGCCGACACACGTCCGGACGGGCTCGGAGCCTAGGAAGGCTCCTCCTCGCCGGCCGGCTCGGCCGGGATTCCAGCCGGAACCTCCTCCGGCTCCGCGACCTCGTCTTCCGCATCCTGGGCCTGAGGAAGTGTGGTCTCGTCGTCCGCCGCCTCTGGCCGGGCGTCGCCGGCTTCGCCGGCGGCGCTTCCAGCCGGAGGCCCGGCGACGTAGTCGCTGCCGCTGCCCTCGAGCGCCTGGTGCGCCGGGACGCCGCAGAAGCGGGAGGCGGGCAGCGCGGTGTTCGGACAGCGCTTGCCGTTGGCGAGGATCGCGGCGCAGCGGCCGGAGAAGTCTTCCGCGCCCTCCTCGCCGCCGCCGAAGGCCGCTTCGGCCTCCGCCTGCGCGAACTCGGTGTCGCTCTGGATGTCGATCTTCCAGCCGGTCAGGCGGGCGGCGAGACGGGCGTTCATGCCCTCCTTGCCGATCGCGAGCGCGAGCTGGTCGTCGGGGACGACGACGGTTGCCTCGCGCGCCTCGTCGTCGAGGTAGACCTCGCGCACGCGCGCAGGCGAGAGCGCCTTCGCGACGAACCGCGCCGGCTCCGGGTTCCACGGGATGATGTCGATCTTCTCGCCACGGAGCTCCGAGACGACCATGCGCACGCGCGAGCCGCGCGGGCCGACGCAAGCGCCGACCGGATCCACACCCTGGGCGTGGGACTCGACGGCGATCTTCGACCGGTAGCCGGGCTCGCGGGCGACGCCGCGGATCTCGACGAGCCCGTCCGCGATCTCCGGCACCTCGAGCTCGAACAGCGTCTTGATCAGCTCGGGGTCGCGCCGGGAGAGGATGACCTGCGGGCCTTTCGTCCCGGAGCGCACTTCGGTGATGACGGCCTTGATTCGCGAGCCCTGCTCGTAGCGCTCCCCGTCGACCTGCTCGGAGCGCGGCAGCAGCGACTCGACCTTGCCGAGGTCGACGAGGACGTTGTTGCGGTCCCCGGCCTGCTGGACGATGCCGGTCACGACCTCGCTCACGCGGTCGATGTACTCGTCGTACATCATCCGCCGCTCCTCCTCGCGGATCCGCTGCAGGATGACCTGCTTCGCAGTCTGTGCGGCGATGCGGCCGAAGCCCTCGGGCGTGACGTCCTCGCGGACGACCTGCTCCGCGGGAACCTCGGACCAGTCGATGTCGAGGTCGTCGTCGGAGATGAGCGTGTGCTGGCGTTCGCCGGTCTCCTCCTCGAGCCGCTCGAGCTCCTCGAGCTTGCGCTCGCGCGCCTCGTCGATCAGGCGCTCCTCGATGTCGGACGGGAGCTCGACGGAGAAGACGCGGAAGTCACCGGTTTGGTCGTCCATCTCGACGGTCGCGTGACGCGCCGCGCCCGGCGTCTTCTTGTACGCGGCGAGGAGCGCGTCCTCGAGCGCGGCGACGAGCGCGCCCTCGTCGATTCCCTTGTCGCGCTCGATCTCGCGGACGGCCTCGATGATCTCCTGGCTCATGTCACGCTCCCCTTCAAATCAGACACTGGGATGAGGTTCGCCCGCACGATCTCGGCGTACGGGATCTCGGTCTCGGCGCCGTCGGAGGCGGCCACGGTCACGCTCTGCTCGCTGGCGGAGAGGACCTCTCCGCGCAGTTTCCTGCCGGCGGTGCGGACGCGAACGGGACGTCCGCGCGCAGCCTCGAAGTGCTCCTGCCGGCGCAGCGGCCGGGCGAGCCCCGGCGACGACACTTCGACGCTGTACTCGCGCAGGTAGTCGCGCAGGACGTCGGTGACGCGACGGCAGAGGGCGTGGTCGACGCCCTGCGGATGATCGACGTAGACGCAGAAGCGGGTAGGCGTGAGCAGCTCGACCGCGAGCACGTCCACGCCCGGCAGGTCGCGCTCGACCCGCGGCTCAATCTCGTTCTGCAGCTGGCGCTCCTTCTCGAATGTCGTCGGCATCCCGTCGCGTCTCCGTCATAAAAAATGGGCCCGCAGGCCCATTTCTCCAGATCGGTGAAATGTGGTGCGGCCAGTGTAGCAACGGCGCGTAGCAGCGGCCCTTGTTCAGCCGCCGGCGGCGACGTGGCCGTCGACGCGGACGAGCCGCCCGGCACCGACGAGCTCGTCCACGAGGTCGCCGTCGAAGTACCAACGCCACGAGAACCAGCGCTCGGGCTCCCGCTCGGGGGCGAGCACCGCGGCGCGGACGCCGGCGCAGAGGAGGTCGCCGAGCGCCTGTCGAGGATCGGTCACAGCGCTCGGCTCCGGGTGCACCTGATCCCAGCGGGCGAGGACGCTCGTGTGCCGATGCGGCTCCTCGTAGACGATCGACCGGGCGACGATCACGCCGCAGCGCTCGAGCGGCGAGCGGAGGCTCTTCAGCTCCTTCGGCGTCAGCGCCAGCTCCGTCTGGAGATCCTCGAGCTCCGATGGGCCTGCGTCCTCGAGGTGGCGAAGCAGCCGCGCCCCGTCGTCGTCCTCCGTCTGCATCCGCGCGAGCTCGGCGCGGCAGATCGGGTCGAGCAGGTCGGCGACGTCGTCCGTCACCAGGAGGCTCTTGCCGCGGTGGATCGCGAGGATGAGACTGCCGCGCGCGCCGAGCTGGCCGAACCACGGGAACTTCGTCGCCGGCCACTGGCCGAAGCCGGGGCTCTCCCGCGCGTACGGCTCCTCGTGACATGCCTTGAACAGGCTCGGCAGCGTCGAGTCGGCGGTGCGGGTGAGGAGGCCGCGGTCGCGCAGGAACTCCTCCGCCTCGTCGAGCGTCTCCAGCGCGCGGTCCGGCGTGAGGCGGCATTCGTACGCCCTCCGCTCCTCCAGCTCCGCGAGGCTCGTCATGCGTCGAGCACGATCGTCACCGGCCCGTCGTTCACGAGCTCGACCTCCATCTTCGCCCCGAAGACACCCGTCTCCACCGGGACTCCGAGCGCCTGCAGCTCGGAGCAGAACCGCTCGTACAGCGGCTCCGCCTGCTCGGGCGGCGCGGCGTCGGCGAAGCTCGGCCGGTTCCCCTTCGCGGTGTC
>DAIMGZ010000050.1:0-12979 GCA_036723535.1 Gaiellaceae bacterium
GCTCGACGAAGCCGTGCTCGAGCATCCAGTTGTCGTCGTAGAACTTCGACATGTACGAGCGGCCGGAGTCCGGGATGATCGCGAGCACGTCCGCATCGGCCGGAAGTCGCTCCGCGACGCGGATCGCCGCCCACAGCGTCGAGCCCGCCGAGCCGCCGGCGAGGATCCCCTCCTCTCGCGCGAGCCGGCGCGCCATGAGGAACGAGTCGCGGTCGGAGACCCGGATCCACTCGTCGACGATCTTCAGGTCGATCGTGTCCGGCCACGTGTCCTTGCCGATGCCCTCGACGAGGTACGGGTGGAGCTCGGAGTCGTCGCGCGCGGTGTAGATCGATCCCTCGGGGTCGACGCCGACGATCCTCACTTCCGGCTTGCGCTCGTGGAACCAGCGGCCGACGCCGGAGATCGTCCCGCCGGTGCCGACGGAGATGATGAGCGCGTCGACCTCGCCGCCGGTCTGCTCCCAGATCTCGGGCGCGGTGACGTCGTAGTGCGCCTGCGGGTTCGCCATGTTCGAGTACTGGTCGGGCTTGAAGCCGCCGGGGATCTCTTCGGCGAGCCGCGACGAGACGGAGTAGTAGGACTCCGGCGAGTCGTGGTCGACGGCCGTCGGCGTGATCACGACCTCGGCGCCGTACGCGCGCAGCATCGAGATCTTCTCCTGGCTCATCTTGTCGGGCATGACGAAGATGCAGCGGTAGCCCTTGAGCGCGGCCGCGATGGCGAGGCCGACGCCCGTGTTGCCGGAGGTCGGCTCGACGATCGTCCCGCCCGGCTTCAGCTTTCCGTCGCGTTCGGCCTGCTCGATCATCGCGAGGCCGATGCGGTCCTTGACCGAGCCGCCCGGGTTGAGGTACTCGAGCTTGGCGAGGATCCGTGCGTGGCCAGGCGGGGAGAGCCTGTCGAGCCGGACGATCGGCGTGCCCCCGACGAGGTCGAGAGCGGTCGAATACTCGCGCGGCATCGCGGGGAAGCCTAGATCAGCCCTCAGCGTTGGAGGCAGACATGAGAATCACAGTGATCGGCAGAGGAAACGTCGGCGGCGGGCTCGCCAAGCTGTGGCGCGAGGCCGGGCACGAGGTGCAGGAGCTCGGACGTGACGGTGGCGACGCGTCGGATGCGGACGCGATCCTCGTCGCCGTTCCCTCGCCCGAGATCGCAAACGCCCTTGGCAAGGTGACCGGGATCGAGGGGAAGGTGACGATCGACGCGACCAACGCGTTCCGCAACCGGAACGAGGAGTTCGAGTCGCTTGCGCACGAGGTCAAGGCGATCGTCGGCGGCCCGACCGCGAAGGCGTTCAACCTCAACTTCGCCAACATCTACGACGAGATCGGCGCGCAGCGCGTCAGGCCGTCCAACCTGTACTGCGCGGAGGACGGGGCGCGGGAGGTCACCGAGCAGCTGATCCGCGATGCCGGCTACGACCCCGTCTATGTCGGCGGGCTCGAGAAGGCGCGCATGCTCGAGGACCACCTTGAGCTGCTTTTCGCCGTCAACCAGGCCGGGCTCGGCCCGTTCTTCGTTCGCTACGCCAGCCCGGGCGAACTCTGAGCCTGACCGGTCGGGATCTCGTTCTTCACGAGCACCAGCGCGGCGAGGATCCCCGCGGCAGAGATGCCGGCAACAACCCAGAACGCGAGCGCATAGCCGCCGGTCAGCGCGGCCGCCTGCGAGTGACCTGTGTGGAGGAGATGCGTCGCGTGGGACACGGCGACGCTTGACGCGATGGCGACGCCGACCGCGCCGCCGACCTGCTGGGCCGTGTTCAGCAATCCCGAGGCAAGCCCGGCTTCGCGTGGCCCGACGCCGGCGAGTGCGGCGATCGACACGGGGATGAACGCGAGCGCGAGCCCGAACCCGAACATGAGATAGCCGCCGAGCAGGTCGTGCACATACCTTCCATGCACGGGGATCTGCGTGTACCAGATCAGTGCGCCCGTGTTGAGGGCAAGACCCGCCGCCATGACCGGCTTCGGCCCGATCTTCGTACAGAGCCACTGTGAGAGCGCGGCGACGAAGACCGTCGTCCCGGCGGTGGCGAGGAACGTGATCCCGGTTTTCAGCGCCGAGTAGTGCAGGACGTTCTGCACGTAGAGCGTCAGGAGGAAGAAGTCGGCGAAGATCGACGCACCGAGCAGCAGGCCGACGACGTTCGCGCCGGCCAGCGTGCGGATGCGGAAGATCGAGAGCGGCATCAGCGGGTTTGCCACGCGCGTCTCCCAGGCGAGGAAGAAGACGATGAGCGCGGCCGCGGCGACGAGCAGCACGATCGTCGTCGAGTCGGTCCAGCCGTCGACCGGCGCCTTCGAGATCGCGTAGACGAGCAACGCGAGGCCGCCTGTGACCGACGACGCGCCGATCGCGTCGAAGTTGCGGCCGATGTCCGGCGCGCGGCTCTCGCGCACGATGCGCGGCGCGAGTGCGAGCACGAGGGCGCCGACGGGGACGTTGACGAAGAAGATCCACTCCCAGCCGAGGTACTTCGTGAGGATCCCGCCGAAGAGGACGCCGGCGGCGGCGCCGCTGCCGCCCATCGCGCCCCAGATGCCGAGCGCCTTGTTCCGCTCGGCGCCTTCCTCGAACGTCGTCGTGATGATCGACAGGGTCGAAGGCGACACGATCGCCGCGCCGAGGCCCTGTACGGCGCGCGCGGCGACCAGCACGCCCGACGATCCCGAGAGGCCGCAGACGAGCGAGGCGATCGAGAAGAGCGTCAGGCCGATCAGGAACATCCGCTTGCGGCCGAGGATGTCTCCGGTGCGCCCGCCGAGCAGCAGGAAGCCGCCGAAGGTGATCGCGTAGGCGGTGATCACCCACTGCAGGCCGGTCGCGGAGAAGTGAAGGCTGCGGCCGATCGACGGCAGCGCGACGTTGACGATCGAGACGTCGAGCACGGTCATGAAGAAGGCGACGCACACGAGTGCAAGCGCCTGCCAGCGTCTCGGATCGGGCTCGGCGGTCATCCGGCCTAACCTGACATACCCGACACGGTCAGTGTCGGAAGTGCCGCCTCCCGGTGAACACCATCGCCGCGCCGGCCTGCGCGACGGCGGCGATCACATCCTCGTCTCGGCGCGAGCCGCCGGGCTGCACGATTGACATCGTCCCCGCGTCGAGGGCGAGCTGCGGGCCGTCGGGGAACGGGAAGAACGCGTCGGAGGCGAGGGCGGAGCCGGCGGCATCGTGACCGAATTCCGCAGCCTTCTCGACGGCGATCCGCACCGCGTCGACGCGGCTCATCTGGCCGGCGCCGATCCCGATCGTCTGCAGGTCCTTCGCGAGCACGATCGCGTTCGAGGCGACGTGCTTGCAGACGCGCCAGGCGAAGACGAGGTCTCCCCACTGTGGTTCGCTCACCTCGCCGGTCACGACGTGCCAGCCTTCGCGATCGTCGATCTCCGCATTGGAGTCCTGGACGAGCATCCCCCCGATGACGCGCTTGTAGCTGCGCTCGCCGGGCTCGCCGGCGCGGCGCTCTCCGTCGAGGAGGATCCGGACGTTCTTCTTCCGCCGCAGGGCCGTGAGCGCGTCCTCGGTGTAGCCGGGGGCGAACAGCAGCTCGACGAACTGCTCCGCGAGCTTCTCGCCGAGCGAGGCCTCGACCTCGCGGTTGAGGACGACGACGCCGCCGTAGGCGGAGGTCGGGTCGGAAGCGAGCGCCTTGTCGTACGCCTCCTCGACGGTCGCGCCGACCGCGACGCCGCACGGGTTCGCGTGTTTGACGATCACGCAGACCGGCAGCGCGAACTCGCGCGCGAGTGCCCGCGCGCCGTTGAGGTCGAAGAGGTTGTTGTAGGAGAGCTCGGGGCCGTGCAGCTGCTCGACGCGCGAGAGGAGGTGCCGACGGCCGCCCCGCTCCGTGTAGTAGGCGGCATGCTGGTGCGGGTTCTCGCCGTAGCGAAGGTCCTGCACCTTCTCGAGCGAGATCACGAGCGAGTCGGGGAACTCGTTGCGGGCGTTGAACCACGTCGCGATCGCGGCCTCGTACGCGGCGGTGTGGGCGAACGCATCCGCCGCCAAGCGCCGTCGCGTCTCGGGCGAGAGCTCGCCGCTCGCGCGCAGCTCTTCGAGCACGGGGCCGTACTGGTCGGGCCGGCAAACGGCAGCCACATGGGCGAAGTTCTTCGCCGCGCCCCGCAGCATCGACGGGCCGCCGATGTCGATCATCTCGACCGCCTCGGCCTCGGTCACTCCCTGCCGCGCGGCCACCTCCTCGAACGGATAGAGGTTGACGCAGACGAGGTCGAAGGCCTCGATCCCGTGCTCCTCGAGCGTCGCGACGTCTTCCTCGTCGTCGCGGCGGGCGAGGATGCCGGCGTGGACGCGCGGGTGGAGCGTCTTCACGCGCCCGCCGAGCATCTCCGGCGAGTCCGTGAGCGTCTCGACGTGCTCGACCGGCAGGCCGATCGCCTCGAGCGCGCTCGCCGTCTTCCCGCTCGCCACCAGCCGCCAGCCGAGTGCGACGAGGCCGCGCGCGAACGTGTCGAGGCCCTCCTTGTCCCAGGTGGAGATCAGCGCGCGCACAGCTCGCGCACCACCTTCGGTAGGAGCCGGTGCTCGACGGCCTGCACGCGCGCTCGAAGCGCCTCGACGGTGTCGTCCGGGAGGACGGGGACACGCTCGGCGGCGATGACCGGACCCGTGTCGATGCCCTCGTCGACGTAGTGGACAGTCGCCGCCGTCTCGTCGACACCGGCCGCGAGCACGTCCTCGATCGGATGCGCGCCGGGGAAGTCGGGCAGGGGCGCCGAGTGCGTGTTCACGATCCGGCCGGCGTAGTAGTCGAAGAACGGCTTGCGGAAGAGGTGCATGTACCCCGCACAGACGACGAGCTCGACGCCGTGCGACCGCAGCCACTCCGCGAGCGCGACGTCCCTCTCCTCACGGGTCGCGTAGTCGCGCGCGTCGAAGACGCCGGTCGCGATTCCGGCCGCGTCAGCCCGCTCGAGCGCGCGCACTCCGGGTTGGTTGGAAGCGACGGCGGCGATCGGCAGGGCGGCATCGATCAGCGCCTGGAGGTTCGTCCCCTCGCCGCTGACGAGCACGCCGATCACACGATCCGCCCGATCACGCGCTCGCCGGGCTCGGCCTCCCTCACGATCGCGCACCAGCCGATGCCGAGGTTGAAGACCCGGCGCAGCTCCTCCTCCTCGACGTGCCGGGACAGCCAGCGGAAGACGGGCGGGCGCTCCCACGCGTCCCAGTCGATCTCCGCGCGCCGGCCGGCGGGGAGAACGCGCTCGAGGTTGCCGGCGATGCCGCCGCCGGTGACGTGCGCGAAGGCGAGCGCTCTGCCGCGCAGGCTGCGGACGACGTCGAGGTAGAGCCTGGTCGGTGCGAGCAGGTCGTCCCCGTCGTAGTCCTCGGCCTCGAGCACGCGCCGCGCGAGCGTGAAGCCGTTGGCGTGCACCCCGGCGGACGGGAACCCCACCACGACGTCGCCCGCCTCGACGGCCGAGCCGTCGAGCGGCTCCTCGACGACACCGACACACGTCCCGGCGAAGTCGAGCTCGCCCTCCCGGTAGATGCCCGGCAGCTCGGCGGTCTCCCCGCCGACCAGCGCCACGCCGGCGGCGCGGCAAACTTCGGCGGCGCCCTCGACGAGCTCCGCAACCTCCTCGAGCTCGACGTGCGCCGCGGCAACGTAGTCGAGCAGGATCAGCGGCTCGGCGCCGCACGTGATCACGTCGTTGATGCAGTGCGCGGCGAGATCGGCGCCGCAAGCTCGGAGCGCCCCGCGCCGGCGGGCGAGGATCAGCTTGGTGCCGACGCTGTCGGTCGACGCGGCGAGGAAGCGGCCGTCGCCGAGCGGGTGCAGCGCCGCGAAGGCGCCGAAGTTCGTGGCTCCCGTCGACTCCACCGCCGCGCGCAGCCGTTCGACGACCGCCTCTGCCGTGGCGAGCGAGACGCCGGCCGCGTCGTACGTCCGTCCTTCCTCGCTCACGGACCGAGTCTACGGCGGCGACACGGTGTCCTTTCCGGACACGGCCGGAACCTGGTACCGGACTTGTCTCACGCAGACAAGGAGCGCAGTGCCAGGTCAGACGCAACGATGGCGATCCCAGGGAGCGGCGTGTCGTCCCTTACCGACATGTCCGGAACCTGGTACCGGACATGTCCGCGCTAGATGAACAGCTCGCCGAAGAGCTCCGGCCGGCCCTGCGGTCCTCCGGGGACGAAGCGGACGACGGTGTCGCCGACCTCGACGTCCGGTCCGTCTTGCTCGAGGTCGAGGATCTGCGCGAGCGCCTTGGCCTTCCCCGCTGGGTCGTCGGCCTTCAGGTGCAGCTCCGACAGCTGCAGCTCGTCCCCTTGCGCGAGCAGCTCGTCGATCCACTCCCGCGGCGGATGGAGCTCGAGCCGGTAGCCGGCGTTCGTGGACACGAACGTGCGCCGCCCGCCGTGCTCCTGCACCCGCAGGTCGTTCCGCTGGGCACGCTCCAGGGCTGTCTCGAACTCGTCCTCGTCGAGCACGAACCCGAGGTGGTCGACGCGAGGCGTCGCCCACTGACCCGGCTGGACGACGACGTTCACGGCGCCCTTCTCGAGCTCGGTCAGCCGGAGCTTGAAGCCCATCGCGTCGAGCTCGCTCCACGAGACGCCGGGCTCATAGGAGGTGAGCTCCTCGCCGATCCGCCCGTGTCGGGCGACGAGATCGAACGCGAGCTTGCCGATGTAGCGCGCCTCGACCTCGCGGACGCGGCTCGTAACGAGGTGATAGTGGAAGAGCTGCACTCCCCGGCATCGTGCCAACGGCGGCCGGGGGAACGCCGCCGGCTACGTGCGCGCCGGCTCGAACCTCAGCTTGGCGGCGTCTGCGGGCACCTCGGTGGGGTAGTCGCCGGTGAGGCAGGCGCGGCAGAGGGCGGACGCCGGCCGCAGCGTCGCCTCGACGAGCCCGTCGTGCGAGAGGTAGGCCAGCGAGGTGGCGCCGACGTGCTCGCGCACCTCCTCGACCGTTCGGCTCGAGGCGATCATCTCCGACGGGTCGGCGAGGTCGATCCCGTAGAAGCACTGCCCGATCACCGGCGGCGACGAGATACGCAGATGCACCTCGGCCGCGCCTGCGTCGAACAGCATCCGCACGATCTCGCGCGTTGTGTTGCCGCGGACGATCGAGTCGTCGACCGCGACGACGCGCTTCCCGGCGACCTCCGCGACCGGGTGGTACTTGAGCTTGACCCCTTGCCGCCGCAGTTCCTGGTCGGGCTGGATGAAGGTGCGCTGCACGTAGCGGTTCTTGATCAGCCCTTCGCTGAACGGCAGCCCGGCCGCCCGTGCGAAGCCGATTGCGGCCGGCGTGCCGGAGTCGGGAATCGGCAGGACGAGGTCCGCCTCGACGGGCGCCTCCTGCGCCAGGCGCTCGCCCATCCGCACCCGCGCGTTGTGCACCTCGACGCCCTCGAGGCGACTGTCCGGCCGGGCGAGATAGAAGAACTCCCAGATGCAGAGGGCGCCCGGCTCCGCGGGCTCGAGCGCCTGTGTCGCGTGCAGTCCGTCGCCGTCGGCGACGACGAGCCCGCCCGGCGTGACCTCGCGCACGAACTCCGCGCCGACCAGGTCGAGCGCGCACGTCTCGGACGCGAAGACCCAGTCCTCATGCAGCCGCCCGATCACGAGCGGCCGGAAGCCGTGCGGGTCGCGGAATGCGACGAGCCGCCCCTCCGAGAGCGCGACGATGGAGTAGGCGCCGTCGAGCCGCCGCATCGCGTTCGCCACGGCCTCCTCGAGCGGAGCCGTGTCGTTCGCGATCAGCGCCGCGATCAACTCGCTGTCGGACGTCGTCCCGAGTCCGACGCCGTCCTCCCGGAGGCTGTCCCTAAGCTCGCCGACGTTGATCAGGTTGCCGTTGTGGCCGAGCGCGACGGTGCGTGCGCGCCCATGCTGGACGAGCGGCTGCGCGTTCGCCCACTGCGACGAGCCGGTCGTCGAGTAGCGGTTGTGGCCGATAGCGGCCTGGCCGCGGAGGCCGCCGAGCTTCTGCTCGTCGAAGACCTGGGAGACGAGCCCGAGGTCGCGCAGCGCGGTCAGGCGGCCGTGCTCGGAGACCGCGATGCCTGCCGACTCCTGGCCGCGGTGCTGGAGCGCGAAGAGACCGAAGTACGCGAGCCTCGAGACGTCGCGCTCCGGGGCGTAGACGCCGAAGACGCCACACATCTCTAACGGACCTGCCCGATCCGGACGAAACCACGCGAGCCGAGCCGCTTCACGCGCTTCGGCGCGCACGCGAGGATGGCCGCGCCGCGCCGCGCGTCGTAGCTCGCCGGAAGCTCGTACTCCGCCGTGAGACCGCCGCTCCAGGCTGCGGCCTCAGCGAACGCGGCCTCGATCCCGTCACTGCCGACATCGTGGCAGAGGCTCAGGTGCGGCGCCGCCTTCCAGAGGAAGCGGATGAGCGCCGCTTCGGCCGCGAGCGAGCCGTCGGGCGACGTCGCCAGCAGCACGGCGTCGCCGCTCCGCCAGCGGCCGGGCACGGCCCGCACGTCCGGGACGAGGCCGACGCAGCCGACGACCGGCGTCGGCGGGATGGAGGCCCCGTCCGCGTCGTTGTAGAGCGAAACGTTGCCGGAGACGACGGGGATCCCGAGCGCCTCCGCCGCCTGCGCGATTCCCTCGACGGCCTGCGCGAGCTCATGGGCGATCGCCGGCTTCTCGGGATTGCCGAAGTTGAGGCAGTCGGTGAAGCCGATCGGCTCGCCGCCGGCGCACGCGACGTTGCGGGCGGCGCCGAGCGTCGCCTGGACGCCCGCGCGGAAGCCGTCGGTCTCGCCGCGCGCCGGCCCTTGGAGTGCGACCGCGAGACCGCGCAGCGACGGCCGCAGGCGCAGCACAGCGGCGTCGAGACCGGGCCGTCGAACGGTGCGCGAGCCGACGAGGTGGTCGTACTGCTCGATCACCTCGCCGACGTCGAACGCCGGCCCCGCGAGCGGCCGCGCCGGACGCGGCTCCTCGAGCTGCTCGACCTCGTAGCGCGGGCACTCGTCCGTCAGCAACCGTGCGGGGATGTCGCCCACGACGTCGCCGTCGTGGAGCGCCCGCAGCGCGCCCGAGCCGGTCACCTCGCCGATCGCCGTGCACGGCAGCTCCCAGCGCGCGCAGACGCCGCGCACCGCGTCGAGCATCTCGGGCCGCACGACGGCCACCATCCGCTCCTGCGACTCCGAGATCATGATCTCCCACGGCTCTATGCCCTCCTCGCGCAACGGCACACGATCGAGGTGGACGTCGATGCCGGCGCCGGCGGAGGCCATCTCCGAGAGGGCCGACGCGAGACCCGCCGCACCGCAGTCCTGCAGCGACTCGACGAGGCCCGACTCGACGAGCTCGAGCGAGACTTCGATCAGCTTCTTGCCGGTGAACGGGTCGCCGACCTGAACCGAGGGACGCTTGTCGGCGTCGTCCTCGCTCAGCTCGGCGCTCGCGAGCACCGAGGCGCCGCCGATGCCGTCGCGGCCGGTCGTCGCGCCGTAGAGGACGACGAGCCGCCCGGGCCCGCTCGCCTTCGCCGAGCGGAGCCGTTCGACGTCGAGCAATCCGACGCACATCGCGTTCACGAGGCAGTTCGAGGCGTAGGCGGGGTCGAAGACGGTCTGGCCGCCGACGGTGGGCACGCCGATGCAGTTGCCGTAGTGGCCGATCCCCGCGACGGCTTGCTGGAAGTGGAAGTCGGGCTCTCCGAACCAGAGCCCGTCGAGGAGCGCGATCGGCCGCGCTCCCATCGCGATCACGTCGCGGAGGATCCCGCCGATGCCGGTCGCCGCGCCCTGGTACGGCTCGACGGCCGACGGGTGGTTGTGCGACTCGACCTTGAACGCGACGGCCGTCCCGTCGTCGAGATCTAGGACGCCCGCGTTCTCGCCCGGCCCCTGGAGGACGCGCTCGCCCGCCGACGGGAGCCGCTTCAGGAGCGGCGCCGAGTGCTTGTAGCCGCAGTGCTCCGACCAGAGGAGGGAGAAGACCGCGAGCTCGAAGTGGTTCGGATCTCGGCCGAGCAGCTCGCGGATACGGCCCGCTTCCCAGTCAGTCAGACCAAGGGCGCGGTGCAGCGGCTGTGCGGCCAGCTCCGTCAGGTGATTCAGTGTAACCGGCGACGCGGCGGAATCTCACGCTGCCCGCCCACGTTGCGTTTCACAGTCGAGTGCGCCGCCCGATTGTCATCCTCACGCTGCTCGCGCTCATCTGGGGCGCGTCCTTCATGCTGATCAAGGTCGCCGACCGGCAGCTTGCGCCGTCGACCCTGATCCTCGCCCGTCTCGGCTCGGCCGCCCTGCTGCTGGCCGCGATCGCACTCGTTCGCCTCGGGCCCCGCCAGACGCTGGCCGAGGTTCGGGGCGCATGGCGGTGGCTCGTCGTCGTGGGGCTCGTGAACACCGCGGTGCCGTTCTGGCTCCTCTCCTGGGGCGAGACGCGGATCGACTCGGGGCTCGCCTCGATCATCCAGGGCGCCGTGCCGATCTTCAACGCGGTGCTCGCGTTCGGCTTCTTCCGGGAGGCGCGCGTCTCGGGCCTCCGGCTGCTCGGCCTCTTCGTCGGGTTCGTGGGCGTCGCGTTGCTCGTGGGGGCGCAGCCGCACGGCAAGCTGCTCGCCGCGTTGGCCGTGGTCGCGATGGCCCTCTGCTATGCGATCGGGGCGCTGCTCGCGGGCCGCCACCTGCGCGGCACGTCTCCGCTCGTCGTGGCCCTCGCGTCGACCGCCGTCTCGACGGTCGCGGCACTGCCTGCGGGGATCGTCCAGGCGCCGTCGCGCATGTGGCACGGAGAGACGATTGCGGCGATCCTCGTCCTCGGCTTCGTCGGCACGGCCGTCGCGTACGTCCTCTTCTTCGCGCTCATCCAGCGGGCGGGCGCGAACTACGCGACGCTCGTGACGTTCCTCGTGCCGCCGATTGCCCTCGCCTACGGCGCAGTCTTCCTCGGCGAGAGCTTCGGGCTGACGGCGTTCGTCTCCCTCGCCCTCATCCTCGGCGGGGTTGCGCTTGCCACCGGCTCCGTTCGACTAGCCTCACTCCGTGAGCGTCGAGCTGAGGCGCGCGGAACCGCCTGACGCGGACTTCGTGCTCGAGCTGCTCGCGGACGAAGACGTCCGGCCGTTCCTCGGCCCGCGCAGCGCCACGACCCGGGACGAGGTGCTCGAGGAGATCGAGCGCTCGCTCGCGGAGCCTCGAAGCTTTGGCCGCTTCGTGATCGAGGTGGACGGAGACCCGGCCGGGATGCTCGGCTTCCACGTCGCGAACGAGCGGAGCCGGATCGCGCGGCTCGAGCGGCTCGCGGTCCACCCGCGCTTCCGCGGCCGCAGGCTCGGCGACGAGGCGGCGCGGCTGTTCCAGCGGCATCTGCTCGAGGAGCTCGGCTACCACCGGCTCGAGCTCGAGATCTACGCCTTCAACGAGCGCGCCTGCGCACACGCCGAGCGGGCGGGCTTCGTCCGCGAGGGACAGAAGCGCAAGGCTTACCTCAAGGACGGCGAATGGGTCGACAGCGTCCTCTACGCCCTGCTCGCAGAGGAGCTAGATTCGCGGGGTGGCTGAGTTCCTGCACACGATGGTTCGGATCACCGATCCGGCGCGGAGCAGATCCTTCTATGAGGCGCTCGGCTTCCGTTTCGACCGCGACATGGACATCGTCCGCGAGGGGGAGGTCGAGGCGACGAACTACTTCTTCTCGCTCGGCGACCACGAGTCGGTGCTCGAGCTGACGTACAACCACGACGGCCGGACTTACGAGCTCGGCTCGGGCTACGGCCACATCGCGGTCGGTGTCGACGACCTCGAGCGGACGCTCGCGGAGCTGAAGGAGCAGGGCATCGAGCCGGAGCGGGAGCCGTACCGCGTTCGCGACGGCGGCTCGCTCATCTGCTTCGTCCGCGACCCGGACGGCTACCGCATCGAGCTGATCGACCGCAGCGGCCGCTAGCGCCGATCAAGGGAGAGGACGCTCGCCCAGGCGAAGGTAGGGACGCGGAACAGCCCTCAGCGCTGTATATGTCTTGTGCGTCGCGTATATCTTGTGACGATGAAGCGTGCTGCATGTTTGGGCGCGATGGTTGCGGTCGTGCTGCTGAGCGCTGTGGCTGGTTCGTATAGAGCTGGGGCTGCCACGCAGGCGGGGCCGCGGGTTGTGTGCGGTGCCTGGTTCAGGACGCTGCCCTCGGGTTGGCACCAGTCCGGCTCGCCATCTGCTCTGGTCATCGGCGGTGTGGTGCCCTCGGGCCCGACCTCGTGGGCGGCGACGCCGCGTTTCGTGTCTGACCTCAGAGAGCCGCTTCCACGCGACGGCATCTTCGTCTGGGTCACTCTGTCGCGCCCTCACAAAACCGGGCCGAGCGGCCGGGAGCTGCGCCTACCGCTACTGCTCCGTAACTTCACACTGATGCCGAAGCCGCCGCTCGGCGGATCGCCCTGGTACCGCCTTCATGGCCGCTACAAGCGCCAGTACAACGTGAGCGTTGGAGTCGAGTTTGGTCGGGGGGCTCACCCAACGGCTCGGCTGCGTAGGCTTGCCGATCGGGTTCTACGCAGCGTCGTCCTGCCACGCTGGGTGCCGTTCACAAATCGTTCATCCTGTCCGGCAAGGCAGTAGCGGCCCCGTCGTCCTCAGGGGTCCTTCCCGAACACTCATATGGAGTGTGGCCTGTCAAGCGCGCAGGGGTGATTCGCCCCGCAGTGCGCGGGGTGAGGTTCGGCGAGGGGAGCGCATCGGCTGTCGTCGACGTTTGTGTCGCGACTCATATGCGCGGGTTGGTGCCGCATGACCGGGTGTGCGAAATGAGGAGCGGTGCCGTTGTCTGGCGTCGAGCGTGGCCCGTGGGGCTGCTCGCAGTGTTCTCTCGGGTCGCTCCCCGCGTCGTTGCGCCGGTGCGCTCTCCTCGCCGAGCCGTTGATCGTGGCGGCTACTCCATCGTCGCGAGTGCCCAGCAGTGTGCGGCGAGTTCGCGGGCGACGGCGACCACCACGATCGTGCGGGGCTTGCCTCGGCC
>DAIMGZ010000051.1:0-12423 GCA_036723535.1 Gaiellaceae bacterium
GTTGATCGACCAGAAGCTCGGCGCCTTCGTGCGCGGGCAGTTCCTGCTCGTCGTCGTCGTCGCGACCTTGCTGTCGCTCGCCTTCTGGCTCGACGGGGAGCCCTACTGGCTCCTCATCGGGACGGGCGCGGGAGTCGTCGAGCTCGTCCCGATCGTCGGGCCGCTCGCCGCGGGCGTGGTCGCCGTCGGCGCCGGGCTGACCGTGGGCTGGGGGGTCGCGCTGGGAGCGGGCATCGCGGTGCTTGTCCTGCGCCAGCTCGAGGACTACGTGATCGCGCCGCGCGTCATGGGGCACGCGATCGGCCTCTCCCCGCTCGTCGTGCTCGTCTCGGTCGTAGGGATCGGCTATCTCCTCGGCGCTGTCTACGTCCTGCTGGCGATCCCGATCGCCGCGATCGCCGCCACGTTGGTCGACGTTGTGATCCGCGACCGCGATCCGGCGGAGGAAGATACACCGGCGGTGTTGTTCCCCGGCACCGGGGAAGGAAAGCCCTAGGACTCCTAGTCAGTTCGTGCGCGGCTTGCGCCAGCGGCCGAAAACGAGGCCGCCGAGCGTGAAGCCGAGCCCGAAGGTGCCCAGGGCGAAGGCGCCGATCGCGGCTGCCTTCCGCACCGTGGAAAGGCGCTGCCAGCGGCTGAGAGCCTCCTCCTCCTCGTGCGTCAGCTCCTCGCCGCGCCGTTGCTTGCGCAGCGCACCCCCGGCCCGAATGCCGAGGTAAAGGTCGTCGAAGATCTCGGCGTTTTCTTCGGCCATGACCGGAATCTATAGCCTCGTTCGGTCGTGACCGCCAGCCTCCTCCACGTCTCCGACCTGCACGTGGGTAGACACGGGGAGCGGGAAGTCGAGCAGGCGCTGGCGCGACTCGTGGAGCGGCTGAAGCCCCAGCTCGTCGTGGCCTCCGGCGATCTCGCCCACCGCGGCCGCCGGCAGCAGCTCGAGCGGGCGGCGGAGCTGCTGCGGTCGCTCGGGCCACCCGTGCTCGCGGTGCCCGGCAATCACGACCTCCCGTACACGCCGGCGCGGTTCGTTCGTCCGTGGTCCGAGTTCGAGCGGATCTGGGAGACGACGGAGCCGACGGCCTCGCTCCCGGGGCTCCATGTCGTCGGCCTCAACTCGGCACGGCCCTTCCGCCACCAGGGCGGCGCCCTGAGCCGAGCGCAGCTGGACCGGGCAGCTGAGCGCCTCGCCACGGCCGAGACTGGAGCGCTCCGCGTCGCAGTTCTCCACCACCATCTGCTCGGCGCGCCGTGGCGAGCGGCGCACAAGCGTCCCGTCTCGCGACGGAGCCGCGTTCTCCGCGCACTAGTCGACGCTGGCGCGGACCTCATCCTCGCCGGCCACATCCACCAGGCGGCGGTCAGCGAGCGCCACGAGTTCGAGGTCGTCGGCGACGAGGCGCGCACGGCCGTCGTCGCGATCGCGCCTGGGCTCGGGCAACCGCGGCCGCGGCGGCTGGGCGAGGCGCGAGGGCTTCACCTCCACGAGGCGGACGCAGAGGCGATCGTCGTCCGCACGTTCCGCTGGTCGCGCGGCGATTGGGCGCTCAGCGCGGACCGGCGTTTCGTCCGCTAGCCCGGCGGGCGCCCGGTCCGGGTGATCGTCGCTCGCCTTCGGCTCGCTCCCGTGGGGGAAACCATGTTTCCCCCACGAACCCCCTTCTTTCGCTTCGTGTAGGGGAACCTCCCGGTTCCCCTACAACCCCTCCCCACGCTGACGGGCACATCCACTCAGTACGGAGGAAGCTGTCGCGATCCCGCGCCCGTCAGCGGCCGGTGCTGGACGAAGCGGCGGTGGAGGTAGAGCAGCAGCGTCGAGCCGAGGATCGAGAAGACGAAGCCGGCCGGGCGCGCCCAGAGCAGGCCGGTGATGAGGCCGCCTGTGAAGGACCCCGCGAGCCCGAGCCCCATCGTCGCGAGGATCCCCATCGGATCGGGCCCTGGCAAGGCGAGCCGGGCGAGAGCACCGACGATCAGGCCCCAGAGCGCGAGGAAAAGGAGCAGCGCGAGCACGGCTCTACCTAGGGGCGCGCAGGCTCTCGAGCAGGCGCGTCTTCGCCTCCGTGTACTGATCGTCGTCGAGGACGCCCGAGTCGTGGAGCTCCTCGAGCAGGCCGAGGTAGTGGGCGGGATTCTCGGTCGGATCGCCGCCCGCGCCGGCGGGAGCGGTTGCGAACGGCGGCTGGAGCGGTGCCTGTTGCTGGAGAGCGCCGAACTGCCCGATCTGGTCCGGGTCGATGCCCGCGCGCTTCAACCGCTCGCGGTACTGCTCGACGCCGAAGCCGCGCTCGGGGAAGCGCAAGGCCTCCTTGCCCCAGAACGGCCGCTTCTGGACGAACCGCCGGTAGGCGAGCACGAGCCCCACGGCGACGACGAAGCTCACGGTGCTCGCCCAGGAGCTGTCCCTGCCGACCACGCCGTAGACGATTCCGTAGCCGATCCCAACGCCGCCGAGACCGATCGCAACGGTCAACCATGCAGGCATCGGATCGGGGCCCGGCACCGCGAACCGCGCGAGCGCGCCGATGATGAAGGCCGTGAACATCGCGCCGATGATCGTCCCGACCATCGCCAGAGGTTAGCGCGCTCGTGTGAGTCGGCTCTAAGCGGCGGTCTGCTCGAGCGCCTGCAGCTCGCGCCGCAGGTCCTTGACCTCGTCCCGCAGCTTGGCCGCGTACTCGAACCGGAGCTCCTCCGCCGCGAGGTACATCTCCTCCTCGAGCGTGACGACGAGCTTCTCGAGCTCCTCGCGCGACATCCCCTCGACCTTCGTCGCGCCGCGCCGCCGCCGCGCCGGCACGTGCGGCGACTCGAGCTGGAGCAGCCCGGCGATGTCGGAGACGCCCTTCGCGATCGTCTCCGGCACGATCCCGTGCTCTTCGTTGTACGCGACCTGGACGGCGCGGCGCCGGTTCGTCTCGTCGAGCGCCTCCTTGATCGCCTCCGTCTGCTTGTCGGCGTACATCAGCACCTTGCCGTGGACGTTCCGCGCCGCGCGGCCGATCGTCTGGATCAGACTCGTCCGCCCGCGCAGGAAGCCCTCCTTGTCGGCGTCGAGGATCGCCACGAGCGACACCTCCGGCAGGTCGAGACCCTCGCGCAGGAGGTTGACGCCGACCAGGACGTCGAACTCGCCGAGCCGCAGCTCGCGCACGATCTCGATCCGCTCGATCGTGTCGATCTCGGAGTGGAGGTACCGCGCCTTCACGCCCGACTCGAGCAGGTAGTCCGTGAGGTCCTCGGCCATCTTCTTCGTCAGCGTCGTGACGAGCACGCGCTCGCCCGCCGCCTCGCGCGCGCGGATCTCGCCGAGGAGGTCGTCGATCTGGTTCTTCGTCGCCCGCAGCTCGACGTCGGGGTCGACGATGCCGGTCGGCCGGATGAGCTGCTCGGCCACGACCGTCGAGTTCCGGAGCTCGAACGATCCCGGCGTCGCGGAGACGAAGATGAGCTGCGGCACCTTGCGCAGGAACTCGTCGAAGCGGAGCGGTCGGTTGTCGAGCGCCGAGGGGAGCCGGAAGCCGAAGTCGACGAGCGTCTGCTTGCGCGAGCGGTCTCCCTCGGACATGCCGCCGAGCTGCGGCACCGTCTGGTGCGACTCGTCGACGAAGACGAGGAAGTCGGACGGGAAGTAGTCGAGCAGGGTGAACGGATGCGTGCCGGCGGCGCGCCCCTCGAGGATGCGCGAGTAGTTCTCGATCCCGTTGCAGAAGCCGAGCTCGCGCAGCATCTCGAGGTCGTACTCGGTCCGCTGCCGGATCCGGTGCGCCTCGAGCAGCTTCCCCTCCTCCTCGAAGTGCGCGACCTGCGCATCGAGCTCGTGCCGGATCTCGTCGACGGCGCGCTCGACGGTCGGCTGCGACGTGACGTACTCCGTCGCGGGCCAGATCGAGAGGTTGTCGAGCTTCGCGTGCACCTCGCCCGTGAGCGGGTCGAAGTGCGTCATCCCCTCGACCTCGTCGCCGAAGAAGGAGATGCGGTACGCCGTCTCCTGGTTCGCGGGCTGCACCTCGACGACGTCGCCCTTGACCCGGAAACGGCCGCGGCCGAGCATCGTGTCGTTGCGGACGTACTGCGAGTCGATGAGCTTCCGCAACAGGAGGTCGCGATCGTGCTCGGCGCCGACCTCGACGTAGATCATCCGCTCGCGCCATTCCTCCGGCGAGCCGAGCCCGTAGATGCAGGAGACGGACGCGACCACGACCACGTCCCGGCGCGTGAAGAGCGACGACGTCGCCGAGAGCCGCAGCCGGGCGATGTCGTCGTTCCTCGACGAGTCCTTCTCGATGTAGAGGTCGGCCTGAGGGACGTACGCCTCGGGCTGGTAGTAGTCGTAGTAGGAGACGAAGTACTCGACGGCGTTGTGCGGGAAGAACTCCCGGAACTCGTTGCAGAGCTGCGCCGCGAGCGTCTTGTTGTGGGCGATCACGAGCGCCGGCCGGCCTACCTTCTCGATCGTCCAGGCCATCGTCGCCGTCTTGCCGGTACCGGTCGCGCCGACGAGCGTCTGGTAGCGCTCGCCGGCGAGGAGGCTCCCGGCGAGGGTCTCGATCGCCCGCGGCTGGTCGCCGGTCGGGCGGTAGGTGGAGGTTGTCCGTAGCTCGGCCACTACGGACAGGGTAGTCAGCCGTCGAACGAGATCACGCTGCGAATGCCGTCCTGCGCGTGCATCAGCTCGAAGCCCCGGTTGACCTCGTCGAGCGAGAGCGTGTGGGAGATGAGCGGATCGACGTCGATGTCGCCGGCGAGGTAGCGGTCGACGAGCTGCGGCACCTGGTCGCGCCCCTTCACGCCGCCGAACGACGAGCCGGCGACGCGGCGACCGGTGATCAGCAAGCGCGGCACGACCTCGAGCGTCTCGCCCTTGCCGGCGACCCCGCAGACGGTCGCGAGGCCCCACCCCATGCGCGCCGACTCGACGGCCTGGCGCATCACGTCGACGAGGCCCGTCGCCTCGAAGGTGTAGTCCGCGCCGAAGCCTCCGGTCAGCTCGACGATCTGCTCGACGACCTCGGGCCCGCCGGTGAGCGTGTCGGTGGCACCCTGGGCGCGCGCGAGCTCGAGTCGCTGCTCGGCCGGATCCACGCAGACGATCCGTTCTGCCCCGCTGAGCCGGCAGCCGATGACGGCGCCGAGCCCGACGAGGCCCGCGCCGAACACGACGGACGTCGAGCCGCGCTCGACCTGCGCGGTGTTCAGAGCCGCACCCAGTCCGGTCGAGAGACCGCAAGCGAAGACGCATGCTCGGTCGAGCGGAGCCTCGAGAGCGATCTTCGCCAGCGCGATCTCCGGCATCACCGTGTACTCGGCGAACGTCGAGGTCCCCATGAAGTGGCGGATCGGCTCGCCGTCGCGAGACAGACGCGTGGTGCCGTCGGGCAGAAAGCCCTGCCCCTGCTGCTCGCGGATCGCGAGGCAGAGGTTGGTGCGCGGATCGCGGCAGTGCATGCACTCCCGGCACTGCGGCGAGAAAAGCGTCACCACGTGGTCGCCCGGCGCGAGCGAGCCGACGCCCTCGCCGATCCGCTCGACGACACCCGCGCCCTCGTGCCCGAGAACCGTCGGCGCATAGCCGGACGGGTCGGCGCCCGAAGCCGTGTACAGATCCGTGTGGCAGACGCCGCAGGCGACGAGGCGGACCAGGACCTCGCCCGCCTTCGGCTCGGCCAGGTCGACCTCCTGGACATCGAGGGGCTTACCGAACTCCTGCAGCACCGCGGCCCGGATCTTCACCCCGGAATCAGTAGCCGAGCTGGCCGGCGTACGCGCGGCGGTAGATCTTCTTCAGCCGCTCGACTTTCGCGACGTAGTCGCGGGTCTCGTCGAACTGGATGCCCACGTGGTTTCTCTCCCAGCGGTCGACGTTCTCCTCGCCGGCGTTGTAGGCGGCGAGCGCGAGCCGCTCGTCGTCGTGGTACCTGTCGAGCAGGTGCCGGAGGTACCACGCGCCGTAACGGACATTGAGGTCCGGGTCCGTGAGGTCGGAGACACGGAAGCGGGTGCCGCCTGTGGACTGCGCGATCCCTTTCGCCGTGCTCGGTGTCAGCTGCATGAGCCCCACCGCGCCGGCGCTGGAGCGTGCGTTCGGATCGAACTTGCTCTCGGACTCGATAACCGCCGCGAGCAGTGCCGGGTCGAGGTGGTCGTCCGAGGCGTGCGTGCGGACGATCGCCGAGTAATGGAGCGGGTACCAGAGCCGCGCGTACCACGGCGGCTCCGCGTGCTGAAGGTATGCGAACACGCCCAAGCCGGCGAAGACCACGGCGGCCGCGACGACCCAGCGTCTCACGGGGACGGTCGTAGCTCCTCCAGCACTCCGGCGACGAAGGCGTCGAGCTGCTCGAGCGAGCCGTCGTTGACGTAGCAGAAGTCCGCCCGCCGCACCTTCTCCTCTTCGGGCACCAGCCGCCCCTCCCTCTCGGCGACGGCGCCGCGCCGCGCCTCCCTCACCTCGGGTGGCGCGGTCACGACGACGACGCGGTCGAAGCGCTCCTCGCCTCCGGTCTCGAAGAGGAGCGGGATCTCGGCGACGGCGACGGCGGCCGTCTGCGCCGCGAGCCAGTCGTCGACGGCCGCGCGCACCCGCGGGTGAAGCTCCGCCTCGAGCCACGCGAGCTCGGCGCGGTCGGCGAAGACGATGCGGCCGATCTCCTCGCGGTCCACGTCCCCGTCGCGGAAGACGCGCTCGCCCCAGCGCTCGCGGAGTGCGGCCTGCAGTCCCTCGTCCTCCCGATAGAGGCGGTGGACGACGTCGTCGCTGGAGATCACTGCCGAGCCGTGGCGCGCGAACGCACGGAGCGCCTCGCTCTTGCCGGCCGCGATGCCGCCCGCGAGCGCGACCGCGAGCGGTCGCTGCATCGCTATTCGGCCGATGCCTCGTCGGAGGCTTCGGCTTCGGCTTCGGCTTCCGTTTCGGGCTCGGCCTCGGCGGCCGGCTCCTCGACGACCGGCTCCTCCTCGGCGACCGGCTCCTCCTCGGGGACCTCGGGCTCGGCCTCGGTGACCGATTCCTCCTCGGGGACCGGCTCCTCCTCGACGACCGGCTCCTCCTCGACCACCTCGGGGGCAGGCTCAGGCTCCTCAGCCACGACTTCGACCTCGGGCTCAGGCTCTGCAGCCGTCTCCGGTACCTCGAGCGCCTCGGCGGCGGGAACCTCGTCGGCGAAGACCTCGTCCGAGAGCCCGAGCGCGGGCGGCTCGGCCTCCTCGCCGGGCTGCGGCTGCACGGGCATGCCGTCCTCGACGCGCTTGAGCGAGAGGGAAAGGCGCCGCCGCTCGGCGTCGACCTCGAGGATCCGAACGTTGACCTGGTCGCCCTGCGAGACGATCTCGCGCGGGTTCTCGACGTGGTGCTGTGCGAGCTCGGAGATGTGGACGAGCCCCTCGACGCCCGGGAGGATCTCGACGAAGGCGCCGAACGTGACGACCTTCGTCACGGTGCCCTTCACGACGTCGCCCTCCTGGTAGCTGTCGAGCACCTGCTGCCACGGGTCGGTCTGCGTCTGCTTGAGGCCGAGCGAGATCCGCTGCCGCTCGCGGTCGATGTCGAGCACCTGCACCTTGACCGTCTGCCCGATCTCGAGCACCTCGGACGGATGGTTGACGTGGCTCCACGAGAGCTCGGAGATGTGGATGAGGCCGTCCATCCCGTCGAGGTCGACGAAGGCGCCGAAGTCGACGATGTTCGAGATCGTCCCCTCGACGACATCGCCGGGGTTGAGCCGGTCGAGGATCCGCTGCCGCTGCTCCTTGCGCTCCTCCTCGAGCACGGCGCGGCGCGAGAGGACGACGTTGTTGCGCGAGCGGTTCAGCTCGATGACCTTGCACTCGAGCTCCTGGCCGAGGAACTCGTCGAGATCCTGCACGCGGCGGATGTCGACGAGCGACGCAGGCAGGAAGCCGCGCACTCCGAGGTCGAGGATGAGGCCGCCCTTGACGACCTCGATCACGCGGCCGGTGACCGGTTCGCCCTTCTCGTGGGCGGTCTCGATCGCCTTCCACGCGATCTCGAAGCGGGCGCGCTTCTTCGAGAGGATCAGCCGTCCCTCGGCGTCCTCCTTCGTGAGCACGAGCGCCGCGATGTCGTCGCCCACCGAGACTTCGTCCTCGGGGTTGATCGAGCGCCGGATCGAGAGCTCGGAGACCGGGATGACGCCTTCAGACTTGTAGCCGATGTCGACGAGCACCTCGTCCTTGTCGACGCGGACGACGGTGCCGTTCACGACCTGCCCCTCCTCGATCGTGGGGAAGGTCGACTCGTAGTCGGGAACGAGCTCGCCGGTCTCGGGGTCGGTCGTCCAGACGCCTTCCTCGAGGCGGGGGTCGTTGATCGTCTCGTTCGCCATGCGGCGAGCCAATATACCGGCCGTCCGCCGAGGTCGTCCGCCGCCCGGGGCTAGATTGAACGACGTGGAGGAGCGGTACCCGATCGGCGTCACACCCTCGTGCGCGGTGCAGGTTCTGCGGCACGACGACGGCGGAGGTGGCTATGGAGGCTGGTCGGCCGCGATCGGGCTGCGCAGCGGCGAGGCGACGATCCGCGTGCCCGGCCACTACGCGAGCGTTCTGGCCGAGCGGCTGCGCACGGCGGCGGAGCGGTTCGAACCGGGCCGGCGGCTGGCGCGGGACGAATACCTCGACGTGACCGCCCTCGCGACGGACGGTGTGCAGACGCTCGCGCTCTCCTCAACTGCCCGCTCGCCGGTGCGCGTGACGGTGGAGGTGCCGCGCGGCGAGGTCGACGAGCTCGTGTCGCTGCTCGTGGAGGCGCAGGCGCTGATCGAGACACTCCGACAGGGGCTCGGGCTCGTGCCGGACTCGCTCCCCGAGCCACTGTGAGCGTTTTCCTGGACTACTGCACCGCGGGTGCCCGCGTCGCCGAGCGCTCTCTGGCGCAGCGGCCGCGGCTCGGGCGCGAGGAGCGGCTCGTGTTCGTCGTCGGCTGCCCGCGCTCGGGGACGACGTTCGTGGGTCGCGCGATCGGCGGCCTCCCCGGCTTCGTCGACTTCGGCGAGGTGACGCCCTGGAAGGCTGCTCTTCCATTTGGCCCGTCGGCGCCCGAGCTGCGCCGGATCCTCGAGCGCATCAGGCGCATCGGGCTCGCCTGGGGGCTGCGCGGGGTCGAGCAGACGCCGGAGACGGCGCACGTGCTCGGCGCAGCGCTGGAGGCATATCCGCAGGCTCTCGCCGTGCATGTGCTGCGCGACGGTCGCGACGTCGTCTGCTCGCTGCTCGAGCGCGGCTGGCTCAACGCAGATCAAGACGGCACCGACGACGCGGGCCTGCCGTACGGGCCGGAGCCGCGCTTCTGGGTCGAGCCCGAGCGGCGCGAGGAGTTCGCGCAGGTCAGCGACGCCCGCCGCTGCGCATGGGCCTGGCGGCGGTACGTCGAGGCGGTCCGAGCGACCGATGCGGGTGAGCGGTCGCTGAAGGTGCGCTACGAGTCGCTCGCAGGTGTGGCCGACAGGCTCGCCGAGTTCCTCGGAGCGAACGTGACGTCGACGCATCGCGCTCTCGACGGGTTCCGCGACTCCTCGATCGGCCGCTGGCACAAGGACCTGACGCCGGAACAGGTCGCCGACGTCGAGCTGGAGGCGGGAGAGCTCCTCCGCGAGCTCGGCTACACCTAGGAGGACGTGGCAGACACTTCGGACCACGACGCGAGTTCAACGAAGTGCCTGTCGATACACGCGCCATGAAAGAAGCCGGACCTGACGATCTCCGCACGGAACTTGCCCTCCTGGAAGCCAGGGAGGCGCGGCTGTCGGCACAACGTGAACGCCTGCACGACCAGATCGACTTCGGATTCGCGACGGGGACGACGCGTGCACGCGAGCGTGAGGTCTCGGATGAGCGGCGCGAGGTGCACCACCGCATCAAGGCGCTTCGAGAGGCCCTCGGCGCGGAAGAGATTGCCTAGCCGCCGCCTCGCCGAGACCGTCTAGGGCCTCGCTTGTGGAAGTCGAGTGGGCGCTGTAGAACCTGGGCCGTGCAGAGGAGTGTGCGTTCGCGCCGTGCCGGGGCCGTGATCGTGCTCGCGGCCGCGGTGGCTGCAGGGTTGTCGCTGCTTGTGGCGTGGAGAGCGCCTGCGGCTCGAAGCTCTGACCTGACCAAAGCGATGGCGTTCATGAAGAAGCAGTGCCCCGGAGGGCAGCGAGACATCTCGGCGCGAATGTGGGCGGCCGGCTGGAGGTTCAACGCCCTGTACGGCAACTGTCTGGCGGAAGACGGCACCGACGGGCACATCTGGTTCTTCGACCATGGCCGCTTCATTGGCAGGGACGCTCCGACGCCCTCTCACGAAATCATCGGGCTGTGGCGGAATGACAGGACGATCGCCTTCATGTATGTCCTGTACCGGCAGTCGGACGCGAACTGCTGCGCGACCGGCGGGGGTGCGATCGTCCGCTTCCGTTGGAACGGGAAGCGCGTGCGGCCTCTCGACCCGCTGCCGCCCCGCGCCCACACCAAGGGCGTACGGGTCGGCCGCTAGTGCCAGGCATGATCGACATGGGCTGGGCCAGTGCTCGGGAATGTCCCTGAGTAGGCGAGCGTCCGGAGCATCGCCAGTGCATAGCAGAGGCTGTTTCTGATCGGGGCTACCGTTCGAGAGTGCGCGGTACTGGGAGTCCTCTGCTCATCTACGACGGTGACTGCGCGTTCTGCACTTCATGCGCAAACTGGGTTGCCGCTCGATGGCGTGGTCGCGCCCGGGCCGTTCCCTGGCAAGCCCTCGCCGCAGACCAGCTGGCAGCACAGGCACTCACACGCGATCAGGCGCGCTCCGCCGTGTGGTGGATCGACGCGGCCGGTCATCGCTCGCGTGGGCATGTCGCAATCGGTCGCGCGCTCAGTGCCGGCTCAGGTTGGTCGGCGACCGCCGGTCGAGTCCTTCTCGTCCCGCCCTTCCGCTGGATCGCAGCAACCGTCTACCCGTTGGTCGCGCGCTGGCGGCACCGCCTACCTGGAGGTACACCGGCCTGCCGGATGTGACTCTCGCCTGGGCCAGTGTTCGGGAATGACCCCTGAACGGGCGCGTCTCTTAGGACCTCAGCGCCGAATCCTGCGCGGGCGGTAGATCAGGAAGGCGAGGGTTGCCCCGCCGACGCCGACGGCGATGGCCAGGGGAAGCGCCCAGTTAGGCGAACGGAGGATCCCCAAGCGCCCAGCGCCTTGCCGGATGTGGTAGATGGTCTGCGGCGTGCAGTGCGTGCCGCATGCGATCTGCGCCCAGTTGCTGGGGGTCGCCATGTAGGTGCCGATGATCCAGGAGCAAACGAGGAAAGTCGCGACGAGCACGAGACCCGCGACCGCTGGCCGTCGTGCAACCCGAGCAGCAAGCCCGCGTCGTGCGACATCGAGAGTGCGGCGCCAGGAGCGGGGCCGCTCGGCGATGTCGGCGATGAGTAGCTGCGTGAACTCCTCGCCGTAGCGGAGCCGCCACGCCTTCGGGTACCAGCGCAGGAGGCGGCGTGCGCGCTCGGCTGCCTCACAGTCCGTCATCAGGCTGCGCTCCATTTCGTCTTCAGCCGTGAGAGCCCGACCTTGACGATGCGGCGCTGCCGCGCGAGATGCTCCTGCAAGGCAGCCGCGCCGGCGGCCGTCAGCCGGTATGGGCGCCGCCGATCGTGGCTCGGAAGGGCCTCGATCAAGCCGAGACCCTCGAGCCGGTTGAGTGCCTCGTACAGCGTTCCCGGCGCGAGCCGGACACCGGCAAACGCCTCGATGTCCTTCGTTAGCGCCCAGCCGTGCTTCGAGCCTTCTGCAAGGCTGGAGAGGATCAGCGTCGCCGGCCCCGCAAAGCGACCAAACCTGCTAAGCGGCTCCGATTCCGCCCCGGCTTTCGCGTGCTGCCCGTCTCCCGTCATAGGTCTCAGCCTATATCGTCCGCCGGTATATCGTCAAGCGGCACAGCGAACTTCATCCAGCCCTGTCCTGAGAGACTCCGACAGGACTGCAGTCAGGGCAGGGCCGACAGCATCGTCGCGTGGGCGAGCGTCCTCTCGGCTGAACTGACCGCGCTCCTCGCTAAGCACTAGCCCTTTCCGTCCGCCCAGGAGTCGCCGGCGCCGACTTCGACCGCCAGCGGCGGGTCGAGGGGGTACGCGGCGCACATCTCCTCGCGCACGAGCTCCTTCACCGCCGAGGTCTCCGCATCGGGGGCCTCGAGCAGCAGCTCGTCGTGCACCTGGAGGACGAGCCGCGCGCTCCTCCCCTCCTCGCGCAGCCGCCGCTCGATCGCGACCATCGCGACCTTGATGATGTCGGCGTTCGAGCCCTGCATGACGAAGTTGACGGCGACGCGCTCACCGAAGCCGCGCGTCTGGCGGTTCCGCACGCGCAGCTCGGGCACCGGCCGACGCCGCCCGAGGAGGCTCGTCACGTAGCCGTCGCGCTCGGCCTGCTCGATCGTGCGGGAGATGAAGT
>DAIMGZ010000052.1:0-12386 GCA_036723535.1 Gaiellaceae bacterium
AGGATGACGCCGTAGATCCGCCCGCGCTCCCAGCTCCCGAACCAGTCGCCGACGAGCGAGGCGACCATCGGACCGGCTGAGGCCGTGACGGCGCCGAGGAAGAGTCGCGTCCACAGCAGCTCCGTGAAGCTCGATGCGGTCGCGCTCCAGAGCATCGCGCCGCCCCAGAGGACGATCGTCGCCCCGAGGACGCGCGTCCGCCGCGCGCGGTCGGCCAGGATGCCGAACGGCAGCGTTGCGAGCGCGCCGACGAGCGAGCTGACCGCGACGAGCAGGCCGATGTCCGTGTTGTTGATGTGCAGCTCTTTGATGAGCTCCGTCGCCGAGGCGCCCACCGTCGCGGCGTCGGCGCCGCTCAGCCCGAGGATCGCGGCGAGGACGACGATCACGCGCGTCCGTTCCTCGCCTCCGAGCGCGATCGTCAGGCGCCGCGCGAAGGCGCTCGCCGCGGCGGAGCCGAGGGCGGCTGCGTCGGTGAGGACGCGTGCGGTACGCGACTCGTCGGCGCTCACGTCCCCATGGTGGCAGGCGCGGCAGCGCCCGCGACGTCAGACGTCGCGGCGGACGAGGAGTACGGCCGCGATCGCGAGCGCGGCAGCGCAGTAGCCGGCGAAGAGGAGGCCGCCGGCGAGCGGCGTTAGCGTGTGCGCCGCGTGCTGGAGGGAGAACAGCTGCCGTCCGGCGTCGCTCGGCAGGTACTGGCTGATCGCGTTGTTCCAGCTCAGCGGCAGGATGTTCATGAGCGGCGGCAGCACGAAGAAGATGCCGGCGAAGGTCGCGATGCCTCCCGCCGTGTTCCGCACCATCGCACCGACCGCGAGCGCGAAGATCCCGACGAGCATCACGTAGATCGCGCCGCCGATTACCGCCCGCGCGACGCCGGCGTGCGTGAACGAGATCTGCAGGATGTGGTGCCGCGCGAGGATCGCCTGGCTCGCGAAAAAGCTCACGAGTACGGCCGGCACGATGAGGACGAACGAGACGACCGCGTAATCGAGGAGCTTCGCCCAGAGCACGGGCAGGCGCTTCGGCACCGCGGTGAACGTCGAGCGAATCGAGCCGGTCGAGTACTCGGCTGTGATCAGGAGCACGCCGAGGACCGCGATCGCGAGCTGCGCGACGTTGACGCCGGCGAGCGCGATATCGAGCGGCGATCGGCTCGCGCGCTCGTGCGGCGACATCGTCCCCCAGTGCGACGACGTGACGAAGGCGAAGATGACCGGAAACGCGATCGTGAGGAGGAAGCCCACGGCGAGCGACCATTTCGTCGACCGCACCGACCGGAGCTTCGTCCACTCCGAGAGGAGGACGCGATGGAAGGCGACGCGGCCGGTGACATCGAGGCGCGGGAGCCTCGCGGTAGGGGCGAGCGTGCTCACGCGGCCGCCTCCTCCATCTCCGTGGCGAACTCGAGCTCGTCCTTGGTGAGGTTCATGAATGCCTCCTCGAGCGACGCCTGGTGCGGCGTCAGCTCGTGTAGGGCGATCCCGCCCGCGGAGGCTGCGTCGCCGACCTGCTCCGCGGTGAGCCCATGGATCTCGAGCGCCCCGCGCTCGGCGGGGACGAATGAGACGCCGGGCCCTGCGAGCGCGTCGCGCAGCCGGTCGAGCTCGGGCGAGCGGACGAGCACGACCTTCTGCGAGGCGCGCGCGACGAAGTCGTCGACGCTCGTGTCCGCGATCAGCTTGCCGCGGCCGATCACGATCAGGTGGTCCGCGGTGAGCGCCATCTCGCTCATGAGGTGGGAGGAGACGAAGACTGTGCGGCCCTCGGCGGCGAGCCCCTTGAGGAGGTTGCGGACCCAGTGGATGCCCTCCGGGTCGAGACCGTTGACCGGCTCGTCGAGCATGACCGTCTTCGGATCGCCGAGCAGCGCGGCTGCGATGCCGAGTCGCTGGCCCATGCCGAGTGAGAACTGGCCGCTGCGCTTGCGCGCCACCTCGTGCAGGCCGACGAGGTCGATGACGTCGGAGACGCGTCCCTTCGGGATCCCGTGCGTCTGCGCGAGCGCGAGCAGGTGGTTGTACGCAGAGCGTCCGGTGTGGACGGAGCGCGCCTCGAGCAGCGCGCCGACCTCGTGCAGCGGTGCAGCATGGTCGCGGTAGTGGCGGCCGTTGACGGTGACGTCGCCGTCCGTCGGCGCGTCGAGGCCGAGGATCAGGCGCATAGTCGTCGACTTACCGGAGCCGTTCGGACCGAGAAATCCCGTCACGATGCCGGGCTGCACCGTGAAGCTGAGCCCGTCGACCGCCCGCTTCGAGCCGTAGTCCTTCGTGAGCTCCCGGGCCTCGATCACGAAGATTGAACGTAGTCGGCGTTGGTGAGCGGCAGGTGAGGATGTACGGGTGACCCTCGGCTTCTTCCTCTCGACGCACACCATCGACGGCTGGCTCTCGTCATACGGGTATCTCGTCGTCTTCCTGCTTGTGATGGTGGAGAGCATCGGCGTGCCCGTGCCGGGCGAGACGGCGCTCGTCGGTGCTGCGCTCTACGCCGGCTCGACGCACAAGCTCGAGATCTGGTGGGTGATCGCGGTCGCGATCGCGGGCGCGATCCTCGGGGACAACATCGGCTTCTCGATCGGCCGCTACGGCGGCGCGAAGCTGCTCCTGCGGCACGGTCACAAGATCCGCCTGCACGAGGGGCGGCTCAAGATCGGCATCTGGCTCTTCCGCCGCCACGGCGGCAAGGTCGTGTTCTGGGGCCGCTTCGTCTCGATCCTGCGCACGTGGGCGGCATTTCTCGCCGGTGCGAACCAGATGGCGTGGCGTCGCTTCCTCGCGTTCAACGCCGCCGGCGGGATCGTCTGGGCGACCCTCTACGGCGTCGTCTACTACGAGTTCGGTGGGGCGCTGAGGAAGCTGAGCACGACGATCGACATCGTGCTCGGCGTCGCCGGGGCCGTGATCCTCGTTGCGTTCGTCGTTTGGACGAGACGCAAGGAGGCCGAGCTGCAGAAGCGCGCGGAGCAAGAGGTCGCGGGCTCGATCGCCGAGGAGCTCGGTGAGAACGACGGTGCGACGTAAGCTGAGGGCATGTTCCTCTTCACGAAGAAGGTCGATCAGGTCACGCCCGAGGACGCACTGCCGGGGCGCGAAACTCCGATGCAGGTACCCGAGCGGCACGAGGTGCTCGGGACGCCGCTCCAGCCGCCGTTCCCGGAGGGCATGGAGCAGCTCGTCGTCGGGATGGGCTGCTTCTGGGGCGCCGAGCGTGTGTTCTGGCAGGCGGACGGCGTCTACACGACCGCGGTCGGCTACGCGGGCGGGTACACGCCGAATCCGAGGTACAAGGAGGTCTGCTCGGGACGCACCGGCCACACGGAGGCCGTGCTCGTGGTCTTCGATCCGGCTGTCCTCCCGCTCGAAGGTGTCCTGCGCCTGTTCTGGGAGGGCCACGACCCGACGCAGGGGATGCGGCAGGGGAATGACCGCGGCACGCAGTACCGCTCAGCGGTGTACTGGGGGAGCGACGCGCAGCGGGAGGCGGTGGAGGCGTCGCGCGACATGTTCCAGGCGGAGCTCGCACGCGCCGGCTACGGCGAGATCACGACGGAGGTCGCCGCGGCGGGGCCGTTCTACTACGCGGAGGACTACCACCAGCAGTACCTCGCGAAGAACCCGAACGGCTACTGCGGTCTCGGCGGAACCGGGGTCAGCTGCCCCGTCGGGCTCAAGACGGCCTAGAGCGTCTTGCTCATCGCGACGGCGTTCTCGTCATAACCGAGCGACCGGTAGAGGCTGCGCGCGACCTCGTTCCTGCCGAAGACGTTGAGTGCCACGCGATCCAGTCCGCGCCGCCGTGCCTCGTCTTCGGCGAAAAGCATCGCCGCCCTGGCGTAGCCGCGACCGCGGCACGCCTCCTCGATGTGGACGTCGTAAACGAACAAGCAGGGCTGTCTCAGGTCCTCACGCTCCGCCAGCCAGAGGTCGCCGACCGGCTCACCGTCCGCCTCAACGACGAAGACGAACTGCTGTTCCGAGGGCCGTCCGCCGGGAAACAGGGCCTCGACATCCACCGCGGCTTTCGCGGTGGCGCCTTCGGGCGAGAAGCCGCCGTCGTCGATCATGGCCTGGGCGTAGCCGTCGCGCATCTTCGGTAGCCAGGCGGTGAACTCGTCGTCCCGCATCGGCCGCAACTGCACGCTCACTGCGCCGAGCCTACCCCGTCTCGTCGCCGCTCAGGAAGAAGGAGGCGAACGAGCCTGCCACGGCGGTCACGACGAAGATCGCCCAGAACTCGAGCAGCACGTCCACGACCCGGCCCGCGCTCGTCACCGGATTCTTCAGCGACGAAGAGACCGTCAAGATCTGGACGGTCGAGAAGAAGAGGGCGTCGCCGAAGCCGTGGATCTCGCTTCCCTCGACGCCGCTCTCGAACGAGCACATCAGTGCGGCACAGATGAGATCCACCACGACCGACAGCAGGAAAGCGATCGCGATCCGCGCCAGCAGCCGCCGATGACGCTCGCTCCAGGTGACGAGACGCCGTAGTTCCTCCCCGAGCATCGCCCACGAGGCTAGGGGAGCGACCGGTCGACAGCGCCGGCGCTGCCCGCGTACGCCGCCGGAGTTGACACGACCGCAATAGGACTGTTGAGTCCTGGCCATTCCCACGCATGTGGCGGGGTCAACCGGGAGGACAGATGAAGCGGTTTCTGATGCTGGTAGCCGTCGCGGCAGTCGCCGGAGCGATGTACGTCGCCGCGGCGCCCGGCGGTCAGCAGGTAGCCGCGCCGACGGCGAAGCAGTTCGCGGCGTTGAAGAAGCGGGTGGCGTCGCTGAACAAGAAGCTGAAGGCGGTGACGAAGGACGAGACGAACGTAAAGAAACTCGCGTTGGACACCGGCGGGTTCATCGTGCAGTGCTTCCTCAGCCAAAACGCCGGCGTAAAGGGGGTGACTCAGTACGGCGACGCCACGAGCAGTACGTACGGCTTCGTCTACCAAGCCACGCCGGGTGTGAACGGCATCCGGACAGGGCTCGACTTCGACTCGTCGGCGACTCCGCAGGCCTACCTGCAGGCCGTTGATCCCAGCTGTGTGACGAGCGGCAGCGCCGCTGCGAGTGCTCAGACACATGTGGGCGGCAGTCTCCTGGCCCTGCACACCGAGCACGCTCGCTGACGCTGAAGAGGGAGGGCGGCCGCTCGCGGCCGCCCTCCCTCCACGACTGCTAGGCGGCGAGCTCCGCGGTGTGGAGGCGGTAGAGGTCGGGCTCGCAGGCTTCGAAGCCGTCGACCACGTCCGGGTCGAACTGGTTGCCGCGGCAGTGGAGGATCTCCTCCACGGCCGCCTCCCAGCCGACCGGCGTCCGGTACGGGCGTTCGTCGGTCATGGCGTCGAGCGAGTCGACCACTGCGAAGATCCGCGCCCCCAACGGGATGCTCTCCTCGGAGAGCCGGTCTGGGTAGCCGTTCCCGTCCCAGCGTTCGTGGTGGGAGCGGATGACGCGCGCGCCCTCCTGGTTGAGGAGAGGGACGTGGGCGAGCAGCCGTTCGCCGAGCTCCGCGTGCTCCTGCATCCGCCGCCGTTCGAATGGAGTCAAGCGGCCGGGCTTGAGGAGGATTCCGTCGGGAATGCCGATCTTGCCGACGTCGTGCAGGAGGAAGCCCCACTCGAGGCTCGGATCGTCGAGCAGCAACGGAGCGACCTCGAGGGTGAGCCTCGTCGCGTAGGAGGTGACCCGGCGCGAGTGCCGGCTAGTCCCGAAGTCTCGCGACTCCAGGGCCGACGCGAGCACCGCGACGGTTTGCGCGTACGCCTCGTTCAGGAGCTGGTGCTGGCGGCGCCCGATCTCGATCAGCCGGTTCAGGTTGGCGGTATCGACCAGGCCGTCGTTCGCGTCCTCGACGAAGCCGACCTGCCGGATGAGCGGCGTCACGAGCGCGAGCAGCTCGAGCGGGCTGAACGGCTTGCGCAGGAACGCTTCCGCACCTGCGGCCCGCGCTGCGCGGCCCGCTTCGTCGGAGCCGCTGATGGCGACGATCGGGATCTTGCTGGTCTGGGGCGTCTCGCGCAGCCGCTCCAGGTAGAAGATTCCGTCGATCCCGGGCAGCCCGATGTCGAGCAGGATCGCGTCCGGCCGCGACTCGGAGAGCGCACGCTCCGCCTCGATCACGTCGTACGCCGCATCCACCTCGAACCCCTCGAGCTCGAACGTCGTCCGGACGAGCTCACACAGCAAGCGGTCGTCATCGACGACCAGTAGACGACGTGTGCGGCGCATACGAACCCCCCAATCAACTAGAACGGTGGCACGTGCTTTCGAGAGCTCTCTCGGCAGGAGCCCGGCTTCGCCTGAGGAGCCGCTCGTCGGGAAACCGGCAGCGAGTGGGAGGACTTTCTGTCGAAACCTCCTGCAGGTTCACGCGTACGCTTCCCCCTTTCAGGGGAGAGCGTGCGCGCAAACTGTTTCGGTCGATCGTGAGTATTCGGTGACATGACCATCGCCAGACGAATCCTCGGAGTCCTCCTCGTCCTGACCGGGGCTGTTTGGATCGGTCAGGGGACCAACCTGATCCAGGGCTCGTCGATGACCGGCAGCACGTTTTGGGCAGTCGTGGGAGCGGTGTGCTTCGTCGGCGGTCTCGGCCTGCTCGCCTGGCCGTGGCGCCAGACGTACGAGCCGTAGCCGTGCCACGGAAAGCGCCTCCCCGAAGGGAGGCGCGTCACCGATGAGCGAGACGAGCTAGCTGCGGACGACGTTCGAGCGGCTGCCGGCGTAGCAGGGAGCCGCCTGGCCCAGCGTCATCGTGGCCCGCACCCGGCGGCCGTGCTGGATCCTGGAGGTGAAGGCCCTCTTGGTGAGGGTGGTCGTGCCTACCGTGGCGGCGGTTTTCAGCGTGACCTTCTTGACGGTGACCCACCGTCCGGCGGCTGTCCTCTTCTGGAACAGGACGTACTTCCCGGCGAAGGAGCTCGCAGCCGTCACGGAGACGCGGAACGAGTGTCGGGCGATCTTCGCAAGCCGGATGCTCGGCAGCACCTTCACCAAGGCAGTCGTGCTCGTCGCGTTCCCGACCTTCGCTTCGTAGACCGTGTTCATCGTCGGCGCCTGTGTGACCGAGAAGATGCCGCCCGTCCCGGCCGTCGTGCTCGTGACCTGCTTGAAGGTCGCCGTGCCGCAAACCTGGCCGAGCAGGCTCACCTTCTGACCCGACTGCGCCGTCGAGGCAGTTCCCGACAGCGTGGTGGCGGCGAGGAACTTGACGGCGCGCGGTTTCGCGGCGAGCGTGAAGCCTGCCGTGGGGGCCGCGACCGTAACCGTCCCTTTGATCTTCGAGAGCGGGTCGGTGATCGCAAACTTGCCCGCGGTCTTGAAGGTGTACGAATAGGAAGCCGCCGGCGTCAACACCGGCGAGGTGAACGAGCACTTCGCGCACGCGACCTGGTGATTCTTTTTGTCGTTGTTCACCCACTTGACCGTGTCTCCCGCGTTGACGGCAACGTTCTTGGGAACGAGTCCGGCCTGCGTGATCGAGACGAGGGTGGTTGTGGCACTCGTCGCGGTCGCAGCCGACGAAAGCGCGGCTGCGAGCACGACTAACAACAAGAGTCTTCTCATGGTTTACCTCCCGCAGTTCCCCTGTGTAGGGGGAAATTGCCCACTTTCGTCAGCCGGGGCAACCATGAAACGTCTGACTTGGCAGGAGTTTTACGGTTCGTGGCCGGCCTGTTTTCGCGCGTGCGGTGCTACTGCAGGCGCTCGGCGAGGTAGCGGATCGCGAGCGGGTAGCGGTACTCGATCCCGCCGTGCCTCGCGTCGAAGAGCTCGAAGAAGACGTCGGTGATCCCGAGCGTCTCGAGCTCGCGCCGGAACGCGTCGGCCCCGAGGTCGAGGAACCATTCGTCGCGGCTGCCCGCATCGATGTAGATCGCGCGCAGGCTGCGGAGCGCGTCGGCGTGCCGGCGCGCCATGCGGACGGGATCCCATGCGAGCCAGCGCTGCCAGACGTCGTCGCGCAGCATCCCCGTCGCCACGTCGACGGGGAGGTCGATCGAGCCGTCCTCGTTCGCCGAGTAGCACGCGGCCATCGCGTACGTGTTGACGAGGTAGTAGTCGGACTGCTTCGTGAACGCCGGCCGCGAGCGGAAGTCCTCCCAGAAGCGCTCGTACGAGCCGTCGTAGTCGTCGCGAAGCGTGCGCACCGTGTCGCGGAACTCCGGCAGGTAGCAGAGCTCGAAGAGCGCGTCCCCAGAGTGCGTCGCGAGGCCGCCGAAGACGTCGGGCCGCAGCATCGGCACGACCATCGCGCCGTAGCCGCCGCTCGACTTGCCGGTCAGGCCGCGGTGCGCGGCGTCGGCGAGCGTCCGGTACCGGGAGTCGACGAACGAGACGACCTCCTCGCACAGGTGCTCGCCGTAGCGGCCCGTCCCCGGCGAGTCGATGAACTGCGAGCCGCCGTACGACGTCCAGCAGTCGACGAAGACGACGAGCGCCGGCGGGCAATCCTCCGCCGCGAAGAGCCGGTCGACGAGCTCGGGCACGTTCGGGCGGAAGGCGGAGCGGTTCCGCCACATGTCGAGCTGGCCGGTCATCCCCTGGATCAGGTAGATCGAGGGGAAGCGGCGCTCGGGCTCGGCGTCGTAGGCCGGCGGGAGGTAGACCCAGAGCGGCCGGACGTGCGGGTCGCCGAGCGGGTTGTCGCGGAGGACGTCGCTCTCGATCTCGAGCTCGTCGAAGCGTCCGACCGCCTCCCGCGACCACGGCTCCACGGCTGCCTTCTATCAGGCCGCGCCGCGGCGCCGCCTGGCTACACTCAGCCCGATGGCGGAATACGGGACGATGCGGGTCAAGAGCGGGCTCGCCGAGATGCTCAAGGGCGGCGTGATCATGGACGTCGTCGACGCCGAGCAGGCGAGGATCGCGGAGGCGGCGGGCGCCGTCGCCGTGATGGCGCTCGAGCGCGTTCCCGCCGACATCCGCCGAGACGGCGGCGTCGCGCGCATGTCCGACCCGGAGAAGATCAGCGAGATCCAGGAGGCGGTGACGATCCCCGTCATGGCGAAGTGCCGCATCGGCCACTTCGCCGAGGCGCAGATCCTCCAGGCGCTCGAGATCGACTACATCGACGAGTCCGAGGTGCTGACGCCCGCGGACCTCGAGCATCACGTCGACAAGTGGCAGTTCACCGTCCCCTTCGTCTGCGGCTGCACGAACCTCGGAGAGGCGCTGCGCCGCATCGCCGAGGGCGCAGCGATGATCCGCACGAAGGGCGAGGCGGGGACCGGCGACATCGTCAACGCCGTCACGCACATGCGTGCCGTCTTCGGCCACATCCGCCGGCTCGGCGCGCTGCGCGAGGAGGAGCTGTACGCCGAGGCGAAGGAGCTGCGAGCGCCGTACGAGCTCGTCAAGTGGGTGGCGGAGAACGGGAAGCTGCCGGTCGTGACGTTCACCGCCGGCGGGATCGCGACGCCCGCCGACGCGTCGCTCTGCATGCAGCTCGGCGCGGACGGCGTCTTCGTCGGCTCGGGCATCTTCAAGTCGGGCGACCCCGAGCGGCGCGCGAAGGCGATCGTCGAGGCGACGACGCACTTCCGCGACCCGGAGATCCTCGCCCGCGTCTCGGCCGGCCTCGGCGAGCCGATGGTCGGCATCTCGACGCAGACGCTCGACCCGAGCGAGCTGCTCGAGACCCGCGGCTGGTAGCGACCAGCTAGCCGGCTCCGTCCGGCGCGGCGAGGAGGATTGCCCCCGTGCGCGAGACGAAGCCGATCTGGACGTCGTCGACCTTCCTCGTCTACACGGGCGGGCTCACGGTGCTCGGCGGCGGGCTCGCCGCGCTCGGCTACCTCTCCGGCCACTACGGCAGCGGCGCCGAGGCCGGCTGGGCCTTGCTCGTCCTCGTCGTCCTCTACGCGATCGCGCACGCGTTTCGCGCCCGTGGCCGGCCAATCGCCGCCGGAATCTTCGCCTTCGCCGCCGTGCTCGCGTGGGCCGCGTTCGTCGGGCTCCTCTTCACGTGGTGGGGCTGGCATGGGATCAGCGGCTCCATCAAGCATTGGTCGTGGTCCCGGCTCGCGCTCTGGCTCCTCATCCTCGCGGCCGCCTGGGACGATCACCGCCGCTTCCGCTTCCCCTTCATCCGGCTGATCTCGGCGGTCGTCGCCTGGCTCTTCGTCATCGACCTGATCACCGCGGGCGGGAGCTTCACCGCCGCCGTGACGCTCCTCGTCGGGCTCGCCTATCTCGCGGCCGGGACGATCCGCCGCACGCCGTCCTCGTTCTGGCTCCACCTCGTGGGCGGGCTGCTGATCGGCGGCTCGATCCTCTACTGGGCGCACACCGGCGACGGAGAGTGGGCCGGCGTCTCGATCGCAGCGCTCATCTTCGTCGTCATCGCGTTTGTCACCAGGAGGTCGAGCTGGGCCGTGCTCGGCACCATCGGCTTCTTCGCGGCCACGATCCATTACGTCATCGGCTCGCCGACCGCCCTCGCGGAAGGAGCCTTCGGTCTCGGCGGCGGCGGGTCGTGCACCGCGACGGCGTCGGGGACGGTCTGCACGTCGTCGCCGGCCTCGATCAGCGCGTGGTCGCCGGCGCTCGCGTTCGGGCTCCTCGGGTTCTGGCTCGTGCTCCTCGGCCTCCTCGACCGCCGCCGGACGGCCGCGCCGCCGGTAGTGCCGCCGGCCGAATAGCCCTCGTTACCATCAGTTCCGTGGAGAAGCCGCTCAGGATCGGCATCCTCGCCGTGCAGGGGAACTTCCGGGAGCACGCCGCCGTGCTGCGGCGGCTCGGCGCGGAGCCGGTCGAGGTTCGGCTTCCCGAGCAGCTCGACGGGCTCGACGGCCTCATCATCCCCGGCGGCGAGTCGACCGCGATCGTCCGGCTCATGCGGCTCTACGGCCTCGACGAGGCGGTGCGGGAGTTCGGAGGCCCGATCTTCGGGACGTGCGCGGGGATGATCGTCCTCGACCGCGACCACCTCGGCCTCGGCGACTACACGACCCGGCGCAATGCGTTCGGCCGCCAGGTGCACAGCTTCGAAGCAGACCTCCACGTCGACGACGGCGACGAGCCCCTGCGGGCCGTCTTCATCCGTGCGCCGTGGCTCGAGGAGGCGGGGGCCGACGTCAAGGTGCTCGCGGAGGTAGACGGCCATCCGGTGCTGGCGCGCGAGGGACGGCTCCTCGTCGCGGCCTTTCATCCGGAGCTGACCGACGACACGCGCGTCCACGAGCGGTTCCTGAACATCGTGCGAGAGGAGGGGCGTGTCCGGGCATAGCAAGTGGTCGTCGATCAAGCACAAGAAGGGCGCCGCCGACGCGAAGCGCGGCAAGCTCTTCTCGAAGCTGACGCGCGCGATCATCGTCGCGGCGAAGGAGGGCGGGCCGGATCCCGGCGGGAACCTCGCGCTCCAGAACGCGGTCGAGAAGGCGAAGGCCAACTCGATGCCGAAGGACAACATCGACCGCGCGATCGCAAAGGGCGCCGGCACCGACGCCGACGCCGCCGCCTACGAGACGGTGATCTACGAGGGCTACGGCCCCGCCGGCGTCGCGGTGATCGTCGAGGCGCTCACCGACAACCGCAACCGGACGGCGGGCGATGTGCGCCACACCTTCGCGAAGAACGACGGCAACCTCGGTACCTCGGGCGCGGTCGCGTGGCTGTTCGAGCGGCGCGGCGTCGTGCTCGTGCCGGCGGACGGCGCGGACGAGGACGAGCTCACGCTCGCGGCGGCGGAGGGCGGCGCCGACGACGTCTCCCTCGATGGCTCCTCGTACGAGGTGCTCTCCGCGGCCGAGCAGCTTGCGACGGTGCGCGAGGCCGTCGCGGCCGCCGGCTTCGAGATCGAGTCGGCAGAGCTGACGATGCTGCCGAAGACGACGGTCGCCGTGGAGGACGAGAACGAGGCGAAGAAGATCCTCCGGCTGATCGACCAGCTCGAGGACAACGACGACGTGCAGGAGGTCTACGCGAACTTCGACATCCCCGAGCGCGTCCTCGAAAGCGTGGCCGGCTAGCGCCGCCCACGCTTCCTCGGAACTTGTGGAACTACGCGCGCCGGAGAGCGCGGTCTCCGGCGCGCTCCGTGCTGATTTCTTGCCCGCCTGCTGAGGCCGCTTCGGGGCGTCTGCGGGAGCGGGATGGCCTCCGGCCAACGCGCCTTCGCCTGCGTTGGCCTTCGGCTGGTCATCCGATCCGGTTCCTAACCTCCAGACGTGAAGGTCGTAGGCATTGACCCGGGAACGGCTGCTTGCGGGTACGGAATAGTCCAAGAAAGCGAAGGCCGCCTCAAGGAAGTGGCCCACGGCTGCTGGTCGACACCGGCCGGCGAGGACACGGTGGTCCGTTTGAAGACGATCCACGACGCCGTCGCGGCGCTCATTGCCGAGCACGCGCCGGATGCGGTGGCGCTCGAGGAGTCGTACGTCGGCG
>DAIMGZ010000053.1:0-11857 GCA_036723535.1 Gaiellaceae bacterium
GTCGTCGAGGCGCTCGAGGACACGAACGAGTCGCTCATCTCGCACCAGCAGAACGACATCCTCTACGTCCTCACGATCTTCCTCGTCGTCCTGACGCCGCTCTCGTTCATCACCGGCTTCTTCGGGATGAACGTCCACTTCCCCGGCTTCGGCTCGTGGGACTCCTTCTTCGCGGCGATCGGTCTGATGGCCGTGACGGTCATCGGCATGCTCGCGTTCTTCCGCTGGAAGCGGTGGTTGTGACGGAGGTCCACCCGTCCTCGTCCACGTCGTGAACGCGGGATGTCGCTCGTCCTCGTCGGACTGACGCTAGCGCGGAGGGCCTGAGAGCTAGGCGGGCTCGTCGCCCGCCGGCGCCTGCTCGCCTGTGCCCGCGTCGGCGGGAGGCTCGGAGGGCATCGACGGAGCTTCGGGGGCCCTGGCAGGCTCGGCCGGCTCGCTCGCCGTCGAGCCGGAGCCGCCGAACAGGCGCTGCAGCCATTTGCTGAACATGGGCGCGATGCTACTAGGCGCGGCTAGCCTCCGGCGGATGAAGCAGCTCTGGGCGCCGTGGCGGCTCGAGTACGTCCAGCACGCGGACGACGGCGACGAGTGCGTTTTCTGCCGCGCTGCAGCGCTGCCGGAGGACGAGCCGGAGCTCGTGGTCCACCGAGGCGAGCTCGCCTTCGTCCTCCTCAACAAGTTCCCGTACGCCTCGGGACACGTGATGGTCGCGCCGTACCGGCACGGCTCTGCCTTCGACGATCTCGAGGAGGCGGAGGCGCTCGAGGTGCACCGGCTCGCGGTCGAGGCGATCGAGGCGCTGCGGGCCGTCTTCGCGCCGGAGGGATTCAACGTCGGCTGGAACCTCGGCCGCGTCGCCGGTGCGGGCATCGTCGACCACGGCCACGTCCACGTCGTGCCGCGCTGGAGCGGCGACACGAACTTCATGCCGGTGCTGGCCGACGTGAAGGTCATCCCGGAGCACCTCCTCGAGACGCGGCTCGAGCTGGCGGAGGCCTGGCCGGGGCGCTAGCCGGCCCCAGTCGAAAGGCCGGAGTCGTCGGCCCAAGATCGGGGTAAGACGAGAAGGTGCTCGTGGACGCGGTCGCCGTGCTCGTGATGCTCCTCATGCTCGGGGACGTCGCGCGCATGCTCTTCGTCGACAACTGAGCGCCGGCGCGTACCGCCCACTTGACAACGACCTGGGAAGGGCGTACCCGTAGATCGTGGTAGAGCTCCCGCGCGGGACTGTCACCTTCCTCTTCACTGACATCGAGGGGTCGACTCGCCTGCTCCACCGGCTCGGCCGCGACCGCTACGACGAGCTCCTGACCGCCCACAGCGAGCTTCTCCTTGCGGCCTTCTCGGCGCACCACGGGCGGGTGGTGGACACACAGGGCGATTCGTTCTTCGTGGCGTTCCAGACAGCCGCAGACGGTGTCGCGGCGGCCGTCAACGCTCAGCGCGACCTGGCTGCCCATCCTTGGCCCGAGGGGGCCGAGATCAAGGTGCGCATGGGGCTGCACACGGGAGAGCCGAAAGTGGGCGCCGACCGCTACGTCGGCGTGGGAGTACACAAGGCAGCGCGGATCGGCGCCGCCGGCCACGGAGGCCAAGTGCTGCTCTCCTCCACCACGAAAGAGCTCGCGGAGGAGGAACTGCCTCCCGGCGTGGCGATCCGCGACCCGGGCGAGCGACGGCTGAAGGACCTCGAACGACCGGAGCGGATCTTCCAGCTCGTGATCGAAGGGCTGGAGAGCGATTTCGCCCAGCTGAAGACCCTCGACGTCGAGCTACGGCGCAAGCGCCGCCGGATGTATGCGGGCTCCGCGTTGATCGGTGTCCTGGCCGCGGCGGTGGCGATCCCGGTCTTCGCGCTTGGTGCCGGGGGCTCCGGCGGCGGCGAGGTCGTGACCGGGAACGCGGTCGCGATCATCGACCCGACGTCGAACCGTGTCTCCGGCCAGGCACCGGTGGGCGCGCAGCCGCAAGCCGTTGCCTTCGGCGCGGGCGGGCTCTGGGTGGCAAACCTCGATGACGGGACGGTCTCGCACGTCGATCCCGCCACTCAGTCGGCCACGAAAGCGATTCCGATCGGCGAGCCGGTGAGCGGGCTCGCAGCCACTCCGACAGCCGTCTGGGCGGTCAGCGCCGATCCCACGCAGTTGTTCGCCGTGCTGCGGAAGATCGACCCGCGCTTTCAGGTCGTCACGAACAGGGTCCGTCTGCAGGCCGGATACGGGGCAGGCTCCGCCAGCATCGCGAGCGGCGCGAACGGGCTCTGGGTCGGCGTCGACGGCGGACTGCTGGCGCGCCTGCATCAGGCGACAGGCACAGTCGCTCGTACGATCGACACAGGCAATAGTCCCGATGCCGTCGCCGAGGGTGCGGGGGCAGTCTGGATCGCCGATCCGTTCGCGAACGACGTCGTCCGTGTCGACGACGCGACGAACCTCGTCTCGACCCCCATCCCCGTCGGTAACGGTCCGAGCTCGGTGGCGGTCGGCGAAGGAGCGGTCTGGGTGGCCGACCGTGGTGACGACGCCGTCGTCCGCATCGACCCGGACACGAACGCGGTCACGGCCACGATCGCAGTGGGCCACAGCCCGACGGGCATCGCCGTCGGCTACGGCGCCGTCTGGGTGGCGAACAGCCTCGACGGCACGGTCTCGCGGATCGACCCGTCGACGAACCGAGTCTCGAAGAGGATCCCGGTCGGAGGGAGCCCGGAGAAGATCGCCGTCGGGGACCGGCGAGTCTGGGTCACGGTGCAGCCGGCCCTCCTCGCTTCGTCGCGGGTCGGCGGTGTGGTTCGAATCGATTCCCAAGGGCCGTTCGACTCCCTCGACCCGGCGCTCGCATACGAGCCAGCCTCGTGGGCGATCGAGTATGCGACCTGCGCCAAGCTGCTCAACTACCCCGACCGGTCCGCCCCGTCGGGGTCGCGCCTCGAGCCGGAGGTCGCAGCGGCAGTGCCCGCCCCCTCAGCCGACGGCAAGACGTACACCTTCATCGTTCGTAAGGGCTTCCGATTCTCTCCGCCGTCGAACGAGCCGGTCACCGCGCGAACGTTCAAGTATTCGATCGAGCGGACCCTGAGCCCGCGGCTGAAGTCGTCTGCACGCAACTACGCGTCGGACATCGTCGGTTTCTCGGCCTACGAGGCAGGGCGGGCCAAGCACATCTCGGGCGTGACAACCAACGGAAACAGGCTCACCATCCGCCTGACCGACGCGGCGCCGGACTTCCTGAGCCGGATCGCCCTGCCGTTCTTCTGCGCGGTGCCACTCGACACGCCCGTCAATACCAACGTGCGGACCGTTCCCGCTGCCGGCCCGTACTACGTCGCCTCTTACACGTCTGACATCGGGGCGGTGCTGAAGCGCAACCGCAACTACCGCGGATCGCGACCGCACGCCGCCCGGGAGATCGACTACAGGGTCGGGATCGGGGCGGCTCAGGCGCTCCGGGAGATCGAATCCGGGCAAGCAGACTTCACAGCCGGAGTTCCTTCGCAGTCGACGACTGAGTTGCGTCGGCGCTTCGGGCCGGGGAGCACGGTCGCAAAGGCGGGCCACCAGCGCTACTTCGACAACCCAACCCTCGAGACGACGTATCTGGCACTGAACACCAGTCGCCCTCTCTTCTCCGACGCGAGGCTTCGCCAAGCCGTCAACTACGCTCTCGACCGCCGGGCACTGGGCCGGATCGGTGGACTCGGGAGCACCTTCGGGGATCCCACCGACCAGCTGCTGCCACCCGGGATGCCCGGCTTCCACGACGTGCACATCTACCCGTACACGCCCGACCTGCAGAAGGCGCGACGCTTGGCTCGCGGCCGTGGCGGCCACGCAGTCCTGTACACGTGCTCGGACGCCCAATGCCGTCAGTTGGGACAGGTCATCCAGGCGAACCTGAAAGCGATCGGGATCGACGTCGAGGTGAAGGCGTTTCCGCTCGGAGTCATGTTCGCCCGTCTCGGCACGAAGAGCGAGCCGTTCGACATGGCGACAGTCGGCTAGCAAGCCGACTTCCCCGACCCGGGCGACTTCCTCAACCTCGTCAACGGAACCACGATCACACGCAGCAACAACAGCAACTGGTCGTACTTCGACGACCCGGCCTACAACCACAAGCTGACGGTCGCTGAAAGCCTTTCCGGGCCGAAGCGATACCTCGCCTACGCGAAGCTCGACGCCGAGCTCGCCCGCGACGCGGCCCCCTACGCCGCCCTTTGGAACGGCCCCGAGCAGGACTTCTTCTCCGCGCGCATCGGCTGCGAGACGTACCAGCCCATCTACGGCGTCGATCTCGCCGGCCTCTGCATCCAGCGCTGAGAACGCTCGAGCTGCGGACGACTCTCGCTAAGCGGACGACGGGATTCGAACCCGCGACCTACGGCTTGGGAAGCCGACGCTCTACCAACTGAGCTACGTCCGCCGACTCCGGAGATTCTAGCCCGGCCATAATGGAACCCCGAGCCAGCGAGACAGGGAGATTTCCCATGCCGAACAACGAGCTGCACGAGACCGCGCGCGCACTCGTCGCCGAGGGGAAGGGGATCCTCGCCGCGGACGAGAGCGAAGGCACGATCAAGAAGCGCTTCGACACGATCGGCGTCGAGTCGACCGAGGAGAGCCGCCGCGGCTACCGCAACCTCCTCTTCACGACGCCGGGCGCCGAGGAGTTCATCAGCGGCGTCATCCTCTTCGACGAGACGATCCGACAGAAGGCGGACGACGGGACGCCGTTCCCGCAGCTGCTCGCCTCGAAGGGCGTCATCCCGGGCATCAAGGTCGACCAGGGCGCGAAGCCGCTCGCGCACGCCAAGGGCGAGACGGTGACGGAGGGGCTCGACGGCCTGCGCCAACGGCTCGAGGAGTACCGCGAGCTTGGCGCCCGGTTCGCGAAGTGGCGCGCGACATACTCGATCACGGACACGATGCCGAGCGAGTACTGCATCTGGACGAACGCGCACGCCCTCGCCCGCTACGCCGCGCTCTGCCAGGAGGCCGGAATCGTCCCGATCGTCGAGCCCGAGGTACTGCAGGACGGGACGCACTCGATCGAGCGGAGCGGCTTCGTCACGTCGCGCGTACTCGCCGCCGTCTACACCGAGCTCTTCGACCAGCGCGTCGACGTCGAGGGCACGCTGCTCAAGCCGAACATGGTCCTCACCGGCTACGAGGCGAGCAACCGTGCCGGCGCCGACGAGGTCGCCGAGGCGACGCTGCACACGCTGTCGAAGCACGTGCCGGCGGCGGTGCCCGGCATCGTCTTCCTCTCCGGCGGCCAGGCGGACGAGGACGCGACGGCGCACCTCAACGCGATGAACGCTCGCGGGCCGCACCCGTGGCAGCTGTCCTTCTCCTACGGCCGCGCGCTGCAGGCGCCGGCGCTGAAGGCGTGGGGCGGCAAGGAGGAGAACGTCGAGGCGGGCCAGCGCGCCTACTACCACCGCGCGAAGATGAACGCCGCCGCGCGAACCGGCACGTACGCGCCGGAGATGGAGCGGGAGGCCGTCGCGGTCTAGGTGTACTCGAAGCCGGTCATGGCGGAGAGCTTGGCGAGGGACTGCTGCGCGACGACTCGGCGCACGGTTCCCGACCGCGAGCGCATGACGATCGAGTCGGTGATCGCGCCGCCGGGCGTGTACTGAACGCCCTGGAGGAGCGAGCCCGTCGTCACGCCCGTCGCCGCGACGAAGACGTCCTCACCGGATACGAGGTCGTTCGTGTGGAGCACGCGCGCCGGGTCGAGACCGGCTTCGAGAAGCTGCTGCCGCTCGTCGTCGTTGCGCGGCCAGAGCCGTCCCTGGATGCCGCCGCCGACGCACTTGAGCGCCGCCGCCGAGATGACGCCCTCGGGCGTTCCGCCGATCCCGTAGAGCATGTCGACGCCCGTCCCCGGCTGGGCGGCCGCGATCGCCGGCGCAACGTCGCCGTCGCGGATGAGCCGCACGCGCGCTCCCGCCTCGCGTAGCTCGGCGATCAGGTCGTCGTGGCGGTCGCGCTCGAGGACGACGACGTCCACCTCGCGCGGCGTCTTGCCGAGCGCCTGCGCGACGGCAGCGACGTTCTCGGTCGGGCTTCGCTCGATGTCGATCGCGTCGATCGCGTTGGGGCCGACGGCGATCTTCTCCATGTAGAGCGCCGCCCCGGGGAAGAGCATCGTCCCGCGCTCGGCGACGGCGATGACCGCGATCGCGTTCGGCTGCCCGAGCGCGGTCAGCCGCGTCCCCTCGAGCGGGTCGACCGCGACGTCGACCTCGGGGCCCTCGCCGCTTCCGACCTCCTCTCCGTTGTAGAGCATCGGCGCCTTGTCCTTCTCCCCCTCGCCGATCACGACGACGCCGCGGATCGCGACGCTATCGAGGACGAAGCGCATCGCGTCGACCGCTGCCTGGTCGGCGTCCTCCTTGTCGCCCCGGCCGATCCAGCGCGCGGCAGCCATCGCGGCGGCCTCGGTGACGCGGACGAGCTCCAGCGCGATGTTGCGGTCGGGAGCTGTGCGGGCGCTCACGGAGCCGAACGGCGCAATGTAGCCACTCGCAGCGCCGCGAGGGCGACCAGGAGAAGGGCGACGACGAGCCCGAGCCAGGCGCCGGACTTGAGAGTGGAGAACCTGACCGGTCCGCTGCCCCAGCGCAGGGTGGCGAAGGTCGTGACACCGATGATGCCGGTCGCCACGGTGAGGCAGGCGGCCAGGAGACCTGCGCCCCGAGAGATCCAGACGCCCCTGAGGCGGAGGAGCTCTACGAGCACGAGGGCGAGCGCGAGCAAGCCCGAGTTGTCCGCGACCCGAAGCGTCCAACCCGAGACCGAATCGATCCACGGCAGGAAGAGGACGACGAAGTAGCCGGCCGCCAGGGTCAGCGCGAGCAGCGAAAACCCGCGCTCCTGGTCGCCCTGACCGGCCCACGTCGCGGCCTCGAGCCCCCGCGCCTCCGCGGCCCGCCCGACCCGCGACGCGGTTCCCTCCTGTGGTGCTTCCGGAGTTTCCACGTCCGCGATCCTAAACGGCTAGTCGCCGCGCTGGATGGGATGCGAGATGAGCCATCCCGCTGCGAGCAGGAAGGCGAAGATCCCTCCGGCGAGCAGAAGACCGAACACGGCGGCTCCGAGCCGGCTCCGCACCATCGAGCCGACGGCAAGTGCCGTCAGGCCTGCGATCACGATCACGACCATGGCGTCCACCCAGCCTCCGAGACCGAGCACGACGAGAGCCAGGACGAGGGACGGCCCGGTCACGAGCGCGGTCTTCTCGCTGTAGCTCCGGAGGCGTTGCCGACGCGTGAGCAGCAGGCCGTCCACGAGCCGGAGTTTTACATCCGGTCCGGCGCCTCGACGCCGACGAGGTCGAGGCAGCGGGCGATGACGGTGCGCGTCGCGCGGCAGAGGCCGAGCCGGAACGCCTCCTGCTCGCTCTCGAGCACGCGGTGCTCGTGGTAGAAGCGATGGAAGTCGTCGGCGACCCGGATCGCGTAGGCGGGGATTCCCTGCGGGCCGCGCTTCGCGAGCGCGTCCGTCACGACCTCCGGCAGCTCGGCGAGCCGCTTCACGAGCTCGCGTTCCTCGGCGGCGAGCGGGCCGGCAGGCTCGGCGGAGACGGCCGTGTCGCCGGCGTTGCGGAGGATCCCGGCGATCCGCGCATGCGCGTACTGGACGTAGTAGACGGGGTTCTTCTGCGACCGCTCGGCCGCGAGGTCGATGTCGATCTCGATCGTCTGGTCGGGGCCGCGGTTGACGAGGTACCAGCGCGCAGCGTCCACGCCGATCTCGTCCATGAACTCGTCGAGGAAGACGACGTCGCCGCGCCGCTTCGACATCTTCGTCTGCTCGCCCCCCTTCGTCAGGTGGACAAGCTGGTAGAGGAGCACCTCGACACGCTCCGGGTCGTAACCGAGCATCCGGGCGACCGCCGCGTACCAGTTACGCGTGCCGTGGTGGTCTGTGCCGAGCACGTAGATCGCGCGGTCGAAGCCGCGCTCGAGCTTGTCCACGAGGTAGGCGACGTCCGCAGCGCGGTACGTCGGCGAGCGGTTACCGGAGCGGAGCAGGACGCGGTCCTCGTCGTCCCCGTACGCGGACGAGCGCGCCCAGATCGCGCCGTCCTTCTCGTACGTGTCGAGCCGCGGCAGCAGCTCAGAGAGGTGCTGCGCAAGCTCGCTCTGCAGCCGGAAGCTGTCAAAGCGGATGCGGAACCGCTCGAGCGACACTTCGATCTCCTTCAGCATCAGCGGCACCGGGTCGCCCTTCAAGGCGGCGAGATCGCTGATGTACGCGCCGCGGTAGCCGTCCTCCGGCGGCTCCTCGCCCCGGCGGACGGCCTCGACCGACGCCCGGAACCGGTCCATCTGCCCGCCCGAGTCGTTGTAGTAGTACTCGCGCTCGACCGCGTGGCCGGCGAGCTGGAACAGGCGCGCGACGGCGTCGCCGTACGCAGCGTTGCGGCCGTGGGCGACGTGCAGGGGGCCCGTCGGGTTCGCAGAGACCATCTCCACCTGCACCCGCTCCGCCGGCTCTGCGGCGCCGGCCCCGTACGCCTCGCCGGCGGCGAGCATCTCGACCAGCGCCGACGCGAACCACTCGTCGCGGAGAAAGACGTTGACGAAGCCGGGCCCTGCAACCTCTGCCCGTTCGACGGCGGTGAGGCTCGCGGCGGCGTCCGAGATCTCCGCCGCGATCTCCCGCGGCGGCCGCCGGCGCGTCCCGGCGAGCTGCAGGGCCACGTTCGTCGCGTAGTCGCCGTGCTCGGGCTCTCCCGGCCGCTCGAGCTCGAGCTCGGCGCCCGCCGCGGTGGCGAGCGCGGCCGCGAGGGACCTGACGGGATCAGCCGGCAACGGTCTCGTGCGGTGCGAAGAGGTCTTCCAGCGCTCGGATCTCGTCCGGCGAGCCGACGCCGATCAGGACGTCGCCGACCTCGATCGGCGTGTCCGGCTCCGGCGTCGTGTCGAAGCTTCCGTCCGCCTTCCGCAACGAGACGACGAGCGCCCCGGTCTCGTGCCGGATGCGCAGCTCGCGGATCGTCCGCCCCGCCGCCGAGGACGTCTCGCGCACCTCGATCTCCGCCAGTTGGAGGTCGGGGCCGGTCGCGGTCGTCACGACATCGAGGAACGCGGTCACCTGCGGCTTGAGCACGAGGTTCGCCATCACCTGTCCTGCCGTCGTGTACGGGAGGACGACCCGGTCCGCGCCGGCGAGGGTCAGCTTGCGCTCCGCGTCCACGCCGGACGCGCGCGCGACGATCGTCAGGTCGGGACGCGCCGACCGAGCCGAGAGGACGACGTAGAGGTTGTCGGCGTCGGAGTCGGAAGCGGCGACGAGCCCCTGCGCGCGTTCGAGGCCGGCTCGACGCAGGTTCTCGTCCTTCGTGGCGTCGCCCTCGAGCAGGAGCGCCCCGTCCTCTTGCGCCGCACCGACCGCGTCCTCGTGGAAGTCGAGCACGAGGTACGGAACACCGGCTGCCCGGAACTCCTCGGCCACGCGCCGGCCGACACGGCCGTAGCCGCAGATGATGAAGTGGTCACGCAGCTGCTCGATCGTCCGCTCCCTCCGCCGTTTCGCCAGCGCCCCGGTCAGGACGCCCCCGGCAACGGCCTCGACGATAACCGCACCCGCGTAGGCGATGATCGTGAGCCCGACGACCACGAGCACCAGGGAGATGATCCGGGCGCCGTTGCCGGAGGGAGCCGAGTCCAGCCCCGTCAGCGTCACGGTGACGACGGCGCGATAGAACGACTGGAACCACGACTCGTGCAGCGTCTCCCGAAAGCCGATCGTGCCGCCGAGGAGCGTCGCCGCGATCGCGACGAGCAAGCGCACGATCTGGCGTAGGCGAACGTTTGCGGGCATCTCCCTAGTATGTGGCCATGGAAGAGGACGAGCTCGCCCAACCCGAGCCGGAGTCGGAGGAGCGTCGGCTCAACATCCAGATGCCGGCGGAGCTGATCGGCGGCACCTACGCGAACTTCGCGAACGTCAGCTTCTCGCAGTACGAGTTCACGCTGACCTTCGCCCGGATCGAGCACGAGGTCGAGGAGGGCGATGTGCCCGGAGCCGTGGTCGCCAGGGTGAACGCCTCGCCGCGGTTCATCCCAGAGTTCATCGCCGCGCTACAGGACTCGTGGTCGAAGTACGTGACGCGCGAGGGCATCCGGAACCTGCCCGAGGCGCCGGGCCACCAGGACGAGACCTCCGAGGACTGACGCTCCCCTTCGCGCCGTCGTACGCGGTTCTCTGTGCGGCGCAGGCCGCCACGGCGGCGATGCCGGCACGTCAGGCGCGTGCCGGTGGACGGAGCTGGGTGTGGCTCGCGGTGCCGGCGGCCCTGCTCGCGGCCGGCGTCGCGATCATCGACCTCGTGCCGCAGGGGCCGCACGCACTCGCGCTGCTCGCGACCTTCGGGACGCCGGTGCTCGCCGCTGCGGGCGGGATCTTCCGCGGCAGCGCCCGCTGGTGGCTCTGGCCGCCGGTTGCGGCGGGGCTATGGGTCGCCGCCTGGCTGGCGAGCGGCCTCGTCCAGGACGCAGCCGGCCTCGCGCTCATCGCCGGCGCCTGCCTCGCCGCCGCCTGGGCGGTGGCGGCGGTCGCGCCCGCGTGGTCGATCCGCGCCGGCCTCGTCGGGCTCGCCGCGCTCGACGTCGTCCTCGTCTGGGCGACGACCGGGGTGCGGGAGGCGACGAACACGCTCCAGGCCGTCACCCTCCCCCACGCCGCCGGCACGGCGCTGCCGAGCCTGCAGCAGCCGACCTTCGGCGCGGCCCTCATGGGCTGGCTCGACCTGCTCGCTCCCGCGCTGCTCGGCGTCGTCGTGGCCGGGCGGCGGAAGCTCGGCGCCGCCGCGATCACCGGCCTGGCGGCGGGCCTCTGGGGATTGCTCTTCTTCGTCACCTCCGAGGTCGCTGCGACGGTGCCGGTTCTCGCCGGACTAGCCTTCGCGGCCGCCGATGCGCGTCGCGGTCGTCTCCGACATCCACTCGAACCTGCACGCGCTGGAGGCGGTTCTCGCCGCGATCGACGCGGACGCGCCTGACGAGCTCTGGTGTCTCGGCGACCTCGTCGGCTATGGGCCCCGCCCCAACGAGTGCTGCGCGACGATCGCCGAGAGGGCCGACGTCTGCCTCGCCGGCAACCACGACCTCGCCGTCCGCGGGACGATCGACCTCGCCGAGTTCGGCGGCGACGCCGCAGTGGCAGCGGGCTGGACGCGTGACGTGCTCGACCCCCACGCGCGGGCGCTCCTCGAGCGGCTCGAACCGGAGGGAGCCGCCCACGGCGTCGCCCTCTACCACGGCTCGGCGCGCGACCCGATCTGGGAGTACGTCCTGAGCGACGAGGCCGCCCTCGCGACGCTGGAGCTGGCAAGCTCGCCGCTCGTCATCGTCGGCCATAGCCATGTCGCGCTCCGCGTCGTAGAGTCCGGCGGCGAGCTCGACGGCGGCGTGGCCGCAGCGGGCACAGAGCTCGAGGTCGGCGGCGTGCGGGCGCTCCTCAACCCGGGGTCGGTCGGGCAGCCGCGCGACGGCAACCCACGCGCCGCCTACCTCCTCCTCGACCTCGACGCGCAGCGCGCGAGCTTTCGCCGGGTCGAGTACGACATCGAACGCACGCAGCGCGAGATGCGGGCGGCCGGCCTGCCCGAGATGCTCGCCGCGAGACTCGAGCTCGGGCTTTAAGAGGTCGCGAAGCCTGCGGCTTCGCTCGCTGGGAGAAGGAACTGCACGCGCCCGAGATTGCGATCTCGGGCGCGCTCGGTGCAGTTACCGGCTTTCGATGCTCTGGACGAGATGGCTGCCTCGTGCGCTCGCGCGCGGCAGGAGGCCGGCGCCAGCGCTGTTCGGCCTGCGGCTAAGCCCCGCTGCGCGGAGGCTTAG
>DAIMGZ010000054.1:0-11845 GCA_036723535.1 Gaiellaceae bacterium
CTCGGCCACCAACCCCCGGTCACCAGAACCAACCTGCTCGGGTCCTACACCTAGGTCGTGTCGTCGGCACTGGGCGGTCGCGACTGCTCCGCGCGGCGCGCGAGCTCCTCGACCCGCCCTTCGGCGGCGTCGAGTTTCGCCCGGCAGAAGGCGTAGAGCTCCTCGCCCCGCTCCCACAGCTTGAGCGCCTCCTCGAGCGGCGCCTGCCCGTGCTCGAGCCGCTCCACGATTTGCTCGAGCTCCACCTGCGCCTGTTCGAACGTCGGCTCCGACTGCTCGCTTACGACGTCACCTCCTCGACGCGTGCGCCGAACCCGCCGTTCGCGAGCGTGACGTCCACGCGCGCGCCCGCGGAGACGTCGCCGGTCGTGGCGACTACGCCGCCGGACTCCGTCCGGACGATGGCGTATCCTCGCCTGAGTGTTTGCAATGGTGACAACGCAGCGAGCTTGGCTGCGCTCTTCTCGAGCGCCGCCCCTTTCCGTTCGACCGCCAGGGCGGGCGCCAGCCGCAGCCGTTCGTGAGCGCGCTCGAGGCGCAGACCTTCTCGCTGGACGGCGATGCGCGGACCGGTTCGCAGCCGCTCGGCCGATCGCGCCAGTCGCTGTCGGTCGCGCTCGAGCGAGCGTCGGACGTTGCGCGCGAGGGTCTCGCGGGCGCGGTCGAGCCTGCCGCACAACTCAGTCAGCTCGGGCACGACGAGCTTCCCGGCCGCTGTCGGGGTCGAAGCGCGGACGTCTGCCGCGAGGTCGCAGAGCGGTGCGTCCTGCTCGTGCCCCACAGCAGAGACGACCGGGACCGGGCAGTCGGCGACGGCGCGGACCACTCGCTCGTCGCTGAACGGGAGAAGGTCCTCGAAACTGCCGCCTCCGCGGGTCAGGATGATGACGTCGACATCAGGCTGTTCGCAGAGAGCGCCGATCGCGGCGACGAGTTCCGTGGCCGCGCGCGGACCCTGCACGTACGTCTCCGCGACGAGCACGGATGCCGGCGAGAAGCGGGATCGAATCGTCGTGACGACGTCGCGCTTCGCGGCAGCGTCGTTCCCGGTCACGACACCGATGCGGCGGGGCAGGAACGGCAGCGGGCGCTTGCGAGCCTCGGCAAAGAGGCCTTCCGCGGCGAGGCTTGCCTTCAGTCGCTCGAGGGCCGCGAGGTGGGCGCCGACTCCGAAGCGCTCGATCGTGAGCGCGCGGAGCTTGAACCCGCCGCGCTGCTCGTAGAGCTCCGGCCGCCCGAAGACGTGCACTCGCTCGCCGTCCGCGAGGTCGAGCCTGAGCGCGTCGAACTTGCCGCGCGCCATCGTCACGCCGACGGACGAGCCGTCGGCCGGATCCTTGAGCGTGAAGAAGACCGTCGCCCACCGTTCGTGCCGGCGGAGCTCGGTCACCTCGCCCTCGACCCAGACGGTGGGGAGCCGTCCCAGCCACTGCGCGATGCCGCGGTTGAACGCGGCGACGGAGTAGACGGTGCGGTCGTCGTACGGCAGCGCCTCGACCTTGGCCACCGCCGCAGCGTACTCGTGGAACCGTTACAGAAGGATCTCGGCGGCCGTCTGCGGCGTGCAGCCGCGGCCGAGCATTTCGCAGGCGATATGAAGGTCTGCTTCGCTCACGGCGAGCCGCTCGGCGAGCGGGAGAGGGTAGCCGGCCTCGATCAGGATGTGGAGCCGCCAGCTCTCCACCTTCGAGCGTTCGTCGATGATTGGCTCGAGGATCTGGGTCGTCGTCTCGCTCATGGCTCACCCACGTTCGTGGTCGTACCGACGAACCCTCCCGGGCTTTGTTAGGCGCGTCCTGTTAAGCCTTTGCTAGGAGCCGCGGACGGCTGCGGCCGATGCGAATCGGCGCAAGAGCTCCTGCAGCCGCGCCTCGAGCACCCCACGCTCCGCCTCGAGATCGGCGCGAAGGTCGTCGATCCGCCGCCGCATCTCCGCGTCGAGCTCGCCGAGCCGCTGGTCGTGCGCCGTGACCAGCTCGTCGTGCCGGCGCTCGAGCTCGCCTGCGACGTTCGAAACCCGGTGCTCGAGTCGCTGGGCGCCCGCATCGCCGACGTGCGCGAGCCGCTCCGCGAGCACCGTCTCGGCCTCCCGCGCGAAGGTGCTCACGGCACGGTCGAGCTCCCGCGCGAGGCGCTTCGCCGCGTCCTCTCGCGAGCTCTTCACGAGCTGAGCGAATCGCTGGGCGGCCTCGTCCGCGTGTGACGCCACCGCGCGGTCCACAGCGCGCTCGAGCTGCTCGACCTGGCGGCGCGACACGTCCTCGAAGCCGGCGCGCACCCGCTGCACGGCCTCGGCCTCCTCTCGCTGGGCCTGCTCGTTCAGCTCGCGCTCCCGGCGCGAGAGACGTTCTTCGAGCTCGTGGAGGGCCCGGCGGCGCTCGGCGGCGTGCGCTTCGAGCTCGCTCCGCACGAGTCCGAGCGCCTCGTCGAGCGTGCGATTGAGGTCGGCGCGTAACCGCCCCACGGCCGTGCGCTGCTCCTCGCTCTCGGCTGACAGCCGCTCGGCGTCCGCGGTGAGCCGCAGCTCGATCTCGCGCAAAAGCTGCTGCTGCCGTTGCTCGAGCTCGACGATCCGGGCCTTCGTGGCCTCGGCTGCACGGTCGAGGTCGGCCGACCAGCCGGCGAGCCGTTGCTCCACCTGCGCCTGGACCTGGTTCAGCTTTTCGCCGAGCGTTGCCGTCGCGTCGTGCTCCCGCTCTGCAACGAGCGTCCGACGCTCCTCCGCGATCTGCCGCTCCTGCTCCTCCAACAGGGAGCGCGAGTCGGCGCGGGCGCGGGCAAGCGTGAGCTCGAGCTCCGCCCCTTGCGCGTTCTTCTCGCGCTCGACGAGGGCGAGGAGATCAGCCTGGGCTTCAGCGAGGCGGGCGTCCATCGCGGCGACCCGTCGCAGCGCCCGGCGCAGGAGGATGGCGGCGCCGGCAGCGAGGGTGCAGCCCGTGAGGCCGCCCGCCGCTACGGCGAGCGGCCGGTCGTGACGCAGGGCGAACGCGACCCAGATCCCGACTGCCGCCGCCCCCTCTAGGAAAGTGGCAGACGCGAGCAACCCGGTTGGGGCGCGGTGGAGCGCAGCGCCGGCGAGCGTGAGCGCCGCGAGCACGACGCCGCCGGCGAACACGAGATCGGCGATGGTCGTCAGCGCCACGGATCCTGAGTCTAGGCGCTACCCCGCGCGCAGCAGGAGCAGTGCGACGGCGATCAGCACCGTCGCCGCCGCGAGCGCCTTGAGCGCCACTTCAGGCACGGCCGCAAGCGCGTCCGCATCGAGCGGCAGCGTCGTCCCGTCGTCGAGCTGCACCTGTCCTTCAACGTGGACGACGCGGCGCCGGACGAGTCGGACCGGCGTCGAAAGCTGCCGCTGCGCCCAGCTCGAGGCGAAGGCGTAGGCCGCCGCGGCGAACGCCGCCCCGTGCAGCGTTCGCGCCGACGCGAAGTACGCCGTGAGGACGGGAAAGGCGCCCCAGGCAGCCGGGAACCAGAGCCCGCCGTGAAAGGCGCCGCCGAACAGCTCCAGGTTGTACGCGACGACGAGGAACGCGCCCACGCCCACGAAGGCGAGCAGCCAAAGGCTGCGCTCGACCGCGACGGCGATGCCGATCGCCGACGCGCCGGAGATCGAGACGACGGCGAGAGCCGCAAGCATCCGCGGCGGGATGCGCGTCTGGAGCGGCCTCCCTCGCAGCTCGTCGAGGGCGTGCGCTCCGACGCCCATCGCAAGTGCGAAGGCGAGCGTCGTCCAGCCGAGCAGCGCCCAGTCCATCCGAGGCGCGAGCGCGGCGCCGACCGCGACGTACGAGAGGTGCCAGAGCGTGTAGGGCGGGTGGAGGAGCGTGACGTAGTCGCGCCAGCCGCCCGACTGCAGCGCGTAGAACGCCGGCCGTGGCCGGGTCGCCGTCACGCGCGCTGCCCCCAGACCACGAGCCCGCCGCCGAGGCTGAGCCGACGCACGCGGGCGTCGGCGACTCCTGCCTCGCGCCAGGCGTCGAGGAGCCGCGGCTCCGGCCAGTGTCGCCAGAAATCCCGGATGCTCGGGCCGAGGAAGCGTCCCACCTCACCCCAGCCGGGCGAGACGACGGTCCCGGCCGCCGGCAACCCCACCCGCACGTAGAGCTCCCAGAGCGGGCGCCAGCCGCCGCGCGGGAGACCGAACTCGAGCATCGCGACCGTTCCGCCGGGCCGGACGACGCGGACGAGCTCCCGCAGCGTCGCGGGCACGTCGTCGACGTAGCGGAGGAGATACGTGAAGGTGACGGCGTCGAACTCTCCGTCGGCGAACGGCAGGGCCTCGGCTCTCGCCTCGCGCAGCTCGATCCGCTCGGTGAGGCCTTCGCGCTCGACTCGCTCACGCCCGGCCGCAAGCATCTCCGGGCTCTGGTCGACGCCGACGACCGTCCGGGCGGGGTCCGCGCGCACGAGCTCGGTCGCCACGGCCGCGGTTCCGGTGGCGACGTCGAGCACGCGACTCGCGTCGGGCGGGATCCGCGAGACGAGAAACGATCGCCAGCGCGGGTCCTGGCCGAACGAGAGCAGGCCCGCGTAACGGTCGTACGTCGGGCCGAGCGGCGCGAATAGCCGGCGCGCGTGGCGCGTGCGGGCGGAGGCCTCCACGGGCCTATTGTCTCCTCATGGCGGTAGCCGAGGACGTGGCACGCATCGCGGGCGCTGCCGCCGGCTTCGCGGCACCGGGGGAGGGCCTTGCCGGCGTGCTCGTGGCCGAGACACTCGGCCGGCGTGTCTATCTCTGTGCGTTCGAGTCCGCGGAAGGCCACGCCTGGCTCGGGCTGGACGACGACGCGCGACCGCTGACCGAGCGGCAGCTCGTCCGTGAGGCCGCCTCACTCGCAGCGCTGTGCGAGGTCGCGGAGGAGTCCGCGGGCGGCGGTCACCTCACGGAGCTCCGGGCTCGGCTCGTCGAGCTCCGTGAGACGGATGGCCCGGTGGGTATCGAGGAGGCAGAGGGCGCGGCGGCTTTCCTGGCCGAGACGCTGCAGCCGGAACCGCGCGTCGCGAGCGGCGCGTACCTCGACGCGATCGGCTCCGCCTCGCGACGGCTCGAGCAGGCGCTCGGAGAGAGCAGCGCCTCTCCGTTCGCCGCTGCGATGCAGGCGGCGCTCGGCTCAGTCGAGGAGCTGGCGGACGACGTGGAACGCAACCACAAGCTGCCGCTGACGTAGTCGCGCGGCTACCCTTGCCGGGTGGAAGGCAGCGGCTTCGGATTCCCGTTCGGGGGCGACCCCGAGGATCTCATGCGCGGCCTGCGCGACTTCGCCGAGCAGCAGGCCGAAAGCGTGCAGGAGGCGCAGCGAGAGCAGTTCGCGACACTCACGCTCAACACCGCCGTCGAGCTGACCGCGGCCGCGTTGCAGCAGGTGCAGCCGCAGGGCGGCGTCGACGAGCAGGCAGTCGCCCTCCGCGACGCGATGCGCGTGCTCTTCCCCGAGGCGGTGGCGCTCGTGAGCGCCGCTCGCCAGGGGTTCATGCGCGAGTAGTAAGCCGCGCGGCGGCGGCTGCGTAGAATCGCGCCGCCCGTGTCGCTGCTCGACTCCGCCCTCGTTCGCCTCCTGCCGGCGGTGCCGAAGCCCGTGGTGCAGCTGTTCTCCTCGCGGTATATCGCCGGCGCGACGCTCGCCGAGGCCGTCGAGTGCGTCCGCGAGCTCAACGCGGGCGGAAAGATGGCCACGATCGACGTTCTCGGCGAGGAGATCACCCGGGAGGACGAGACCCGCGCGATCGCGCAGGCGTACCGCGACGTCTTCGGCGTCATCGACGAGTCGGCGCTCGACTCGAACGTCAGCGTCAAGCTCACCGCGCTCGGCCTCGATCTCTCGTACGACCTCTGCCGCGAGAACCTTCTCGACGTCGTCCGCACCGCGGCCGGCTTCGGCAACTACGTGCGGATCGACATGGAGGACTCGTCGACGACGGACGACACGCTCCGGCTGTACCGCGAGCTCCGCGAGGACGGGCACGACAACCTCGGCGTCGTCCTCCAAGCGCGGCTGCGCCGCACGCTCGACGACGTCCAGGCACTCGCCGACCTGCGGCCGAGCGTCCGCCTTTGCAAAGGCATCTACCTCGAGCCGGCCTCGATCGCGTTCACCGACTACGAGGCGGTGCGCGCGAACTTCCTCCGTTGTCTCGACGCGCTCTTCGACGCCGGCTGCTACGTCGGCGTCGCGACGCATGACGAGTGGCTGATCGAGGAGTCGCTCGCGCGCATCTCGAAAGGGGGCCTCGGGCCGCTCGAGTACGAGCTCCAGATGCTGCTCGGCGTGCGCGAGGAGCGCCGCGACGAGCTCGTGGCCGAGGGGCACCGGCTGCGCGTCTACGTCCCCTTCGGCGAGCACTGGTACCGCTACTCGCTGCGACGCCTGCAGGAGAATCCGGCCATGGCTGGGACGATCGTGCGGGCGACGGCGGCGCGAGTCCTTCGCGTCGGCTCGCGGTGATCTGGGCGCGGGCCGAGGGCTGCCGCGTCACGCTCGCCGACGGGCGGGAGCTGCTCGACCTCACCGGTGGCTTCGGCGTCGCGGCGCTCGGCCACCGCAACCCGCGCATCCTCGAGGCGTGGCGCGAGCAGGAGGTCGTCCACGCGCTCGGGGACCTCGCCGACGCCGAGGTGACGGTGCGTCTGCGCGAGGCGCTACCCCGTCCCGCGAAGCTCGGCGTGACGGGCGAGGACGCGGTCGAGATCGCACTCCGGACGGCTCTGCTCGCGACCGGGCGCTCGGGCATCGTCGCCTTCGAGGGCGCCTACCACGGCACCGGGCTGCTCGCGCTCGCGGCGACGGGCTTCGAGCGTTTCCGCGAGCCGTTCGCGCCGTGGCTTCCAGGCCCGGTGCACCGGCGCGCGTATGGCGAGGACCCCGGGCCGCTGCCCGAGGACGCCGGCTGCGTGATCGTCGAGCCGCTTCAGGGGAGGGCAGGCTCGCGCGTGCCCCCGGACGGTTTCCTCGAGACGTTGCGCCGCCGCTGCGACGAGGCCGGAACGCTACTCCTCGTCGACTCGATCTACGCCGGGCTCGGCCGCGTCGGCGAGATGTGGCCGGGCGAGGAGGTTGTGGACGTGCTCTGCGTCGGCAAGGCGCTCGGCGGTGGGTTGCCGCTCTCGGCGGCGCTCTTCTATCGCGAGGGCCTCGAGGACGTCTGGCGGCTCGGGCCCGAGGACGTCTACACGCACACGCACGTCGGGAACCCGCTCGCCTGCGCCGCGGCTCTCGTCGTGCTCGAGGAGGCGCCGAAGCTCCTCGACCGCGTCCGCGAGGCGGGGGAGCGCTTCGAGCGCGAGGGTTGGCACGGGCGCGGCCTGCTCCGCGCGCGCGAAGGCGACGCGGACGAAGCGCTGGCGCGCGGTGTCCTCGTCGTCCCGGCAGGCGTCGACGGCTCCCTGATCCAGGCGACGCCGCCGCTGACGATCACCGACGCCGAGCTCGACGAGGCCTTCGAGCGGCTGTCCTGAGCAGACACGGCCGGAACCTGGTTCCGGCCGTGTCCGCAGGGGACGAAGAGCACGGCTTGACCAAGCCGCAATGTCCTCACAGCACACGTCTCACCGGAACCCGTCCGGAACCTGGTTCCGGACGTGGCTCTTCCGGACGCGGCTAGGCGTCGCGCCGCGCGTAGAGCAGGAACGTCGCCGGGATGCGGCGGTCGTGGCGGCGGCGGGACGTGCCGCCCGGATACTCCTCGAGCGCCTCGACGTGCAGCCCGGCGCGCGCGAGGGCGCTCACTATCTGCCCCATCCGCCACAGCCGGTCGGGGTCGGCTGGATCGCGGAAGTAGTCGCTTCGCCAGCGGAGCAGCCCGTCGACGCAATCCGCGACCGGGTGATCGTCGAAGACGAGGAGCTCGCCGTGTCCGCGCAGCGCGGCCGCGATGCCGAGCGCCCAGCCGTCGAGGTCGTCGAGGGGGCCGAGGACGCCCTCGCCGGAGTAGACGAGATCGAAGCGGCCGCGCCGGAGCTGACGCGGCAGCGACTGCGGGTCGCCGTCCACCCAGAGGATCTTCGGCCACCGCTCGCGCGCCGCCTCGAGCGCCGCCGCCCGCGGGTCGACGCCGGTCGCGACGGCTCCGAGCTCGGCCATGGCCGCGGTCGCCTCGCCCGTCCCGCACAGGAGGTGGAGGACTCGCTTGCCCGTCAGGTCGCCGAGCGTGCGCTGCACGAACGGCGGCAGCTCGACCGGCTCGGCGCGGACTCGGTGCGCGTCGTCCCAGGCTCGGATGTTCTCCTCGGTCGGCTCCATTACGCCCCGAGCGAGTAGCCGCCGTCCACGACGAGAGTCTGGCCGCAGATCATTGCCGCGTCCGGCGAGCAAAGGAAGGAGACAACCGCCGCGACGTCCTGCGGCTCGACGAGCCGGCCCGCCGGCGTCCGCTTCACCGAGGCGAGCATCTGCTCCTTGTTCGGGAACCAGTCGAGCGCCTCGGTGTCGACGACGCCGGCCGAGACGCAGTTGACACGGATCCCGCGCGGCGCGAGGTCGACGGCGAGGTAGCGGACCACCGACTCGAGGGCGGCCTTGGACGTCCCGATGAGGACGTAGTTCGGGAGGACGCGCTGAGAGCCGAGGCTCGAGATCGCCAGGATCGCCCCGCCTTCCTCCATCGCCGGCACGGTCGCGCGGGCGAGCGACAGGAGCGCGCGCGCATTCGCGGCCAGCGTCCAGTCCCAGTGCTTGTCCTCGGTCTCGAGCGCGGAGCGGATCACGCCGGTCGCGGCGTTGTGGACGACGACGCGGTACGGCCCGGCGGCGGCAAGCTCCTCGACGGTGCGGGCGTCGGCGACATTGCCGCGCACGAGCACCGGCTCTGCTCCTGCCTCCCCGATCAGCGCTGCCGCCTCCTCCGCTGCGGCGTCGTTGCGCATGTAGCCGAGCACCGCCCGCGCGGCGCCGTCGGCAACAAGGCGGAGCGCGATCGCCCGGCCGATCCCGCGCGTGCCTCCGGTGACCAGCACCGAGGCTCCCTGGAGGCTCATCGCCGGGGCAGCGGCTCGTCGGCGGGCGCCGAGCTGGGCAGCGCGCGCCAGCCGGGCCGCGTGCGCGGTTCGCGCTGGCTGTCGGCAGCCTTCGAGGACGCGTGCCCGAGCCTGTCGAGCAGCTCGATCTTCTCCTCCGCGTAGCGGCGCACCGGATGCTCGTCGGGCAGGTCGAGGACGAGCTCGCGCACGCGCGCGCGCAGCTGGTAGGCGAAGTGCGGGGTGGCAGGCCCGACGAGCTCGTCGACGTCGGCGAAGGTCGGCTCCGGCATCGCAGCGGAGCCTAACGAAGGTACGTTCGCAGACGTGCGCCGCCCTTCCGTCGTCGACACGATGTTGCTCGGGACGGTGCTCCTGTGGGCGCTCAACATCACCGTCACGAAGTACATGTTCGAGCACGGCTGGCGGCCGCTCGCGTACGGGACGATCCGCTACTTCGCGGCGATCGTGCTCTTCTGGATCTTCACGTACCGGCGCGAGCGCTCGTTCCGGATCGCGCGGTCCGACATGCGCTACGTCCTCCTCGCCGCGCTCTTCATCTTCGGAAACCAGGTCTGCTTCGTCTACGGCGTCCAGCTCGCCAATGCCTCCACGGTCGCTCTCCTGCTCGGTGCGACGCCCGTGTTCATCGGGCTGATCACGATCGCGCTGCGTCTGGAGACGCTCACCCGCGCGTTCTGGATCGGCGCGCTCGTGACGTTTGCGGGCGTCGGGCTCGTCGCGGCGAGCGCCACCGGCGGCCTCGGCAGCTCGCTCGGCGGCGACCTGATCGCGATCGCGACCGCGTTCACCTGGGCCGCCTACACCGTCACGATCCGCCCGCTCATGCGCCGCTACTCGCCGTACCGGATCAGCGCGCTCGTGCTGGCGATCGGCTGGGTACCGCTCGCCGCCCTTGCCTCGACGCAGGTCACCGAACAGTCCTTCTCCTTCGGCTGGAAAGTGTGGCTCGGCTTCGGCTACGCCGTCGTGGGGCCGCTCTTCCTCACGAACATCCTCTGGTTCACGTCGATCGACCGCGTCGGCCCTTCACGCGCCTCGCTCTTCGGGAACCTGCAGCCGTTCTTCGCCGTCATCTTCGCGCTCGTGCTGCTCGGCGAGAGCCTGCACACGCTCGAGATCGCAGGCGGGGTGCTCATCTTCGCCGGGATCGCATACGAGCGAGTGCGGCAGCGCCAGGCTGCCCGTGGCCCCGAGCCTCAGGCACCGGCATAATCGTCCCATGGCCGAAGACTTCATGCCCCTGCTCGGGTGGGATCACGTCGAGCTCTGGGTCGGCAACGCCAAGCAGGCCGCGTATTTCTACGAGAACGCGATGGGCTTCACGCGGACGGCGTACGCCGGCCCCGAGACGGGAGTCCGCGATCGCGCCTCCTACGTGCTCGAGCAAGGTGAAGTCCGCTTCGTCGTCACGAGCGCGCTGCGGGAGGAGCACGAGATCACGCGCCACCACGCGAAGCACGGCGACGGCGTCCGCGACATCTCCCTCACCGTGCCTGACGCGACCGAGGCGTACCGCCAGGCCGTGTCGCGCGGCGCGCGCGGCGTGATGGAGCCGCGGCGCGACGAGGACGAGTTCGGGACGGTCGAGCGCGCGGCGATCGCAACGTACGGCGACACGATCCACACCTTCGTCGACCGCGCCGGCTACGGCGGGCCGTTCATGCCGGGCTACGTCTCAGCCTCGGAAAACGGTCACGCGGGCCAGGGCGTCGGCCTGATGAACATCGACCACGTCGTCGGCAACGTCGAGCTCGGCCGGATGGATCACTGGGTCGAGTACTACGAGCGCGTCTTCGGGATGACGAACATCCTGCATTTCGGCGACGAGCAGATCCAGACCGAGTACTCGGCGCTGATGTCGAAGGTCATGTCGGACGGCGAGGGGAAGATCAAGTTCCCGATCAACGAGCCGGCCGAGGGCAAGCGCAAGAGCCAGATCGAGGAGTACGTCGAGTTCTACGGCGGCGCCGGAGCGCAGCACATCGCGCTCGCGTCGAACGACATCGTCGGCACCGTCGAGTCGCTCAAGGAGCGCGGCATTCTCTTCCTCGACACGCCCGACTCGTACTACGACGAGGCGCCGGGCCGGGTCGGTGAGATCGCCGAGGACTACACGGTGCTGCAGGAGCAGAAGATCCTCGTCGACCGCGACGAAGACGGCTACCTGCTCCAGATCTTCACGAAGACGGCGCAGGACCGGCCGACGGTCTTCTTCGAGGTGATCGAGCGGCACGGCGCGACGACCTTCGGCGAGGGCAACTTCAAGGCCCTGTTCGAGGCGATCGAGCGCGAGCAGGCCTTGCGCGGGAACCTCTAGGCGGGCCGCGTGTTCGAGGACGCGAGGGCGGCGAGCCGGCAGGCGCGTTCGCTGCGCCGCGTCGGTCACCGCCCGTTTCCGCTGCCCGAGAGCCGCTGGACGCTCGGCCAGACCTGGGAGCAAACGTTCTGGGCGCACTGGCCGGTGCCGGCCGCCGAGGTCCGAAGGCGCGTGCCCGACGAGCTCGAGATCGAGGAGCACGGCGGCAGCGCCTGGCTCGGGATCATGGTCTTTCGCGTGCGCGCGCTTCGGGCCCGCGGCGCGCTGCCGCTGCCGGGGATCTCGTCCTTCCTGCAGCTCAACGTGCGCACGTACGTCCGCGGTCCCGACGGTCTGCCCGGCGTCTGGTTCTTCAGCATCGACGCGTCGAGCCGGCTCGCGGCGCTTGGCCTCCGCCGGGTCTACCACGTGCCGGCGTTCCTCGCGAGGATGACGCTGGATCCGGCGGGAGACTGGCACGAGGCCGAGTGCGTGAGAGTCGGAGAGCCCGGCCGCGTGTTCTCCGGGCGCTACCGGGCGACGGCCGAGACGTTCCATGCCGAGCCGGGCTC
>DAIMGZ010000055.1:0-11543 GCA_036723535.1 Gaiellaceae bacterium
ATCGTCTGCTCGATCGAGAACCTCGATCCGATGGGCGTCCACACCGGCGACTCCGTCACCGTCGCACCGCAGATGACGCTCCCGGACGAGGCGTACCAGGAGCTGCGCGACGCGGCCGCGGCGGTCATCCGCGCGGTCGGCGTCGACACCGGCGGCTCGAACATCCAGTTCGCCCGCAGCCGCGAGACGGGCGACGTTCGCGTGATCGAGATGAACCCGCGCGTCTCGCGCTCCTCGGCTCTCGCCTCGAAGGCGACCGGCTACCCGATCGCGAAGGTCGCGGCGCGCCTCGCTGTCGGCTACACGCTCGACGAGATCCCGAACGACATGACGGGGACGACGCCTGCGAGCTTCGAGCCGACGCTCGACTACGTCGTCGTCAAGTTCCCGCGCTTCGCCTTCGAGAAGTTCCCCGGCGCCGACCGGACGCTCGGGACGCAGATGAAGTCGGTGGGCGAGACGATGGGCATCGGGCGCACCTTCGCCGAGGCGTTCCTCAAGGCGCACCGCTCGCGCGAGCTCGACGCCGGCGCCGCGACACCGTGGCAGCTGCTCGAAGACGTGCCGGAGGACGTGCACCCGTTCTTCCAGCGGGAGATCGCGCAGATCCGCGAGGCGCTCGAGGACATCGGCGAGGCGGAGAGGCTCGTGGCGGGGGACTGGCTCCGGCTCAAGCGGCTCGGGCTCTCCGATGCCGAGATCGCCGTCGCTGCAGGCACGACGGAGACGGCGGTGCGGCAGCGCCGGCGCGACTGCGGCGTCCGGCCCTCGTACCGCCGCGTCGACTCCTGCGCCGGCGAGGTCGAGGCTGCCTCCAACTACTACTACTCGACCTGGGGCGAGGTCGACGAGGCGCCGCCTGTCGGTACAAGTCCGCGCGTCGTCATCCTCGGCTCGGGCCCGAACCGGATCGGGCAGGGAATCGAGTTCGACTACTGCTGCGTCCACGCTGTCACGACGTACCGCGAGCTCGGCTACGAGGCCGTGATGGTCAACTGCAATCCCGAGACCGTCTCGACCGACTACGACACCTCCGACCGGCTCTACTTCGAGCCGCTCGACACCGAGTCGGTCCTCGCCATCTGCGAGCGGGAGAAGCCCGACGGCGTCGTGATCCAATTCGGCGGCCAGACGCCGCTCAAGCTCGCGCGTGCGATCGAGGACGCGGGCTACCGCATCCTCGGCACGCCGTTCGACGCCGTCGATCTCGCCGAGGACCGCGAGCGCTTCGCCGGGCTGCTGCGCGCGCACGGGCTCCGCTCGCCGGAGTGGGGGATCGCGGCCTCGTCCGACGAGGCGGTCGAGATCGCCGAGCGGATCGGCTACCCGGTGCTCGTCCGGCCCTCCTACGTCCTCGGCGGCCGCGCAATGCGCGTCTGCTACACGGCCGACGACGTACGCGAGATGCCGATGCTGGACGCGTCGGCGGCAAAGCCGCCGACGCCCGGCGGGAAGACCGCGGGGCTGCCTGCGGCAGCCCCGCTGGGATTCGAGCGGGTCCTCGTTGACCGCTTCGTCGAGCACGCGGTCGAGGTGGACGTCGACGCCCTCTGCGACGGCGTCGACACCTACGTCGCCGCGGTCATGCAGCACGTCGAGGAGGCGGGCGTCCACTCGGGCGACTCCGCCTGCGTCCTGCCAGCCCCGAGCCTCACGTTCGCGCAGACACAGGAGATCGCCCACGTCGTGCGGATCATCGGGCGCGGTCTCGGCGCCGTCGGCCTCCTCAACGTCCAGCTCGCCGTGACGGGCGACGGGGAGGTGTACGTGCTCGAGGCGAACCCGCGCGCCTCGCGGACGGTGCCCTTCGTGAGCAAGGCGACGGGCGTCGAGCTCGTCAAGGCGGCGTGCCGCCTCGCGCTCGGAGCGAGGATCCCCGAGCTGGGGCTGCCGCCCGAGCGGCCGCCGCGCCAGTGGAGCGTCAAGGCCGCAGTGCTGCCGTTCGCGCGCTTCCCGGGCAGCGACCCGGTGCTCGGCCCGGAGATGCGGTCGACCGGCGAGGTGATGGCGAGTGCCGCAGACCTCTCGACCGCGCTCGACAAGGCGGAGCGGGCCGCCGGGCGGCGGCTGCCGCGCTCCGGCTCGGTCTTCATCTCCATCCGCGAGCCCGACCACCAGCAGGCCGTGCCGATCGCCGCCACTCTCGTCGGGCTCGGCTTCGAGCTGTACGCGACCGAGGGGACGGCCGAGACGATCGCACGCGCCGGCATAGCGGTCGAATCGGTGCGGAAGCTCAGCGAAGCGACGGACGGCGAGCCGACGGTCGTGGACCTCATCCGGCGCGGCCGCTGCGACCTCGTGATCAACACGCCGGAGGGCCGCAACGCGCGCTCGGACGGCTACGCCATCCGCGAGGCGGCGCTCGCGCGTCGCGTGCCGTGCATCACGACGCTTTCGGGCGCTGCGGCGGCCGTGCACGCGATCGCGACAGCGCGGGGCGAGCAAGCCGTCTCTCTCCAGGAGCGGATCGATGCAGAGCTTGGGATCGCCCAGCAGGCATAGGGTCGTCGGCGCCGAGGCCGTCGGCCCGTACACGCTGCTGCGATTGGAGCGCGGCGACCTCGATCCGGGCGTGCCGGGTCAGTTCTTCATGGTCGAGGCGCCGGGCCGGCTCCTGCCGCGGCCGTTCTCGCTCTGCCTCGCACCGCCCGGCGAGCTGGCCTTCCTCGTCGACCCGATCGGGCCCGGCACGGAGGCTCTCTGCGAGCTCCGGGCGGGCGACGAGATCGGCGTGCTCGGCCCGCTCGGGCGTGGCTACCGGCTCGACGTGGCGCGGCCGCTGCTCGTCGGCGGCGGAATCGGCATCGCGCCGCTTCCCTACCTCGTCGAGCAACTCGGGGGCACGCCCCCGGTGCTCCTCGGCTTCCGCAGCGCGGAGCACGCCGAGGCGGCCGCGCTCCTCCCGGGCGCGGACGTCGTCGTCGATCCCGTCCTCGTCACCGAGCTCATCGAGCCCGGCTTCGATGTGCTCGCGTGCGGGCCTGAGTCGATGCTGCGCGCGGTCGCCGAGCAGTGCGCGACCGCGCAGCTCGCGTGGGAGGCGCCGATGGCCTGCGGCTACGGCGCCTGCTACGGCTGCGTCGTCGAGATCGACGGGGTGCTGAAGCGACTTTGCCTCGAAGGCCCGATGCTCGAGGCTGCGCGCGTACGCGTCCCGGCGGAGGCGGCGGCATGAGGCTCCTGAACGCCAGCGGCTGCCTCGACGCGCTCGCGGCGCCCGAAGTCGCGCGCCGGCTCGACGCGTTCGTGACGAAGACCGTCACGCCGCTCCCGCGCGAGGGAAGCGCGCCTCCGCGGATCGCCGAGACGGCGCACGGGATGCTCAATGCGATCGGCCTCGCGAACCCGGGCCGTGAGCGCTTCCTCGCCGAGCATCTCCCGCGTCTGCGTGAGCTCGGAGTCCCGCTCTGGGTCAGCGTTGGGGGCTTCTGCGCCGACGACTACGCCGAGACGTGCGCACGCCTGCCCGGGGACGAGCTGGAGGCGGTCGAGCTCAACCTCTCCTGCCCCAACGTCGACGAGGCAGCTGACTCGGCTGCGGAAATCGTCGCCGCCTGCCGCCGCGCGACCGATCTGCCGCTCTACGCGAAGCTCTCTGCCGCGCACCCGGACGTCGCGGAGGTCGCGCGGGCGGTCGCCGCGGCGGGCGCGGACGGGCTCTCCCTCGTCAACACACTGCGCGCAGTCGCCCTCGATCGCGGGCTGCGACCGGTGCTCGCGCGGGGTAGCGGGGGTCTCTCCGGTCCGGCGCTCAAGCCGGTCGCCCTCTACGCCGTGAGCGTCTGCCACGAGGCGACCGGCCTGCCGATCGTCGGGATGGGCGGGATCGAATCAGGTCGCGACGCGCTCGAGTTCGGCGCCTGCGGTGCCCGCGACGTCGCGCTGGGAACCGTCCTCTTCGCGGACCCCGGAGCGCCGGCGCGCGTACGTGCGGAGCTCGCCGCCGCTTGCGCCGAGGCGGGTGTTGCCACACCGGACGACGTGAGAGGTCTGAAAAAAAGCCCGGAAACGGAGCGAAAAGTCCCAGCTTGAAGGTCGCGGGCGCATTGGTAAGATCGGCGCTCCGTGTCCCCCACCAAGACCCAGGCGCACGCGCCGCTCCGCTCTCTCGACCAGCGGATGGACGCCCTCAAGCGAGCGAACGACGTCCGCGTCAAGCGCGCCAAGCTCAAGAAGGACCTCAAGGAGGGGAAGGTCCGGATCGAGCAGATCCTCGGCAACCCGCCCGAGTACGTCTCGACCGCGAAGGTGATCGACATCCTGATGGCGGTGCCGAAGTTCGGACGTGTGAAGGCTGCGCGGTTCCTCAACACGTGCCGGATCAGCCAGTCGAAGACGGTCGGAGGCCTCTCCGACCGCCAGCGCACGGAGCTGATCGGACTCTTCAATCGCTAGCCGAATGCCCACGGTGCTCGTCGTTACGGGCCCGTCGGGCGCCGGCAAGGGGACGCTCATCCACGAGCTCGTCGAGCGCGTGCTGGGGATCGAGGTGACCGTGTCGGCCACCACGCGCGAGCGTCGGCGTGGGGAGGAGGACGGCCGCGACTACCTGTTCCTCGACGACGACGATTTCCTCGCGCGCGTCGCGTGCGGCGAGTTCCTCGAGCACGTCGAGTACGTCTCCGGCCATCGGTACGGAACGCTCCGCTCGGAGCTCGACCGGATCGCGACCAACGGCCATGTTCCGCTGCTCGAGCTCGAGACCGAGGGCGCCCTCCGCGTCAAAGAGAAGGTTCCGGGTGCAGTGACGATCTTCATCTCCGCGCGGGTGGAGGAGCTCGAGCGCCGGCTGCGCGAGCGGGCGACGGAGAGCACCGGCGAGATCGGCGAGCGGATCGAGCTCGCCCGGAAGCAGCTCGAGCAGGCCGGCGAGTTCGACTACGTGATCGAGAACGACGACCTCGAGCGAGCCGTCGGGGAGCTCGTTCGGCTCGTGACCCGCCTCCTCGCCCCGGCAGCTACCATGCCGCGGCGATGATCGAACCCCGCGTCGACGACCTGCTGGAGAACGTGGACTCGCGCTACGCGCTCGTGATCGTTGCGGCGAAGCGCGCCCGGCAGATCAACAACTACCACCAGCAGCTCGGAGAGGGCACCTTCGGCGACAACCTGCCGCCGCTCGTCGAGAGCCGGTCGAAGAACTACCTGACGATGGCCCTGGAGGAAGTGTCCCAGGGCATGCTCAAGTACAAGTACACGGGCTGACGTCCGCGTAACGCGCCTGGGCCATGCCTGCGGCGGGTAGGCATCATTTCGGCATGTCTCGCGTCCTCCTCGGGGTGACCGGCGGCATCGCCGCCTACAAGGCGTGCGAGCTGTGCCGGCTGCTCGTGAAGGAGGGCCACGACGTCGTGCCTCTCGTCACGCCCGGCGCCGAGCGGTTTGTCACCGCCGAGACGTTCCGTGCCCTCGCGCGGCGTCCCCCGGGTGACGACGTGTACCTCCACCTCACGCGCGCCGACCTTCTCGTCGTGGCGCCGTGCACGGCGAACACGCTCGCCAAGCTCGCGCACGGGCTCGCCGACAACGTCCTCACCGAGGCGGCGCTCGCCCATCGCGGGCCGGTCCTGGTCGCGCCGGCGATGAACCCTCGGATGTGGTCGCATCCCGCGACCCGGGCGAACGCCGAGGCGCTCCGCGAGCGTGGGGTGGTCCTCGTCGGGCCGGACGAGGGCGAGACGGCCGAGGGAGAGCTCGGCGTGGGCCGGATGGCCGAGCCGGAGGAGATCCTCCGTGCCGCACTCGAGTTGCTGCACGGTCGTAGCCCTCTCCGTGGCAAGCGTGTCCTCGTCTCGGCCGGCGGCACCCGTGAGCCGGTCGACGCGGTCCGCTACGTCGGCAACCGCTCGTCGGGCCGGATGGGCGTGGCGCTCGCGGCGGAGGCGCGTCGCCGCGGCGCCGAAGTGACGCTCCTCGCGGCCAACCTCGCCGTGCCGGCGCCGACCGGCGTCCAGCTCGTCGAGACGCCCACCGCCGCCGACCTCGAGCGAGAGGCACTCGCCCGCGCGGCCGAGGCGGACATCGTCGTCATGGCCGCCGCCGTCGCCGACTACCGGCCGGCGGAAGCGCTCGCGGCGAAGCGGCCGAAGGACACGGCGGCGTGGACGCTCGAGCTCGAGCCGACGGCGGACGTGCTCTCGACGCTGGGCGAGCGCCGCCGCGAGGGGCAGCTCCTCGTCGGCTTCGCGGCGGAAACCGGGGACACGGGCCTCGCGCGCGCCCGTAACAAGCTTGTGGGCAAGGGCGCCGACCTCTTCGTCCTCAACGACGTCTCACGCCGGGACATCGGCTTCGACACCACCGAGAACGAGGTGACGCTCGTCACGGCATCCGGCGAGCGGTCGGTTGCGAAGGCACCGAAGGAAGAAATCGCGGCCGCGATCCTCGACGAGGTGGAGGTGCTGATCAGGAATGGCTGAACGGGCGGTCGAGCCGGCCCCGAGCGGGCAGATCTCGACGATCGTCGAGAACCTCGCGCGGGTCATCCACGCTCCGGACGAAACGCTGCGGCTCGTCGTGCTCTGCCTCGTCGCCGAGGGTCACGCGATCGTCGAGGACTTTCCCGGTGTCGGCAAGACGATGCTCGCCAAGGCGCTCGCCCGCTCGCTCGACTGCCACTTCTCCCGTCTCCAGTTCACGCCCGACCTGCTCCCGTCGGACGTCACAGGCGTCAACGTCTTCAACCAACAGCAGAACGAGTTCGAGTTCCGGCCCGGCCCCGTGTTCGCGAACCTCCTGCTCGTCGACGAGGTGAACCGCGCCTCGCCGAAGACGCAGGCGGCGCTGCTCGAGTGCATGGAGGAGCGCCAGGTGTCGGTCGACGGCGTCACGTACCCGCTCGAGCCGCCGTTCATGGTCATGGCGACGCAGAACCCGATCGAGTACGAGGGGACGTACCCGCTGCCGGAGGCACAGCTCGACCGGTTCACGATGCGGCTCTCGCTCGGCTACCCGCCGCTCGCCGAGGAGGCGCGGATGCTCGACGAGCAAACGAGTGCACCACCGCTGGAGTCGCTGCTCGCGGTCGCCGACGCGGCCGACGTGCTCCGGCTCGTCGAGGCCGCCCGCGGCGTGTACGTCGAAGAGAGCCTCGGCCGCTATGTCGTCGCAGTCCTCCGCCAGACGCGCGGCGACTCGCGCCTCTACCTCGGCGCCAGCCCGCGGGCAGGGATCGCGCTGCTCCGGGTGGCGAAGGCGCGAGCGCTGGCCGAAGGGCGCGACTTCGTCGTGCCCGACGACGTGAAGGCGGTCGCGGCGCCGGTACTCGCGCACCGGCTCATCCTCGCGCCGGAGGCTCGCTCGGCCGGGCTCGGCCCCGACGAGCTCGTCGCCGACGCACTCGCGCGCACCCCGGTCCCGGTCTGATGACCCGCCGGGGTCGAGCGGTACTCCTCCTCGGCGCCCTCTGCTGGATCGTTGCCGTCGTCTTCGGCTCGCGCGCCATCTTCCCGGTGGCGGCCGGTCTCGTCCTCGCCGTCCCGCTCGCGCTGGCGTGGGTGCGGATCACGCTGCAGCAGCCGCACGTGAGCCGGCGCTGGCCGCACGAGAACCTGCTCGAGCGAGACGACGTAGCGATCGAGCTCGTGCTCGAGCGCGAGCCCGGAGTGCCGCTGCCGAGCGTCGTCGCCCACGAGCGCGTCGGGCGCCTCGGCGAAGAGGAGGTCGAGCTGCGGCCGCACGGCCGCGGTCGCCATTCCGGCTCGTACCGCCTCCGCGACGTGCCGCGCGGGCGTCATCGCTTCTCGCCGGTCCGGCTGTCGATCTCCGACCCGTTCGGCCTTGCCGAGGCGGACCTTGCGCTCGAGGAGCAGCAGGCGCTCGTCGTCTACCCGCGCCTCGCCGAGCTCGAGCGGCTCTTCTTCGACGGCGGCGCCGGTCCCGAGCACGGCCGCCGGCTCCTGCTGCGGCGGCCGGTCGGCTTCGAGCTTCACAGCGTCCGCGACTACCAGCAAGGAGAGTCCTTGCGGCGCGTCCACTGGCCGTCCACCGCGCGGCGCGGCGCGCTGATGGTGAAGGAGCTCGAGGACTCCCCGCGCGACGAGGTCGCGGTGCTGCTCGACGGAGACGCTGCGGCCGTCACGGGCGCACCGCCCGACTCGTCGTTCGACGCCGCCGTCCGGGCCGCCGGCTCGATCCTCCTGGCGCAGATCCGACGCGGCCGTCGTTGCATCCTCGTCCTCAACACGGCCGGCCGGGAGACGCAGGCCGTCTCGTCGTACGGGCCGGAGTGGCAGCGCGCGCTCGAGCTTCTCGCCAGCGCCGAGCCCGACGCCCGGAACCCGGTGGCGGCGCTGCTCGAGTCCGGCGTCGGGCCGGCGGCGCGCTCGCTCGAGCTCGTGGTCGTCACCTCCCGGGTGGAACCGGGGCTCGTCGACCGGCTGCTCGAGCGCGCGCTCACGCGCCGCGCCGTGGCGCTCGTCCACGTCGAGCCGGCCGGCTTCGCCGGCCACCCGGGCCGTCCCGAGCCCGGCCTCCTGCGCCTCCAGGCCGCGGGCATGCCGATCGCCGTCGTGCGGCAGGGCGACGACCTCGCGGCCGCGCTCGTAGGAGCGAGGCCGGGGGAGGTCGCGCATGCGTAAAGCCGGCCGGACGCTCGCCGTCACCCTGCCGGCGCTCGTCGTCGTCGCGCTCGCCTGGCTTCGCCTCGAGCAGCCGGTCGCGCCCCTGTGGCGCGTGTTTGCGCTCGTCGCCCTGGCGCTTGCAGCGGCGGTGCCGCGCGGCCGCTCGTTGCGCCTCGCCGCGGCCGTTGCCGCAACCGTCGCCGGCGCGTGGCTGGCGGTCGGCGTCTCCTTCGTTCCTTCCCAGCTCGACCCCGCTTCGGGCTTCGGCCTGGCCCACGCGTTCTCGGTCTTGGCAGCGCGGTTCGGGAACGGATTCTCCGACTTCTATGCCACCCATCTCCCGTTCGACCCGCGCGTGCACGCGGCTATGGGCGAGCTGGTGCTCGCGGGCGTCTTCATCTTCGTGTTCGCCGTCGCGCTTCTCGCGGCGGCGCGGAAGCCGGTCGCGAGCGCCCTCGCCCTCCTCCTGGGCGCCGGCTGGCCGGCAACGCTCCTCGGGCCGTCGCACGGAGTTGCGATGGGAGCCGCCATTCTCGGCGCCGCGCTCGTCGTGCTCGCCGGCCTCGGCTCGCGCCGGGTGCCGGCCCTCGCGCTGCCGGCGACAGCGGTCGTGGCTGCGGGAGCCGTCGCGGTGGGCTCGGCTACCGCGGCGCAGCACGGGCTCGTGCACTGGCAGTCCTGGAACCTGACGCATGCCGTCGCAGGCGGCCCCGTCGGTGTCGGCTTCGTCTGGAACGCGCAGTACGGCGGCCTGCGGTGGCCCGCGTACCCCACGGTGGTGCTCGAGGTTCAGTCGGAGCGAACGCCGACCTACCTGCGAGCGGCAGTTCTCGACGACTTCACGAGCGACGCGTGGTCGATCGGCGTGCCTCGCTCAGCCGACGCCCTCGAGCCGGCGGCTGCCCTGCGGCCGCGCAACCAGACGCGCACGCTCGTGACGGTGGATGGGCTTGCAGATACGCGCCTCGTGGGCGGCAGCGTCCCGGTGCGCTTCGCGGCCGGCGGTGCGCCGCTCTTCCAGCCGGAACGCGGCTTCGCATCTCTCGGCGAGGGTCTCCCTCGCGGCTTCCAGTACACGGTGTGGAGCTATAGCCCGAGTCCGACCGCGTCCGGATTGCGCCGCTCGGCCCCCGAATACCCGGCGGCGCTCTCGGACGAAGGCCTCCTCAACGTCGGAAGCGGGGTGACGGTGCCGTCGTTCGGCGCTCCGCACCGGTTCTCGACCGTCCTGACGCTGCTGACCCGCAATCCGACGCGTGGATACGCACCGCTCGCAAGGCTCGCCGAAGAGGTGGCCGGCAGAGCGCGCACTCCGTATGACGCGGTGGTCGGCCTCGAGCGCTGGTTCCTCGTCTCCGGCGGCTTCCGCTACTCGAACCACCCGCTCGTGATCGGGCCGCCGCTCGTCGGTTTCGTGACGCAGACGCGCAGCGGCTACTGCCAGTTCTACGCGGGTGCGATGGCGCTGATGCTTCGCTACCTCGGCATTCCGGCCCGCGTGGCGGTCGGCTTCGCCGGCGGGAGGTACGACGCGAGCCGGCACACCTGGCTCGTCACCGACCGCGAGGCCCATGCCTGGGTCGAAGTGTGGTTCAAGGGCTACGGGTGGCTTCCGTTCGACCCGACGCCTGCCGCGCCGGGAGCGCCGCATCGCCCGGCTGCAGCAGGAGCGGACGCCGCACGCAGAGGCGGTGGCTCCGCGAAGAACTCGACGTCCCCGAAGGTCGCAGCCGGCGGGTCGGCGACCGTCGCGGACGTCCTCAGCCGGAAGAACGGGCTCGTCCGGCCGCACTCGCGGGGCACCTCGCCGGCCCCGGCCGTGAGATCCGGAGGCGGCAGCCACGCCGACGGCGGTCGCGGCAGAGCAGCACTGCTCCTCCTGCTCGTCCTCGCGGTCGCGGTTGGAGGCATCGTGCTGGCGAAGGCCGCTTTCCGGATCAGCCGGCGCGTCCGCCGTGACCCGCGGCGCGTCGCGGCCGCCTGCCGCGAAGAGCTCGCCTCGTTCCTCGTCGACCAGCGCGTCGAGGTGCCGCGGAGCGCGACCCTGCGCGAGCTCGGTGAGCTCGTCCAGCACGAGTTCGGGGTGCAGCCCGAGCCGTTCGTGGCTGCGGCGACGGCTGCCCGCTTCGGTCGGGCCGAGGACGCGGCGGTCGCGGCTCGTACGGCACGGCGCGAGCTGCGAGCCCTTCTCGACGACGCCCGGCGCTCGCTCACCCGGCGTGAACGGCTCCGCGGCCTGCTCTCGTTGCGCTCGCTCGCGCGTCCGCTCGCACAGGTCGACGCGTCAGCTTCCCTGGGGAGCGGGATCGTGGGTAGCACGGGGTCATGAGCGAGTCGACCTACAGCCTCTACCAGCGCGGCCGGCGCCATCTGCGAGCCGGCATGGCCGCACAGGCGACCGTCTCGCTCGAGAAGGCAAAGCGGCGGGAGCCGGACAAGGCGTCCATCCGCGAGGCACTCGGGATCGCGTACTTCCGGATCCGCCGCTGGAACGAAGCGGAGGCCGAGTTCCGCGAGGTGCTCGAGCTCTCGCCGGTCAACGATTACGCGCACTACGCGCTTGGCCGCTGCCTCGAGAAGCAGGGGCGGGACGTCGAGGCGAACCGGCACTACAAGCTCGCGAGCTCGCTTCGTCCCGACTTGGCGCAGTACCGCGCGCGCATCCGCGAGCTCGAGTAGCGTCCGCGGGCGTGCGAGCGGTCGTGCAGCGCGTCGCGCGGGCGAGCGCGACGCCCGGCGGCGAGATCGGCCGCGGCCTGTGCGTGCTGCTCGGTGTCGCGAGTGGGGACGGGGAGGAGCAGGCAGCGCGGCTCGCAGGCAAGGTCGGACGGCTGCGGGTCTTTCCGGACGACGCCGGCCGGTTTGACCGCTCCATCCTCGACGTCGCCGGTACGGCGCTCGTCGTCTCCCAGTTCACGCTCATCGCCGACACCGCGAAGGGGAACCGGCCGAGCTTCGCCGACGCCGCGCCGCCCGAGCAGG
>DAIMGZ010000056.1:0-5585 GCA_036723535.1 Gaiellaceae bacterium
CTCGTGGAGGTTCAAGTCCTCTCATCCGCATAGCCCCATTCGCACGCCTCGGACGGCAGCCTCAGTTGTCAGGGGGCCAAGGGAGAATCCTGACCCGCTCGCGCGCTTGCGGCGACGCGCGTCCGAGGAGACTCCGACCCCCTGACAGGCAGAGGATCGGCGCGTGAACGCGATTCTTGAGGGCCGGCCCCGCGGGGTGGCGCAGGTGGCGGCCTGCCGCGCGCGTCGAGCCTCGCCTCGAAGGCGCGGCGCAGAAACTCGCCGGTCATGTCGCCCGTCCGGCGGGGAATCGGCTTCGGCTCGACGCGGACGACGCTGACGATCTCGCCGCTTCGCTCGCCGTAGCTGCGTGCGTACGCGTCCTCTTCGCGGATCGGCGAAACCTCGCGCGGCCGCCGGCGGCGGAAGAGCGAGACGAACCATCTGAGCACGCGACTAGCGTCGCAGAAACCCGGGCCGGCGACTAGGACTAGGAGGCGGCGAGCTCGACGTCGGCGTCGGGGTACAGGACGCGCCAGACGCGAAGGTACATCTCGAGCTCGAGGTCTTGCGATTCCTCGGCGCTCTCGTCGAGGTCGACGCGGTCGGGCGCGGCGCCGCGACGGCGGCACGCCGGCCGACGCTCGTCAGAAACGCCGCGAGGCGGTCGGTGTAGGTGGGATCGCGCAAGAACAGCTGCATGTGCCGCAACTCCGATCCTCGCTCCCACGGCCCCGCCTGGGAGTCCCCCGGCCGGGGAATTTCACGACGTCACGCCGAGGAAAGGGCCGCGAGGACGTCGTCGGCGTGCGTCGCCGGCTTGACGTCGTGCATGACGTTCGCGACTGTCCCGTCGGGTGCGACGAGGAAGGTCGTCCGGCTGACGCCCGTGTACGTCCGGCCCATGTAGCTCTTCTCGCCCCAGACGCCGTAGCTCTCGGCGACCTCGTGCTCCGGGTCGGCGAGCAACGCGAACGGCAGGCCGTACTTCTCCTTGAACTTCGCGTGCGGCCCGACACCGTCCGGCGAGACGCCGAGCACGACCGCGCCGACGCGCTCGAACTCGCCGTAGGCATCCCGGATCCCGCACGCCTGGGCCGTGCAGCCCGGCGTGTCGTCCTTGGGATAGAAGTAGAGGACGACCGGCTTGCCGCGAAAGTCCGAGAGGCTGACCTTCTCCCCGGCGTCGCTCTCCAGCGTGAAGTCCGGTGCGGGCTCGCCCTCGCTGACCACGGCTGGAGCCTAGTCGGTCCGATTGGGGCTGCGGGAAACTACGTAGTGGCGTGGCGCGCCGGCCCGGATACGCGCCGGGCCCGCTCACGCGATCCTGACTACATGAGTGCCGCCGAGAAGCTCGATTCCGGGTCGAATCCGATCCGCGTCATCATCGTCGACGACCACACGCTCGTCCGGTCCGGGCTCCGCCTTCTGCTCGAGGCGGAGGAGGGCTTCGTCGTCGAGGACGAGGCCGGCGACGCCGAGCAGGCGATCCGCCTCGCGCGGCTCCACAAGCCGGACGTCGTACTGCTCGACGTCGTGCTCCCCGGCCAGAGCGGCATCGAGGCTGCCCCCGAGATCCTCGCCGCGACGCCGGACACGCGCATCCTCGTCCTCTCCATGCAGGACGACCCGAGCTACGTCCGCCAGGCCTTCACCGCCGGCGCGAGCGGTTACCTGCTGAAGGAGGCCGCCGACGACGACCTCGTGCAGGCGGTGCGGGAGGTTGCCTCCGGCGGCCGCTACGTCCATCCGGCGCTCGGGGCCAGGCTTGCCGCCGCCGAGGCCGAGGCCAAGGCGCGCGCCGACGCCGACCCGCTATCCGACCGCGAGCGTGAGGTGCTCCGCCTGCTCGCACTCGGGCACACGAACCAGGAGATCGCGAAGCTCCTCTTCATCTCCGTCCGGACGGCGGAGACGCACCGGGCGCACGTGATGCAGAAGCTCCGGCTCTCGACCCGCGCCGAGCTCGTGCGGCACGCGATCCGTCAGGGCCTGCTCGAGCCTGACGAGGACGCGTAGTCCGCGAGCGGCTTTCCCGCAGAGGAAGTGGCCTCAGCACTGATGCGGGCGAAGCTGCTTCGGCCGATCATGGGGGCATGAGCAGCTATGCGGCCCTCTGGAGCGAGCCTCGGCAGGAGGTCGAGGCCGGCAAGCTCGAGCTCGAGTCGGGCGGGATCCGCTTCGAGGGCTCGCGCGGCCGGCGGCCGGCGCACGTCCACCGGCTTCGCTACGGCGAGATCGAACGCGTCCGGATCGGCCGCAGCGCTCAGGAGCGACTCTGCGGGCGCCTGTCGGTCGTGCTCGACCTCGCGGCGGGAGGACCGCTGCGCATCGGCATCGTCGACGGACCGGGCATGCGCGGGGAGCTCGCGGAAGCGCTGACCCGGCGTGCCGCCGGCGCCTAGTCGCGTTTGCGCTCGAAGATCACGAGCACGGCGAGGTGCTCGTAGGCGGTGAAGCGGTGCTCGGCGCCCGCCTCGACGAAGACGGCGTCGCCCTCCTGCACCGGCGCGCTCTCGCCTGACACTTCGAGCACGCCCGACCCCTCGAGCACGACGTAGACCTCGTCGTCGGCGTGGGGCTGCTGCCGATCCGGTTCCGGTGCGACGAGGACGTAGACGCCGAGCTCGATTCCGGGCGACTCGTGGACGATCTCGTAGCCGCCGCCGCTCGCCCGCAGCCGCTCGTGGACGCTCCTGACGCCGAATGCGTGCACGAGCCGACGTTACCGAACAGCAGCCAACCGCCCCAGGGAGGGTTACGGCTGCGCTGGGCCCAGGTGGAGCAGGCGCAGGTCCGGCAGCTCGCGGTACCGCTCCTCGAGGTCGAAGCCGTAGCCGACGTAGAGTTCGTCCGGGACGTCGAAGCCGACGTAGCGCACCGGGAGATCCTCGACGAGCCGCCGGTACGGGCGATCGAGCAAGGTCACGGCAGCAACCGAGGCGGGGCCCCGGAGCTCGAGCGTCCGCACGAGGTAGTTCAGCGTCAGGCCGGTGTCGACGACGTCCTCGACGACGAGCACGTCGCGGCCCCGCACGTCGAGGTCGAGATCCTTGAGCACTCGGATCTGCTGGTGGCCGCCCATCCGCGAGCTGCCGTAGCCGGCGAGCTCGACGAAGTCGAGCGCGTGAAGGATCGGCATGGCGCGGGAGAGGTCGGCGGCGAAGACGAGGCTTGCTTTGAGCGACGCGACGAGTACAGGCTCGCGGCCGGCGTACTCGTGCGCGATCTCCGCGCCGAGCTCCCGGACGCGCGCAGCGAGCTTCGCCGCGGAGAGATAGATCTCTCCGATCCGGTCGTCGGGCGGCCGGTGGGTGGGCTCAGCTGGCGAGGTTGAGATGGAAATGCTGGGCGAGGCGCTCGAGGTCGCGCCGGTAAAAGAGCTTGATCCGGACATCGGGGTACCGCTCGCGCAGCTTCCGCAGCTTCCGGTTCTTGCGGGTGACGAGCGACTGCTTCATGGCGGTGATCTCGACGTAGAGGTCCTGCTCGGGAAGATAGAAGTCGGGCGTGAATGCCTCGGTCACGCGCCCGTCCTCGTCCTCCTCGAGCACGAACGTCCGCGGCTCGTATTCCCACGGGACGTCGTAATAGTCGAGCACCTTCGCGCACTCCAGCTCGGCGGGACTCGCGAACCGCGGCGGTTCGTTGCCGCGGTACACCCGAAAAGCCGGGAGATCGAGCTCCATCGCCGGTCACGGTAGCTGCGCCGTCGGACGCCGAAACAATCGGCACAAGAGGCGGGAGCGCCGACGGTGGCCGTCGTGATAGACAACCGCCTGCCGTGGCGCGCCTGACGCTGATCCCGCAGAAGCGCGAGTTCTTCGAGCTCTACAACCGGGCCGCCGAGAACAACGTCGCGGTCGCCGAGCTGCTCGTCGAGCTGCTCGACCGCTTCCCCGACAGCGCGGACGACCTCGTCCGCGAGGTGAAGGAGCTCGAGCACGAGGGCGACCGGCTGACGCACGAGCTCGTCGACCTCCTCAACCGCACCTTCGTCACGCCGTTCGACCGCGACGACATGTACCGGCTCGCCGGCGCCCTCGACGACATCTGCGACCACGTCGACGAGGCGGCGGGGAGGATCGTCTCCTACGGCGTGACGGAGATCCGCGAGCAGGCGCGCGGCCAGGCGCAGGTGATTCGCCGGGCAGCCGCGAAACTCGCCGAGGCCGTGGGCGGGCTCGAGGGATTCAGGGAGTCGCGCCGCGAGCTCATCGAGCTGCGCGAGCTCGAGGACGAAGGCGACCGCCTCACGCACGACGGCGTGTCTTCGCTCTTCACCGGTGACGCCGACCCGCTCACTGTGATCCGCTGGAAGGACATCCACGAGGGGCTGGAAGAAGCGGTCGACGCCTGCGAGAACGCGGCGGACGTCCTCGAGGCGATCCTCGTCAAGAACCGCTGACCGGGCTGGGAGCCGGACGTGACCCTGCTCGTCATCGTGATCGCGGTCGGGCTCGCGTTCGACTTCACGAACGGCTTCCACGACACGGCCAACTACGTGGCCACGTGGGTGGGGACGCGAGCGCTCTCGCCGCGCTGGGCGGTGCTCGTGTCCGCGGCGGCGAACCTCGCCGGTGCCTTCGTCACCACGGCGGTCGCGAAGACCGTCGGCAAAGGGCTCATCGACACGGGCCTCGCGACCGACCGCACCGTGCTCGCCGCGCTGCTCGGTGCGATCGCCTGGAACCTCCTGACGTGGTGGGGCGGCCTGCCCTCGAGCTCGACGCACGCGCTCATCGGGGGTCTCGTGGGCGCGGCGCTCGTCCAGTCCGGCTCCCGGGGAGTCGAATGGTCCGGGATCTGGCAGAAGGTGATCCTCCCCGGTGCTGCCTCACCGGTGATCGGCTTCGTCGGCGCGTTCGCGCTGCTCGTCGTCATCTACCGGCTCTTCCACCGGCTCACGCCGGGCGTCGCGAACCGAGGCTTCCGGCTCGGCCAGCTCCTCTCCGGCACCTGGGTCGCGTTCACACACGGGGCGAACGACGCGCAGAAGACGATGGGCGTGATTGCGCTCGCTCTCTACACGCACGGCTCGATCGCGAGCTTCTACATCCCGACCTGGGTGAAGGTCGCGGCAGGGCTGACCATCGGCGCGGGGACCTATGCGGGCGGCTGGCGGATCATCCGCACGCTGGGGCAGCGGATCTACAAGCTGCAGCCGGAGCACGGCTTCGCGGCGCAGGTCGCCGCCGGGTCGACGCTTTACGTCGGCACCCACTTCGGCTTCCCGATCTCGACCACGCACGTCGTCACGGGCTCGGTGATGGGAGCGGGGGCGACACGCCGCCTCTCGGCCGTCCGCTGGGGTGTCGCGGGCAACATCGTCTTCGCCTGGCTCCTGACGATGCCGGCTGCGGGACTGGTCGCTGCGGCGCTCTACTTCCCTGTCAACTGGGCGTTCTGAATTGCCTCGCGAAGAGCTGCGCTCTTCGCTCGGAGGGCAAGGAACTCCGCCGGTCGGAGAGCGCGGTCTCCCACCGGCTCCGTGCTGAAGGCACATAGGGGCTGACGCAAGGTTCAGGCCGTGCTTCCGTCGCGGGCGAGCAGGCTGCGCGTGCTCGCCCGCGACTGCGGCGGCGTCGTAACGCACCGTTACGCCG
>DAIMGZ010000056.1:5595-11473 GCA_036723535.1 Gaiellaceae bacterium
GATCGCAATCTCGGGCGCGCGGAGTTCCTTATCCCAGCTCGCGAAGCGAAAGCTTCGCGAGGCATCTAGCGTTCCGGGGCGATGTTCAAGATCGTGCAGCTCTCGGACCTGCACTGCGGGCAGCAGTTCTTCCTCCCGCAGCACCTCGAGCGCGCGATCGCGGAGGTGAACGAGCTCGCGCCGGACGTCGTCGTCATCTCCGGAGACCTCACCTCGAACGGCTTCAAGGACGAGTACGTGCTCGCACGGGAGTACCTCAACCGCGTCGAGTGCGAGGCGATCGTCGTGATCCCCGGCAACCACGACTCGCGTAACGTCGGGTACGTCCACTTCGAGGATCTCTTCGGCGACCGGAACTCCGTGCTGCGGGTGGGCAAGGCCACGATCGTCGCGGTCGACTCGAGCGAGCCCGACCTCGACAACGGCCAGATCGGACGGGGCCGCTACCGCTGGATCGAGGAAGAGTTCGGGGCCGCCGACGCCGACCTGCGCGTATTCGTCCTCCACCACCACCTGCTCCCGGTGCCCGGCACCGGCCGCGAGCGGAACATCGTCAACGACGCCGGCGACACCCTCGAATGCCTTCAGCGCGCAAGCGTCGACCTCGTCCTCTCGGGTCACAAGCACGTCCCGTATGCCTGGCGTCTCGAGAACCTCTTCGTCGTCAACGCCGGGACCGTCTCGTCGTCTCGGCTGCGGGGCAACGGACGGCCCTGTTACAACGTCGTCGAGGTCGAGGGAACGCACGTGGACGTGTGGCGACGCTACCCGTTCCACGGGCAGGAGCGGATCATCCAGTTCTCGACCGACACGAAGACGTACGAGAAGTACACCGCGCGGATCGAGGCCGAGGTGCGCTCCTCGTGACCGAGCGCGCGGTTGTGCTGATCGACGGCGAGCACTACGCGCCGGTCGTGCGCGACGCGCTCGCGGCGCTCCCGTACGACGTCGTCGGCGCTCTGTTCGTCGGCGGGAGCGAGAAGCTGCGAGGTGGCGAGGAATATGGCGTTCCCCTGGTCGAGGCGCTCGACACGGTCGAGGCGGACCTCGTGGTCGATCTCTCGGACGAGCCGGTGCTCGGCCCGCGGGAGCGGCTGCTGTGGGCGTCGCGGGCGCTCGCGCTCGGGCTGCCGTACGTCGGCGCCGACTTCCGCTTCGACCCGCCGCCGCTCCAGCCGGTCGCGACGCCGTCGCTTGCGGTGATCGGCCTCGGCAAGCGCGTGGGGAAGACCGCCGCGGCTGCGCACGTCGCGCGCCTCCTCGCCCACGACCGTCGTGTCGTCGTCGTCGCGATGGGACGAGGGGGGCCGGCGGAGCCGGAGCTCGTCGAGACGCCGCCGACGCTCGACGACCTGCTCGCGCTCTCTCGCTCCGGCAGGCACGCTGCCTCCGACCACCTCGAGGTGGCTGCGCTTGCGGGCGTCCCGGCGGTGGGCTGCCGCCGCGCCGGCGGCGGGCTCGCGGGCTCGCCGTTCGACTCGAACGTGCTCGAGGGAGTGACGCTCGCGCAGGAGCTCGACCCGGAGCTGCTCATCTTCGACGGAAGCGGCGCCGCGCTGCCGCCGGTCGCAGCGGACGCCCGCATCCTCGTCACGAACGGCGCCCACGACGTACGGGCCGGCCTCAATGCGTATCGAGTCCTGGTCTCCGATCTCGTCGTCGACACCGGGGGCGCAGACCGCGACGCGATCCGCTCGATCTCCGACGTTCCGGTCGTCGCGGCAGAGCTGCGCCTGCGGCCCACCGAGCCGCTGCTCGGGCGGCGCACCGCCGTCTTCACGGCCGGCCCCGCACCGGTCGACGATCTCGACGCTGAAGTCGTCCATGTCTCCCGGAACCTCGCGAGGCGCGACGCGCTGCGAGAGGAGCTCGAGCGCGTCGAGGCCGAGGTCTACCTCGTCGAGCTCAAGGCGGCCGCCGTCGACGTCGTCGCAGAAACCGCCCTCGCGCGCGGCGCGGAGGTCGTCCTCGCGGCGAACGACATCGTGTCCGACGAGCTCGACGAGCGCATCCTCGCCCTCGTGCCGGACCGGAGCCGGGCATGAACTCGCCGCGGCGGATCATGCCGCTCCCGCTCGGCGGCGGAGATCTCGGGCTGCCCTATTCGCGCGGGCTGATGGCGCGCTCGCTCATGGCCGCGGGGGTGGCGGGACACCGCGCGTACGCGCTCGCGAGCCGCGTCGGCGACGAGCTTCTCGAGAGCGGTCGCGGCCAGATCGAGCTCGAGCGGCTCGACGAGCTTGCCGTCGAGGTGCTCGGCGAGGAGGAGGGACACGCGACGATCAGGCGTCTGCGCCGCTACCAGGAGCTCCGCGAGCTCGACCTGCCGATCATGGTCTTCATCGGCGGCGCCACGGGCACGGGCAAGTCGACGGTCGCGACGGAGCTCGCGTACCGCTTCGGCATTACGCGCGTGACCTCGACCGATTTCGTCCGGCAGACGATGCGTGCCTTCTTCTCCCGCGCGTTCATGCCGGCGATCCACCAGTCGAGCTTCGAGGCGGGCGACGTCTATCCCGATGCCGACGACCCGGTCGACTTCGGCTTCCTGCAGCAGGCGAGAAACGTCCTCGTCGGCGTCCGCGCCTCGTCCGAGCGCGCTCTCGAGGAGGGCTGGTCGCTCGTGCTCGAGGGAGTCCACCTCGTTCCCGGGATGGTCGAGCTGCCGCGGCCGGACCTCGCTGTCTCGGTGTTCGTCGTCCTTTCGATCACGGACGAGGAGGAGCACGCGCGCCACTTCCACTACCGCGACGAGGATTCGGAGCGGCCGGAGTCCCGCTACCTCGACCGGTTCGCCGACATCCGTCGAGTGCAGGAGCTCGTTGTCGCGTGCGCGCGGCGCGAGGGCGTGCCGGTGATCGAGAACGAGGACGCGGACAAGGCGGCGAGAACGGTCGCGGATCTCGTCCTCGACGCCGCCGAACGAAGCCGCACGGTGGCGCGTTGAGCGAGGGGCCGGCGTACACGGCCGAGGAGGAGCGGCCCTGCCAGTGCCAGGCATATCTGCGGGCGACGGAGCGGGCGGCTCTCGTTTCGGCGCGCTGGCTCGGCCGTGCGGACGAGGACGCCGCGGAGGAGGCGGCCGCGACCGGCATGCGGGCCACGCTCGACATCCTGCCGATCAGCGGCCGCATCGTCTTCGGGTCGTTCGACGACTCGGGCGGCCTCACGCCCGGCGCGATCGTCGGGATCGGGGGAAAGGAGGTCGACCTCGCGCTCGACCCGCTCGAGGGCCGCGGCGTCGTAGCGCGCGGCGGCAACGGCGCGATGTCGATGATCGCGGTCGGCGACCCGGGTCGCTTCACCACGCTTCCCGACATCTACATGCGCAAGATGGCGGTCGGCCCGCGCGCCCGCGGCTCGATCGACCTCCTCCGCCCGGTCGGCGAGAACATCGAAGCGATCGCGGAGGCGTTCGGGCGGCGCGTGAACGACGTGACGACGATCATCCTCGACCGCCCGCGCCACCATGACCTGATCGAGGAGATCCGCAACTCGGGCGCACGGATCAAGCTGATCCAGGACGGCGACGTCACCGCCTCGATCTCCGCAGCGATCCGCGGCACCAACGACCACCTCGCGATCGGGATCGGCGGTACCCGGCAGGCGGTGCTCTCGGCGGCAGCGCTCCGCTGCCTCGGCGGCGAGCTGCAGGCGCAGTTCTGGCCCACCTCCCGGCGCGAGATCGAGGAGCTGCGAGAGGCGGGGATCGACGACTACGAACGCGTCTTCCGCACCGAGGACCTCGCTCCCGGCGAGGTGATCGTCGCCGCGACCGGCGTCTCGAACGGAGACCTCCTGCGCGGCGTCCGCTTCCTCGCCGACAGCGCGCGCACGCATTCGCTTCTCATGTGCACCCGCTGCAACTGGGTGCGGTTCGTCGACGGCATCCACTTCTTCGCGCGCGAGCGCCGCGAGGAAGTGCGGCTGCTCGGTTACTAAATCGGAAGCCGAACCGTCTTCCCTTTCGCACGAGGGCGTCGTACCATCGTCGCCACACCGACAGGGGAGGAGAAATGGCTGTTTCCGTCGAGGGCCTGGCGTCGGCCGTGAAGGGACGGGTGGTCGAGCCCAGCACACCCGACTACGACGATTCGCGGGCGCTGTACAACGCCATGATCGACAAGCGGCCGGCCGCGATCGCGTACTGCCTCGACGAGGCGGACGTCGCCGCGGCGGTGCGCTACGCGACGGAGCACGGCCTACCGATCGCCGTACGCTGCGGCGGCCACAACGGCGGCGGGCTCGGCTCGATCGACGACGGGCTCGTCATCGACCTTTCGGAGCTGAACGAGGTCACCGTCGACCCCGGCGCGCGCATGGCGCACGTCGGCGGTGGGGCGACGTTGAACAAGGTCGTCTCGGACACGCACGAGCATGGATTGACCGTGCCGGTCGGGATCATCGGCACGACCGGTGTCGGCGGGCTGACGCTCGGCGGCGGTGTCGGCCACCTGACGCGGGCGTTCGGCCTCACGATCGACAACCTCGCCGGGGCCACGGTCGTCCTGGCCGACGGCTCGATCGTGCAGACGGACGCCGAGCGGGAGCCGGATCTCTTCTGGGCGCTGCGGGGAGGCGGCGGCAATTTCGGAGTCGTCACGTCGTTCTCGTTCCGCTGCCACCCGGTGACGACCGTCCTCGCGGGGCCGGTGTTCTACGACCTCGACCAAGCGGCCGAGCTGTTGACGTGGTATCGCGACTTCCTGCCCACTCTGCCGGACGAGGTGAGCGGCTTCTTCGCCTTCCTGTCGGTTCCGCCGGCACCGCCGTTCCCCGAGGAGCTGCACCTGCGCAAGGTCTGCGGGGTCGCGTGGACGCAGGCCGGCGAGGAGGAGTCCGAGGCGCTGCGCGAGGCGCGCTCGTTCGGGATGCCGCTTCTCGACGGGATAGCGCCGCTGCCCCTCCCGATGTGGAACTCGGCTTTCGATGCCCTTTACCCGCCCGGCGACCAGTGGTATTGGCGCGGCGAGTTCATCCGGGAGATCCCCGACGAGGCGATCGCGGTGCACGCCGAACACGGCCCCGCGATGCCGACGTGGAAGTCGACGATGCACCTCTATGCGATCGACGGCGCAGCCGGGCGGGTCGGGAACGACGAGACCGCGTGGTCGTACCGCGACGCCGTTTGGGCAGGTGTGTTCGCCGGTGTCGATCCCGATCCGGCGAACGCGAGCGCGATCAGGGACTGGTCGCGGTCGTACTCCGACGCGATCAAGCCGTACGCGATCGGGAGCGGGTACTCGAACTTCGCGATGGACGAGCCGGATCGAGTCCGCGGGATGTACGGCGCGAACTACGACCGCCTCGCGCGCATCAAGGCGCAGTACGACCCGGACAACGTCTTCCGGGTCAATCAGAACATCGCGCCCGCGCTGTAGCGCGGCTGCATTAGTCGCCGGGGGCGCCGCAGGCGCCCGGCCCTTACTTGCGGCTTCTTGCCGCCCGCTCGCGCTCGTCGTACCGCTTGCCAGCGCGGAGGAACCACCATGCGAACCAGACCATGCCGACCACGGGCACGGTCGACGAGAGGAAGATCACGACCTCGACGAACTTGTTGCCGCCGGCGAGGAGCACGGCGAGATGGTACGCGCCTCTAGACTGGCCTCGTGGCGACGAAGGAAGAGGTGCTGGAGGTCCTGCGCCAGGTCGAGGATCCCGAGCTCGGTATGGACATCGTCGATCTCGGGCTTCTCTACGAGGTCGAGGTCGAGGATTCGACCGCGAAGGTCACCTACAGCCTGACCTCCATGGGCTGCCCCGCCGGGCCGCTCATCGCGCAGGACATCGACAGTGCCATCCGGCAGGTCGAGGGCATCGACGAGGTCGAGCTCGAGCTCACCTTCGACCCGCCCTGGACGCCGGACCGGATGTCCGA
>DAIMGZ010000057.1:0-11389 GCA_036723535.1 Gaiellaceae bacterium
ATGTTCGCCGGGTGCGGGTCGCCGTGGAAGAAGCCGTGCCGGAAGATCATCGTCATCCAGGCCTCGGTGATCCGGTACGCGAGCTCGCGCCGCTCCTCGAGCGTCATCGCCACGAGGTCGACGTCGGCGAGCTGGATCCCGTCGATCCATTCGAGCGTGAGCACGCGGGCGCGCGAGTACTGCCAGTAGACCTTCGGGATGCGGACGTGCGGGTTGCCTGCGAAGTGGCGGTGGAAGTTCTGCGCGTTGCGGCCTTCGAGCCGGTAGTCGAGCTCCTGCCGGATCGACCGGGCGAACTCGTCCACGAGCTGACGCGTATCGACGAAGTCGAGCGCCCGGATCCGCTCGCGCGCAAGCTTCGCCGCCTGGTAGAGAAGGCCGAGGTCGGCCTCGATCTGGCGTGGGGCGCCCGGCCGTTGCACCTTGACGGCGACCTTGCGCCCGTTCGGCAGGGTCGCGCGATGCACCTGGCCGATCGACGCGGCCGCGACCGGCGTCGGGTCGAACTCGACGAACAGACGCTCGAGCGTGTTCCCCAGCTCCTCCTCGATCACCCGCTCGGCCTGCTCGAACGGGAACGGTCGTACGTCGTCCTGGAGGGAACGCAGCTCGGCGACGATGTCGGGGGGCACGACGTCGGGCCGCGTCGAGAGGAGCTGCCCGAACTTCACGAACGTCGGCCCGAGCTCGTCGAGCACATCGCGCAGGTGCTGGCCACGCGCCGACGCTGCGCCGTGCTCGGCGGCAACCGAGGAAAGGCGATCCTCCGCCGACCGGCCCGGCAGAAGGTCGCTGAGCTTGTGCGCCTCGAGGAAGTAGCCGAAGCCGTGGCGCACCATGACCTGCGCGATCTCGGAAAGACGGCCGATGCTGCGCGTCGTGCTCACGCGGAACAGGTTAGGCGCTTGACTGGCTGCCGTCAGGCCGCGGCGCGGCGACGGGCTTCGCGCCGCCGGGTCCACGGGCCTGGCGGAACGAGCAGCGACTCGGCGTGGAGGTAGGCGAGCCCGACCGCCGGCAGGTCCGTGAAGTGCTCCACGCAGATGTAGCGGCGGCGCCACTCGGGGAAGAACTTCCGGTTGAACGAGTAGAGCCGCTCCAGCTGGAAGACGTTGTCGGCGAGCAGGAGCCCGCGGCGAATGAGCCGGCGCACCGGCGTCGTCATCCGTTCCGGCGCGAGGAAGTCGGTCAGCGCGCAGAAGTTGAGGGACAGCTCGCTCGCCCCCGTTTCCTTCCCCCACGCGAGCGTCTCGACGACGAGGAACTCCGTCAGGCCGTTCGGCGCGTGCGGGCGGCGCTCCATCGTGCTCAGCGACCAGCCGCCGCCCGCCGGCGACGGGGCGAGATGGAGGAAGCCGCCGATGCGCCCGTCCCCGGCCACGGCGAGGGCGAGCACCGTCCCCGGGACGTGGAGCTCGTCGATCGCCATCGAGAAGCCGCGCTCCGTCTCGCCGCCGCGCCAGGCCGCGGAGACCTCCGCGAGCTCGGCCCGGAGGCCCGGCTCGACCTCGTCGGCTGCGACGACGCGGAACGTGTAGCCGGCCTTGCGGAGCCGCGAGACCGACTGCCGCACCTTGCGGATCGCCCGCCCCTCGAGCGAGAACGTCTCCGGCCGCAGCACCGCCTCCTCCCCCATCGGCACCGGCTTGAGCCCGAGCGCGCGGTAGCGGTCGAGGTGCTCCTCGGAGGCGCCGACGACGGCAAGCCGCCAGCCGTGCGCGCGGACGAGACGTTGCAGCTCCGCAAGGAGGTCGTCGATCTCCGCCTCGGCGCCGACGGGATCGCCGCTGACGAGAGCGGTGCCGGCGACGACGCGGTAGGCGAGGAAGGCGCGGCGCGACGGCGAGAACAGGTAGCTCTTGTCGCGCCGCAGGGCGAAGAAGGAGAGGCTGTCGCTGCCGTACGCGTCCACGAGCGCCCGGGCTACTCGCCGTTCCCCCACTGTCTGCGCGACGACCTGCCCGAACGGCCGCAGCCAGTAGTAGAGAGCGAGGAAAGCGAGGGCGATGCCGAGACCGAGGAGCGCGTCCGCGGTGCGGTGCGAGAGCTCGGCGCCGCGCAGCTCGTCCCCGAGGGCGACCGCGGCGATGCCCGCGAACGCCGCTCCGAGGCCGAGCAGCGGCCGAACGCTCGCGCGGCCGCCGGGCACGTCGAAGCAGTGCCGCCGGCGGACGAGCGCAACGAGCAGGAGCAGCGAGATCGCGGCCTCTTCGAAGTCCAGGCCCTTCGCGAGGTGCGCTGCGGCGGACGCGACGACGACGGCGACCGCGAGCTGCCATGCACGCCGGCGGCGCTTCGCAAGCGACCGCGAGAGCCAGATCAGACCGATCGCGAAAGCGACCGTGAGGACTCGCGCAGCTTCCGGCCAGCCCGGCGGCAGGATGCCCCGGACGATCTCGACGCGGTTCGCCATCTCCGGCGTCAGCGCCGACACGAGCCCGATCACGCCGACAAACGCTGCCGCCCACGCGAGGAGCTTCTCGGCCCTGGGCAAGCGCACCCAATCAGGGTACAACGTACCCATGCCACCCCATTCTGTCCTGCCGCGCTGGATTCCACGCCTCCTCTCGCTCGTCGCGATTGCGCTCGTTCCATGGACGCTGTGGCTGACGTTCACGCTCCCGTCGAGGCATGTAGCGGACGACTACGACCTCGCGTGGGTCGGTTTCGACCTCGCGCTGCTGGCGGCGATCGGGACAACCGCATGGATGATCGTGCACGGCTCGAAGTGGCTCGTGCCACTCGCCGCCGTCGCCGGGACGATGCTTGTCTGCGACGCATGGTTCGACATCACGACGTCGAGCGGCGCGACCGAACGCACACAGGCGATCCTCGAGGCGGTCTTCGCCGAGCTCCCGCTCGCGGCGATTTGCGGCTGGATCGTCTACGACGTCGAGCGCTTTAGCGCGACCGTCGACCGGATCCGCCGGCCGACGAGCGCCGCACGCCACGCGGCGGTGCGCGCGATGGCCGACGACGAGCCTTAGAACTAGGCGGCGGGCGGCAGGTCGCGCGGCGCTTCGAGGAGCCGCAAGCGGTGCTCGAGTTGCGCGACACGGAGCTCGAGCTCCTCTAGCTCGTCGCGCGTCACGAGGTTGAGCTCGTCGGCGACATTCCGTAGCGCCGAGAGGGCGCCGTCCGACAGTCGCTCGCGGCCACCGCGCACGCGGCTCGGCAGCTCGGCGAGTAGCTCCTCGAGCGTCTCGAGGAGCAGCCGGCTGCTACCGCGCGCGGCCATGTGGCCTCGAGCGCCGGCGCTGCCGCCGCTTCTCGCGCCGCGCCTGCGCGGACGGCTCCGAAGGAGTCGCCGTCACCACGTCGACGAGCTCCGGCGTGGGCTCGGCGGAGAGCGCCGCTTCCGACGCGGCGAGAGCGGCCGTTCCGGCATCGCCGACCGATCCGCGCCGGCGGCCGTCGCCGTCCGCGGACAGCGTGCCGGCCTCGACCTGAGCCTTCCGCCGCGCGTAGTCCGGCTCGCGCTCCTTCCAGATCGTGAGCAGCGGCGCGGCGAAGAAGATCGAGGAGTAGGCACCCGACGTGACGCCGACGATGAGCGCGAAGGCGAAGTCCTTGAGCGTCGCGCCGCCGAGAATCTCGAGGCAGATGATCGGCAGCAGCGTGATGAACGTCGTGGCCAGCGAACGCCTGATCGTCTCCCACAGCGAGACGTTGGCGATCGTCGCGAACGGCGAGCGCCGCATCAACGGGATGTTCTCGCGGATGCGGTCGAAGATGATGATCGTGTCGTAGATCGAGTAGCCGAGCACCGTCAGCACGGCGGCCACGGTGTTGACCGAAACCTCTTTGCCGACGAGCGCGTAGACGCCCACCGTGACGGCTATGTCGTGCAGCATCGCGAGGATCACCGGCATCGCGAACTTCCGGTCGAACCGGATGGCGATGTAGATGGTGATCAGGAGCAGCGAGACGATGATCCCGTAGATCGCGTCGATCGCGATCTGGTGCCCGAACGTGCCCGAGACGTTCTTCGCCCCGGTCGAGTAGGCGCCGAGGTCGCGCTGCAGGGCCTGGGTCAGGTTGGACTGCTGTGAGCTCGGGAGCGACTTCGTCCGGATCTGCCATTGCTTGAAGTCGCCGTGCACGCTCGAGCCGGCCCCCTGGACGACGGCGTCGCGCTGGCCCTGCTTCGCCATGAACGAGACGAGCGAGGACTGCGAGTACGCCTTGTGCGTCTTGAACGTGACCTGCGTCCCGCCCTTGAAGTCGATCCCGAGGTTGAGGCCGCGCACGCCGAGCGAGACCGCGCCGGCGAGGATCACGATGCCCGAGAGCGCGAACCACCAATAGCGACGCCGCATGAAGTCGATCTGGAGCCACTTGGCCGTCTGCTGCCCGTGCGCGCCCATGAAGCGCGGGTTGTCGAACCAGCGGAAACCGCTCAGCAGGCCGAGCATCGCGCGCGTCGCCGCGACCGCCGTGAGCAGCGAGATCAGGGTGCCGATCAGGAGCATCAGGGCGAAGCCCTTCACGTCCGCGACCGCGATGAGGAAGATGACCATCGCCGTGATCACGGTCACGACGTTCGCGTCGAGAATCGTGTGGAAGCCCTTGCCGTAGCCGGCGGCGATCGCGGCCCTCACCGATCGACCGGCCCGCACCTCCTCCTTGATGCGCTCGAACACGACTACGTTCGCGTCGGCAGCCACGCCGATCGTGAGGATCAGGCCGGCGAAGCCCGGCAGCGTCAGCGTGACGTTGAAGAGGAGGATCGCCGTGTAGTAGAGGAGCCCGTAGATCGCAAGGCCGGCGACCGCGACGAGGCCGAGGAAGCGGTACAGCAGGAGCAGGAAAAGCGCGACGATCAGCAGGCCCGCAACCGCAGCGTAGATCGCCTGGTGCAGCGAGCTCTTGCCGAGCGTCGCCGAGACGTCCGTGCGCTCGATCGGCTGGAAGGTGTAGGGCAACGAGCCGCTCTGAAGGACGAGCGCGAGCGACTTGGCCGCGGCGAGCCCGCCTGCGCCCATTTGGATCGTCGCGCCGCCACCCGCGATCCCCTCGCTCAGGCTGTTGTCCGTGTAGTCGATGTACGGCGTCGACTGGAGCACGCCGTCGAGCACGATCGCGTTGTGTCCGGCGTACTGCACGATGGTGCTCAGGTTGTGGTCCCCGGACTTTCCGGCGAACCCGGCGTTTCGCTGGCCGCGCTGGTACTCCGCCTTCGTGATCCGCTGGAACTCTTGCGCGCCGTGATGGGTGAACGCGAGGACGACCTCGGGCTGACCGGTCTGCGCGTTGATGTCGGCCATGATCCCCGACTCGACGAGGTCAGTCCCGGTCAGCTCCGGCGGGCCGTTGGGCCGCTTGGGGGACGGGGGGAAGTCCTTGAAGAGGTACCACTGCTTGCCGCCGATCGAGTGCACCACGAGGCGATTCGCGGGCACGGCAAAGATCTGCGTGTGCGGCGGCTGCTTGCCGCCGTACGGCAGCAGGAGCTGGCGGATCGGAGCCGGCCCCTGCAGCGTCTTATGGGTCGTCGTCGTTTTCGGCTTCGGCTTCTTGCCCTTGACCTTCGTCGTGGCTTTGGTCGTGACGGTCTTCGATTTGAGGAGGTAGTAGCCCGCGGGCGTGCCCTTCTTCGCCTGGCTCTTCACCGCCGTGAGCAGGCTGTAGAGCGAGGTGAGCGGCGTCGGCTGGCCACTCGCGTTCACCGTCGGGGGCGCAAGGTCGGGCTCGAAGTCGAAGAACAGGAGCTTGCCCGTCGTGCCGATGATCTTCGCGGCCTTCGCCGGATCGTGGACGCCGGCGAGCTGGACGACGATCTCGTTCCCACCCTGGATGGCGACATTCGGGGAGGTCAGGCCGAGCTTGTTGACGCGGCTGTCGATGACGTTCTGCGCCGTCTGCATCCCGGCCGTAGTCAAGTGCTGCCCCTTGTCCGGGACGGCGCGGAGGATCACCTCGATCCCGCCCTGCAGGTCGAGCCCCAGCGTCGGCTTCTGGTATGCCGGCGAGCCCGGGATCGCGAGCAGCACCGCGCCCACGAGCGCGGCTGCGATCGTGCCCATGAGCAGGAGGTACTTGCGGCGCTCTCTCACAACGTTTCCTTCAAGACCGCGGAAAAGGTTAGCCGCGGTTCTCCTCGTTCGACGCGTCGCCGGCCCCTGAACCGGCCGATTTCTCGTCGTCGAAGGCCGATTGCCACCTTTCTTCGCCGTCGCCCTGCGGTTCTCCCGCCTCGACGGCCTCCTCCGGCTCCGGCTCGCGCGTCACGCCTGCGATCGCCCGCCGCGCCACACGCACCTCGAGCTTGGGCGCGATCTCCACCGACACCTCGTTCTCGTCGAGGCGCGAGATCGTGCCGTAGATCCCACCGGCCGTGAGCACCTCGTCGCCGACGCGCAGCTCGCTGACCATCTGCTGCTGCCGCGTCTGCCGCTTCCGCTGCGGCCGCACGACGATCAACCAGAGGACGAGGAACGCGACGATGATGATCAGGAAGAACCCCGACCCGCCGCTCGCTGCGATCATGAACCGATAGCTCCCTTCGCTCGCTCGAGCGCCTCGTCCTTCCACGTGAGGAACTCACCGCGCTCGATCGCCCGCCGCGCCGCCGCCGCGAGATCGAGCAGGAAGCGCAGATTATGCAGGCTGAGCAGGCGCAACCCGAGGATTTCCTGCTGGTTGACGAGGTGCCGGATGTAGGCACGGCTGAAGCGGGAGCAAGCCGGGCAGGCGCACCTCTCGTCGAGCGGCCGCTCGTCGCGGGCGAAGCGGACGTTGCGAAGGTTGAGCCGGCCCTCGCGTGTGATCGCGCTGCCCGTGCGCGCGGTGCGCGTCGGCAAGACGCAGTCGAACGTGTCGACGCCCCGGGCGATCACCTCGAGCACGCCCTCCGGGTCGCCGATCCCCAAGAAATGGCGTGGCCTGTCCTCCGGGAGGAGAGCCGCGGCCGCGGCCGTCGCCTCGAACATCGGCGAGCGGTGCTCCCCCACGCTCAGCCCTCCGATCGCGTACCCGTCGAAGTCGAGCGCCACGAGCTCCTCCGAGGAGCGGCGGCGGAGCTCGGAGTCGAGCCCACCCTGGGTGATCGCGAAGCGGAGCTGCCCGGGCGCGCGCGGCAGGTCGCGCTGTCTCGCCGCCCAGAGGGTTGTTCGCCGCACCGCCTCCTCTAGCTCGGCGGCCGGGACGCCGGCCGGAAGGCAGATGTCGAGGCACATGGCCACGTCGGAGGCGAGCTGCTCCTGCACGCGCGCCGCCAGCTCGGGGGTGAAGCGCTCCGGCCGGCCGTCGTAGACGGAGCGGAACGTGACACCGTCGTCGTCCACCTTCAGGAGCGTGTCGCGCAGCGAGAAGACCTGGAAGCCGCCGGAGTCGGTGAGGATCGGCCCGTCCCAGCCCATGAAGGCGTGCAGGCCGCCGAGCTCGGCGATCAGCTCCTCTCCGGGCCGGAAGTGGAGGTGGTACGTGTTGCAGAGCACGATCTCCGCGCCGACCGTGCGCAGCTCGTCGGGATCCACGGCCTTGACCGTCGCCTTCGTCCCGACGGGCAGGAACGCCGGGGTGCGCACCTCGCCGTGCGCCGTGCGCAGGATGCCGGCGCGCGCGGAACCGTCGCGCGCGGTGACGGTGAACGTCTCGCTCACCGCGTTCCCGGAAACCACGAGTGGATCCGCCGGGCGAGCTCGGCGTCGCGCCCCGGATCAGGCTGCGCACCCAGCTCGTGCTCGCGGATGCGGCCGAGCTCCGCGACGAGGGCACGCTCGGGGGCGCCGCTGCCGAGCAGGGTCGCGATGCGAACGCTGAACGGCTCGAGCTCGTCCAGCTGCACGGCGAGCTCGCGCTCGCCGCCGTCCCGCCAGAAGTCCCGCCATTCATTCGCGGCCCGGGGCTTCATGTTTCCCGCTCCCGGCGCCGGCGAAGCCGGCGCCTCCGCTCCCTGATGAGCTCCGTCGAGCCTACGCTCATGTGTGGTTCACCGCCTCGACGTTGTTGCCGTCGGGATCGAGGACGAAGGCGCCGACGTAGCCGGCGTGGTACTGGGGCCGTTCTCCCGGACCGCCGCTGTCGCGATAGCCGCCCGAGGTCGCGACGCGGTGGAACTCGGCTACAGCCTCGTCCGTCAGGACCGGGAAAGCGAGGTGGAGGTGCTCCGTCGGCGGGCGGCCGTCCCTCACGAGCATGAGATGGCGGTGGTTGCCCGCGACCGCGACGAGCCCGGGCCAGCGCCCAGCCTCCACCTGCAGCCCGAGGATGGGAGCGACCGTCTGCCAGAAGCGCCGGCTCGCATCGAGGTCGGCGACCCCGATCCAGAGGTGGTCGATCGGGGGGCCGGTCTCGGTCCGGTCGGGCCGATGGACAGCCTCGACGCTGTTCCCGTCGGGGTCGAGGAGGAAGCCGCCGTAGTAGTCGGCTCTGTACTGCGGGCGCTCCCCCGGCTCCCCGTCGCTCCGATAGCCGGCGTCGACGCCGCGCCGCCAGAAGGCGTCGACGTCCTCACGCGAGCGAGCCGCGAACGCGACGTGCAGGTGGCGCGTCACGGGATGCTCGTCGTCTGCCTGCGCGAGCGAGAAGTCATTCCATTCGTCGAACTCGGCTCCCGCGTAGGTCGGCTCCCCGAGCACGGCCGTGTAGAAGCGGCGGCCCGCCTCGCGATCGGAGACGCGGATCGTGACGTGGTCGAGCATCAGTGGATTAGCATGGCATCGCCGAAGGAGTAGAAGCGGTACTGCTCCTCGATTGCGAGCCGGTAGAGACGCCGGGTCTCCTCGATCCCCGCGAAGGCCATCACGAGCGCGAGCAGCGTCGAGCGCGGCAGATGGAAGTTCGTCAGGAGCGCGTCGACGCGCCGGAACTCGAAGCCCGGGGTCACGAACAGCTCCGTGCGGCCGGAGAGCGGGCCGCCGCGCGCGGTCGTCTCGAGCACGCGCACGGTCGTCGTGCCGACGGCGAGCACGCGGTCGGCCGCGCGGATCCGCTCCCATGCCTCCGGCTCGACCGCGTAGCGCTCGCCGTGGATCCGGTGCTCCTCGAGCCGCTCCTCCGACACCGGGCGAAACGTGTCCAGCCCTGCGTGGAGCGTGACCCGCACCGGGTCGAGCCGCGCGAGCAGCTCCGGCGTGAAGTGCAGGCCGGCAGTTGGCGCCGCCGCGGAGCCCGGCTCGCGCGCATACACGGTCTGGTAGCGGGACGGATCGCCGAGCAGCTCGGTGATGTACGGCGGCAGCGGCGTCCGGCCCGCCGGCTCGCCGTCGAGGCGGAGGCGCCAGCGTCCCTCCCCGAGGTGCTCGAGCAGCTCGACCGGTCCGTACCGGCGGCCGGCCCGCAGCCGCCGCGTCGGTCGCGCGAGCGCCTCCCAGCTTCCGTCCTCGAGCCGCTCGAGCAACAGCACCTCGCCCCGTGGCGAGGAGATCGGGATCCGCGCCGGCACGACCTTCGTGTCGTTGACGACGACGAGCTCCCCCTGCAGCTCGTCCGGCAGCTCGGCGAAGGTGCGGTGGCGGACGGCGCCGGTCTCGCGCTCGTACACGAGGAGCCGCGACGCGTCGCGCCGCTCGGCCGGATGCTGCGCGATCAGCTGCGTCGGCAGGTCGTATTCGAGCTCCGAGAGATCCATCCGACGCCAGTTGTACCGTCGCTTCCGTGGACATGGACGCGATCGCCCGCGCGCAGCAGCGGATCGAGGACGCCGCTTCGGGCCGAACGGATCCTGCCGCGTTCGACGCGGCGCTCCAGCGAGCGCGAAGCGCCGTCGAGACGCTTGCCGCGACAACTGCCCGGTTCGAGGCGGGCCTCCCCGAGGCGATCCAGGACGGGCTCCGGCAGCATTTCCGGCCGAGCGCCCGCCACCTCGCCGAGGTACGGGGGCTGACGAACCAGGCCATTCGTCGGCTCGAGCGGATCGAGGGAGACCTCCTGACCGAACGGCATGCACGCGTCGACGATCTCGCCCTGCTCGTCGATCTCATCGCGTCCGGCTGGCGCAGCGTCGAGGAACGGCTGGCGCGGCTCGAGGAGGGACTGACGCGCGACGGCGCCGTCGTGTACCGCCTCGAAGACCGTCAAGCAGGCTGAGTCTTCACCGGGAGGACGAGCACGAAGCGGCTGCCGCGGCCGGGCGTGCTCTCTAGCTCCAACCGACCGCCGAGCGCGAGCGCAAGCTCCCGCGCGATCGTCAGTCCGAGGCCGGTGCCGCTCCCGTCCGCGGACCAGAACGGACGGAAGATCCGCTCCTGCTCCTGCGGCGCGATGCCGGGGCCTGTGTCGGCGACCGCCACCATCACCTCGCCGTCGCGCCTGCTGAGCTCGAGGTCGACTCGCCCGCCTGAGGGCGTCCAGTGGAGCGCGTTCGCGAGCAGGTTCGAGACGATCTGCAGCACCCGGTCGCCGTCGGTGACGAGCACCGCTCCGTCCCCGAGCGCGAGCTCGTACTCGACACCGCGTGCCCGCGCCTCCTCGGCGAACGTCGCGTAGGCGCGCTCGCAGAGCGCCCGCATGTCGACCTCCTCGCGCAGCAGCGCGAAACGGCGCGCGTCGAGCTTCGCGAGGTCGAGGACGTCCCCCACGAGGCGCTCCAGCCGCAGCGCCTCCTCCGCGATCACCTCGAGCGACCGCCGTCTTGCCTCCTCTTCGTCGAGGACGCCTTCCCGTAGCGCGGCGACGTGGCCGCGGATCGCCGTCAGCGGCGTCCGCAGCTCGTGCGAGACCGACATGAGGAAGTGACGGGAGAGCTCCTCAGACTCCGCAAGTCTTGCGGCCATCTCGCCGAAGTGCGCGGCGAGCCGCTCGACCTCGCTGCCGCCGGTGCGCTCGGGGAGAGCGACGTCGTAGTTGCCTCCCGCGACCTCGTCCGCCGCCGCCGAGAGGGCCTCGAGCGGCCGGGCGATCCGCCGCGAGAAGTAGACGACGAGAGCGCCCGCGACCGGAATCCCGATCCCGAAGGCAAGAGCAAGCTCCCACACGAGCTGGAGCCAGCGGCTGCGCAAGGCCGACTCGGGCTTCGCTACGACGAGCGCGCCCACGGGGAGGCCCGCGAGCTGGACGACCTGACCTACGGCGAGATAGGACCCGCTGTGCACGTGGAGGTCGAACGCCGATGGTTTGCCGTCGAGGAGCCTCGCGAGCGGCACGGCGCGGCTCGGGAGCTCCGGCAGCGGCCCCGCGAACAACGAGCCTCTCGGCACAGCCGGAACCCAGTACACCCGGTCCCCGCCGAGCGCGAGCTGGAGGTTGCGGAGCGAGACGTCTCCCCTACCCGCCTGCTGCTCGTAGAGCCGCACGATCCCGGCCGACTCCGCCCGCAGCTCGCCGGCCGCATGCGTGCGGGTGTAGCTCTGGAAAAAGCGGACGGCGATCAGCGTCGCGACGACGCCGGCGAGCACGATGCCGAGCAGGAACAGCGCCGGCAGCCGGAAGCGCAGTGATCTGAGCA
>DAIMGZ010000058.1:0-11366 GCA_036723535.1 Gaiellaceae bacterium
AAGCCCACACGGACCTGAACCGTGCGCGTCTACCAATTCCGCCACATCCGCGCGGAGGGTCAGTGTAGCCGGGTCGGGCGCGGCCCCGAGGCGCCGAAACGCACGTACCATGCGCGCTCTGCGCCGCTCGCTCCTCCTTCTCGCGCTCGCTCTTGCGGCCGCTCTCGCACTGGTCGCCGGCGGCGGAGCGGCCGGGCAGAAAGGCCCAACAGGAAGGCTCGTCGAGGTCGTCGTGACGCTGCCGCGGCCTCCGCTTGCGGTGGAGGTCCGGCGCGACCGGACGCTCGCGACCGTCGCGCGCCGACGCCACTCACTCGCGGTGCGCGCGCCCGCGGCCGTCTCCTACCTCCGCACGCTTGCCGCGGCGCAGCGGACCCTCGCTGCGCGGCTCGCGGTCGCCGTTCCCGCCGCCCGCATCCGCTGGCACTACGGCGTCGCGCTGGACGGCGTCTCGGTCGTCCTCCCTTCTGCCGAGCTGCCGAGCCTACGCGAGCTCCCGGGCGCGACCGTCTGGCCGACCGTCACGTACCACGCGCTCCGCGACACGACCGCGTCGACGGCCGCGACCCCGCAGAATCGAGGGCCCACCTTGATCGGCGCGACCGCGCTCTGGGGCCTCAACCTCGCCACCGCCGGCCAGGGCATCAAGATCGGGCTCGTCGACGACGGGATCGACCAGGCGCACCCGTACTTCAAACCGTCCGGCTTCTCGTACCCCGCCGGCTTCCCGAAAGGGAACACCGCCTACACGACGCCGAAGGTGATCGTCGCGCGCGCGTTCCCGTCGGCTTCGACGCACTGGAAGTACGCGGCCAGGCCGTTCGATCCGAAGTTCTCCTTTCACGCCACCCACGTCGCCGGGATCGCGGCGGGCGACTACGACACGCCGACCGCTGCCCAGGGCGGCTCCCTCATCTCGGGCATCGCGCCGAAGGCGTACCTCGGCAACTACAAGGCGCTGACGGTGCCGACGAAGGACTTCGGCCTCGACGGCAACTCGCCCGAGATCGCGAAGGCGATCGACCAGGCGGTGGCGGACGGGATGAACGTCATCAACCTCTCCATCGGGGAGCCCGAGGTACAGCCACGCCGCGACATCGTCGTCAAGGCCCTCGACAACGCGGCGGCCGCCGGCGTCGTGCCGGTCGTCGCAGCCGGAAACGACTTCGGAGTCGCCGGGTTCGGCTCGATCGGCTCGCCCGCGAACACACCCGCCGCGATCACGGTCGCTGCTTCGACCCTGGGAGGCGACGGGACGCATCCGGACGTCGCGGCGTGGTTCTCGTCCTCCGGACCGTCGCCCGTGTCGCTCCTGCCGAAGCCGGATGTGACAGCGCCGGGGGTCGGTGTCCTCTCCTCCATCCCGCCCGACACGTTCGAATTGTTGGACGGGACGAGCATGGCAACGCCACACGTCTCGGGCGGTGCGGCGCTCCTCCTGCAGCGTCATCCGACGTGGACGGTGCAGCAGGTGAAGTCCGCGCTCGCCTCGACGGGAGACAAGGTGCATCCGCCGGGCGGCTCCGGCGAGGTCTCGGCGCTGCGCGAGGGCGGCGGCCGGATCAACCTCGTCCGAGCCGACCAGCCGCTGCTCTTCACCAATCCGACTTCGCTCGGCTGGGGCCTCGTCCGCCGTGGGTTCTCGAGCACGAAGCAGCTCGCGACCGCGGACGCCGGCGGCGGGAGCGCACCCTGGAGCGTGTCGATCGCCGTGCAGTCGATGCCGCGGGGAGCCGCGCTCACGCCGCTCGCGACGACGCTCGTCGCGGGCCAGGCCCTGCCGCTCCGCCTCACCGTGTCGCGGACGGCGAGAGCGGGAGACGGCGCGGGCTTCGTCGTCCTGACCCGAGGAAGCGACGTCCGGCGGGTGGCGTTCTGGTTCCGCGTCGAGGTGCCGCGACTCGGGCTCGACCCGCACCGGACGCTGCGCCGGCCGGGCGTCTACCGCGGCGACACGGCCGGGCTGGCCTCGCGCGTCTCCTCCTATCGCTACCCCGAGCGCGGCCTAGCGCCGCGAGTGCCGACCCGGCTCGGTGGGCCGGAGCAGGTCTTCCGGTTCACGCTGCGCCGGAAGGTCGCGAACTTCGGCGCCGTGGTCGTCAGGCGCGCGCCGGGCGTCCGTGTCTCACCGCGCGTCGTCGCCGGCGACGACGAGAACCGCGTCGTCGGCTACCCCGGGATACCGGCAAGCCTGAACCCGTACCAAGGCTTCAGCCATGCGGAGCCGGTCGTGGCGGCGGTACTCCCCGATCCCGGCACGTACGACCTCGTCTTCGACACGCCGACCGGGGCGAAGCCGGGGGCCTTCGCGTTCCGCTTCTGGGTCAACGACACGTTCCCGCCGTCGATCCGGCTCCTCGACCGCACGACCGTCGTCGGCCGCCGGATCCGCTTCGCCATCCACGACTCGGGCTCCGGGGTCGACCCGTTCTCGCTGCGTGCCAGGCTCGGGGGCAAGTTCGTCCCGTTCAGGTACTCCGACGGCGTGCTCTCGATCCGGACGGCGGGACGGCGGGCGGGCAAGGACCTGGTGGCCATCACGGCGTCGGACTACCAAGAGACGAAGAACATGGAGGACGTCGGGCCGGTGCTCCCGAACACCCGCGTCCTCCGTACGACCGTGACGCTCCGGCGTTAGCTCGTCGCGAGCCGGCGGGATCTGGCAGTCTCCGCCCCGTCCAGGTGAGTCGCCTTCCCGAGAACCTCGATCTCGAACTTGACGGACGCCTTCGCGAGGTGGTCGGCGGCCAAGCGGCGTCCGAGAGTGAGCTGCGGACGCTGGCCGACCAGGCCGACGGCTGGTCGCGAGCCACCGAGGCGCAGCTCCACGGCGCCGAAGGGCGGCTGGCGAAGCTGAATGCGGATCCGGCGAGCCCACTCGCCGAGATCGCGGCCGAGGTCCGCCGAGTCGAGGCGCTTTCGCGCGAGCGCGCTCAGGCGCGTCGGCTGATCGAAGGCCTCGAACAGCGGACGCGCGAGCTGCGGACCGCCTGGCTCAAGCATCGCGCTGACTCGGGCTCCCCTTTGCAGCCGAAGCCCTAGCCCGCGTTGGTTCCGGGCCGGCAGCGCTGCGCTAGACTCGCGGCGTGAGCTGGCTGTACATAGCCTTGCTCGCGGTCGCTGTCGTGCTGGTCGCAGGCGCCGAGTGGCCGCGGCTGGGAGAGCGGGTCGGGACCGATTCGCGTCATCGCCGGCAGCGCGCCAGGCGGAAGGCGAGTCTCCGCGTCGTTCGTGACGACGAGGCAGACGAGTTCGCCGCGAGCGTCGAGCGGGATCTCGCCAACCTCCCGACTATCGACGACCGCGAACGCCGCAAGGGCTAGCCCTAACTCTCAGAGCGCCTCGACCTTCTCGCGCAGGTAGGCGAGGTACGGCTCCGGATCGAGCGGTCCGCCCACGACGCGCTCGAGCAGCTCCGGCGGCTCGAAAGCGCGACCCCAGCGGTGCACTCGCTCGCGCAGCCACTCGCGGAGAGAACCGAACTCTCCGCGCTCGAACTCCTCATCGAGGTCGCCAAGCTCACTCGTTGCGCGCTCCCAGAGCTGCACGGCGATCACGTTCCCGACTGCGTACGTCGGGAAGTAGCCGAAGTTGGAGTCCGACCAGTGGACGTCCTGCAGCACGCCGTCGACGACCCCCTCCGGCTCGACGCCGAGGTACTCACGGAGCTTCGCGTCGAACGCCTCCGGCAGGTCGGCGGGAGCCACCTCGCCCGCGAGCATCTGCCGCTCGAGCTCGAAGCGCAGGACGATGTGAAGCGGGTACGTGACCTCGTCGGCCTCGACACGGCAGACGCTGGGCGCGACCCGGTTCAGCGCCCGGTGGAAAGACTCCAACTGGACGTCGGCGAACCTTTCCGGGAGCGCTGCCTGGAGCCGCGGATAGAAGAAGCGCCAGGTCGAGAGGCGGCGCCCGACGACGTTCTCCCACAACCGGCTCTGGGACTCGTGGAACGCCGACGAGGCGCCGGTCTGAAGCGGCGTGCGGGCGTACCGCTCGTCGACCTGGCGCTCGTAGAGGCCATGCCCGAACTCATGCAGGCACGAGAGGACCCCGGTCAGGTCGGCCCGGCCGAAGCGCGCAGTCAGCCGAATGTCCGCCGCCGAGATCGCGGACGCAAACGGATGCACGGTGTCGTCGAGCCGCCACGCCTGGTCGTCCATGCCCCAGCGCGAGAGCACCTCGAGCGAGAACTCCCGCTGCCGATCGGGCGGAAAGTCGCCGTGAAGGCATGAGTCGTCGACCGGCGTCCCGAGGCCGGCGATCAGAGGCACGAGCTCGCCCTTCAGGCGCGCGAAGATCGCCTCGACGTCCGCGGTTCGCATGCGCGGCTCGTGGTCGTCGAGCAGGACGTCGTAGGCGTCGTCGTACGGCTCGTGACACGCGAGGTACTCGTGCATGAGCGCGAGCCGGCGCTCGAGTTGCGGGCGGAGAATGCCGAAGTCGCCGGCCTCGCGCGCCTCGAGCCAGGCGCTATACCCGTGCGACCCGGCCCGTGTCATCTCCGCGTGCAGCTCGCTCGGGACGCGGCGCTCCTTCTCGTAGTCGCGGCGCGCTACGCGGATGACGCTCGCTTCGAACGAGTCCGGCTCGCTGCTCTCCTCGAGCTCCCCCAGCTCGTCGAGCAACGCGCCGAGCTCCGACGCCGTGGCGAGCTCGTGGGCGAGGCGGGCGAGCGTCGCGCGCTGCTCGGCCCGTGCGGGCGCGCCGAGCGGCGGCATCTTCGTCTCCTGGTCCCAGCTGAGCAGGGAGGAGATGCGCTCGAGGTCGGAGATCTCGCCGAGGCGCCGCAGGAGCTCGTCGAAGCGGGAACGGATGTCCGGCACGCCGCCGGAGCCTAACGGCGGAGCGGACGAGCGCAGAGAGAGAAGCTCCCCGGGTTGGACTCGAACCAACAACCCTCCGGTTAACAGCCGGATGCTCTGCCAATTGAGCTACCGGGGATTGGCGGCGGCCATTGTAGCCGGGCCGTTCGCGACCTCAAGCGAAAGCGCGGATCTCGTCGCGCAGCTTCGCGAGCGTCTGCTGGAGCTCGACCAGGCGTTCGCCGTCGGCGCTTGCGAGCTCCCGCTGCAGCCCACGCTCCCGCAAACGGAGTAGGAGCTGGCTCGCCGTCTCGAGGGTGATCTCCTCCTCGTCCCGCAGCGCGTACAGCTCGGCGAGAAGAGCCGTCAGGTCGCCGTCCGCCCCCTCCTGCCCGAGCAGGTAGGCCCGCGCGCGCCGGTGCAGCTCGTCGTCGAAGTGCTCAGGACCGAGCAGCTCGAGGTCCGGCAGCAGCGACTCGTGCGCCGCAACCCCGGCGAGCGCGCTGCGCTCGAGCCGGTGGCCTGCGTCGAGAAGCCGCGGCGAGACGACCCCGGCGGTGCGCGCGCTACCGCGGGCGGGCGCAAGCCCCGACTGCGTCTCGGGCGGCAGGTCGAGGAGGTCGGCGGCGACGCGGATCGCGTCGAGGTGCTCTGGCGAGTCGGGCAGCGACGTGAGAAAGGCGCGGATCGCCGCGAACGCGCTCTCGCGATCGCTCGCCCGCGCGTGCTCGAGCCGGACCCGATGAACGGGGTAGCTCACGGGCTTCGCCAACCGCTCCTGGAAGGCGGCCGGGTCGTCCGCAGGATCCGTTCCGGCAGGCAGCGGGACGACCCGAACCGTGAAGCCGTCGCGCACCGCGAGCTCCATTCCGCGCAGCGTCGCGTCCTGGCCGGCCGCATCGGAGTCGAAGCAGAGGAAGAGCCGCTTCGTCAGCCGGGCGAGCTCGCGCAGCTGCGCCTCGGTGAGCGCGGTGCCCATGGAGGCGACGACGGGCGCAAACCCAGCCTGGCGCAGCGCGATCACGTCGGTGTTTCCCTCCACGACGACCCCGCGGTCTTCGCGGGCGATCGCCTGGCGCGCCGTGTCGAGCCCGTAGAGGAGATCGCCCTTGCGGAACAGCTCGCCCTCCGGCGAGTTGACGTATTTCGCCTGCAGCGGGTCGTCGTCGTGGAGCTTGCGCGCCTGGAAGCCGCGCACGCGGCCGCGCGCGTCGGCGAGCGGGAAGACGATGCGGCGCTGGAAGTAGTCGTTGCCGCGCCGGTTCGCGAGCCCGACCGCGAGCAGCTCCTCCTGCGTGTAGCCCTCCTGCACCGCGCGGGACGCGAGGCGCGCCCCACCGGACGCGTAGCCGAGCCGGAACTCGCGGCAGACCTCCTCGCCGAGCCCGCGGGAGGCGAGATAGTCGCGCGCCGGCCCGCCCGCCTCCGACTCCCAGAGCGTCCGCGCATAGAACTCGGCCGCCCGCTCGAGCAGCGCCCGGAGCCGGTCGTCGCGCCGGCGCTTCTGCTCCTGCTCGGGCGACGCCTCCTCGTAGTCGAGCTCGACGCCGAACCGCCGGGCGAGCAGCTCGATCGCGCTGACGAAGTCGACGTTCTCGGTCTTCTCGACGAAGGTGATCGCGTCGCCGCCCTCGCCACAGCCGAAGCACTTGAAGGTGCCGCGCGCAGGCGAGACGGTGAAGCTCGGAGTGCGCTCCTGGTGGAAGGGACAAAGGCCCTTGTACGTGCCGCCCGACTTGCGGAGGCGCACGACGTCCTCGACGAGCGGGAGGATCTCCATCGCCGCCTTGACGCGCTCGACCGACTCGTCCTTGATGCGGGTCATCAGTCCAGCTCCGCCGCGTAGGCGAGGGCGAAGCGGTCGGTCATGCCGGCGAGGTAGTCGGTCGCCGCCTCGACGTCCAGCCCGCGCTCGTCGACGAGCTCGTCGAAGATGCGCCGCACCGCCCTCTCGGCCGGGCCGTGATCCTGTGTGAGGTACACGTGCTCGAACATGAAGGCGCGGAGGGCGAGCATCGCCTCGCCGACCTCCTCGCTCTGGACGATGTCGCCGGCCCGCGCGGAGCCCTCGACCACGTCGTGGACGAGCGTGTCGATGCGGCGCGAGCCCGTGCTGCCGAGCAGCTCGATCGGCTCGGCGGGAAGATCGGCCGGATCGAGGTGTCCCGCGCGAACCGCGTCGTCGATGTCGTGGTTGATGTAGGCGAAGCGGTCGACGAGCCGGACGATCCGTCCCTCGAGCGTCTCCGGATCCTCCTGGCCCGTGTGCTTGAGGATGCCGTCGCGGACCTCCCAGGTCAGGTTGAGGCCGCGCCCGTCGCGCTCGAGCTGCTCTACGACGCGGAGCGAATGCTCGTTGTGGCGGAAGCCGCCGAGGCCGCGCTCGCGCAGCAGCTCGTCGAGGGCCTGCTCTCCGGCGTGGCCGAACGGCGGGTGCCCGACGTCGTGCCCGACCGCGATCGCCTCGGTGAGGTCCTCGTTCAGGCGCAGCGCGCGAGCAACCCCGCGCGCGATCCCGGCCGCCTCCAGCGTGTGCGTGAGTCGAGTGCGGAAGTGGTCGCCCTCGGGATCGACGAAGACTTGCGTCTTGTGACTCAGCCGCCGGAAAGCCTTCGAGTGGACAATACGGTCGCGGTCCCGCTGGAACGGGGTTCGCAGCCGGCACGCCTCCTCGGGAGCTTCGCGCCCGCGCGTCTCGTACGAGCGCACGGCGAGCGGGGAGAGCCACTGCTCCTCGTGCTCGCGAACGGCGTCCGCGAAGCCGTCCGCGACCTGTCCGGCGATCTCCGGCATCAGTGAGGGGCCACCACCAAGCCAGCCTAGCCCGGTTGCCGGAAGGCGGGAAGTGGCCTAATCAGCGGCCGCGCGCGCGTAGCCAGTCGACCGCGAAGTCGACAGCCGCGCGCTGAGAGAACAGCCGCGCCTCGGCCGACCCGACACGGCCGCGGGAGACCGAGAATGCCCGCTCGAAGTCGCCCCCCAGCTCGTCGAAGAGGTCGGCCCGCGTCTCGATGTCTTCGAACCACGTCCAGACGCGCCGGCCATCCGCGACGATCGGCGCTCCGTTCCGGGCCACGCGCGCGTTGCCGGTCCGGTGCTCCGCAAGGTGGAAGGAGGTACAGCTGCCGTAGCCGGCACCGAGCAGCAGCACCTGCGCGTCGCGCTCGTACAGCCGCGCGAGCGGCGACGTCTCGCCCAGTGAGTGTTCGAGCCGGTGCCCATTCGTGATCGCGTCGCCCTCGCGACCCCAGGCGGTGAACGAGACCTGCGGGTGGTCGCTGCGAACGACGTCCGGCCAAGTGCGGAACAGCTCCGCGACGACGCCCACACTGCGCGTCGGCGTCCGGCGCGGGTCGAACGCAGGCATCTCCGCCCGAATCGTCTCGTCCCACGCTTCGGGCACGGGCGGGTTCCCCCAGTCGGCCGGATCCGACAGGTCGCCGCTGTGCGCGGGCATGACCACCGTTCCCTCGGGACCGACGACCTCGAGCAGCGCCTGGATCACCGCGACCGCGCCGCCGGCGACCCAGCCGAGCGACGAGAGCGAGGAGTGGACGAGAACGGTCGTGCCCGGTGCCAGCCCGAGCGTCCGCATGTCCTCCGCGAGCGTTCCGACGGTACGGGGCTGCTCCCCGCGCGCGATCGCGTCGGCCTCGCTCACGCTTCAGAGGATGATCGGGACAGTGCCGCCGTCGGCGCTCCACGCCGCGCCGGTCACGTAGCTCGCGCGCGGCGAGCATAGGAACGCGATCACGGCCGCGATCTCCTCGGGCTGTGCGAGACGGCCGAGCGGACGGCCGGCAGCGACCTTCGCGAGCACCTCGTCGCGCTCGCCCTGCTGGTCCGCGAGGCCACCCTCGCCCAGCCAAGCCTCGGTCGCCGTCGGGCCAGGCGTGACGGCGTTGCAGCGGATCCCGTCCTTTGCGTACAGGTCGGCGACGAGCCGGGAGAAAGAAAGGAGCGCCGCCTTCATCACGGAGTAGTCCGGCATCCCCGTCGATGGGCGCTTCGCCGCTGTCGAGGAAACGTTCACGATCGTCCCCGCGCCGCGCTCGCGCATCCCCGCCAGCGCGGCCCGCGTCGCCCGCACGGCGCTCATGAGGTTGATCTCGAACGACGCCTGCCAGATCTCGTCCGTCACGTCCTCGAGCTTTCGGATCTCGCTGTAGCCGACGTTGTTGACGAGCACGTCGAGGCGGGCGTGCCGCTCGACGGTCTCTCGCACGACGCGCTCGGGCTCGCCCGGCTGGGCGAGGTCGGCGCGGAGGTCGCCGCCGCTGCGGCCGGTCGTCACGACGGTCGCGCCCTCGGCTTGGAGGAGCTTCGCCGTCTCGAGGCCGATCCCGCCCGTCGAGCCGGTGACGAGGCAGACGCTGTCTGCGAGGCCGAGGTCCATGGCTGGCTAGCGTAGTCAGTCGTGACCACGCTCCTGCTCGTTCGCCACGGCGAAACCGACTGGAACGCCGACGGGCGGCTGCAGGGCCAGACCGACCGGCCGCTGAGCGACTTCGGCCGCCGCCAGGCGCGGCAGCTCGCCGACGAGCTGGCGGAGGAGAAGTTCCAGGCGATCTACGCGAGCGACCTCGCCCGCGCGCGCGAGACCGCGGAGATCGTCGGCGAGCGGCTCGGGCTGCCGGTCGTGCTCGACTCCGACCTGCGCGAGAAGGACTGGGGCACCTGGGAGGGGCTTACCGCAGTCGAGCGCGATCGCGTCGAGTTTGCCGGCGAGTCGACCGAGGCGCACCAGAAGCGGATCCTGCGTGCGCTCACGCGGATCTCGGAGCGGCACCCTGGCGGACGCATGCTCGTCGTCACGCACGGCGGCTCGATGCGCCGCGTCCAGACGGCCGCAATGGGGATGGCGCTACCGGTCGTCGAGAACTGTGGGCGCTGGGCCTGCGCGTGGGAGAACGGCACTTTCCGGCCAGTAGACTGAGCCCGCCGGTGGAGGACTACACGAGCAAGTACAAGGGCGAGCAGGTCGAGGTCGCGCTCTTCGGCGGCGAGTACCAGGAAGGCGTGCTGACCGCGTACTGCTACGTCGACGAGGTGGCGCACATCGAGCTCAACGGCCACATCCTCGTCCCCCTCCAGAACATCGCGTCGCTCCACTGCTCGAGCCGCTGCGACGCGCCGCAGAACGACGACTGGCCGCCGCGCGGCCTGCTCGAGGACGACGGGCAGGAAGACGGCGGCGACGACCGCTAGCGTCGGCGTGCTCACGGCGGCCCGCAACATCGTCAAGTCGTGGCTCCTCGTGCTGGCACTCGCCGGCGTCTTCGCCTTCTTCGGGTGGGTGCTCGGCGGCGTCAGGGGCCTCTCGATCTTCGTCTTCTGCGCACTCCTCCTCGCGGCCGGCGCCTATTGGACGTTCGACCGCGTGGTGCTCGGGATGATCGGGGCGCGCGAGCTCCCGCTCGGCGAGGCGCCGCTCCTCCACTCGACGGTCGAGCGGCTCGCCGCTCGCGCCGGGATCGCGAAGCCGCGCCTCTATCTCATCCCGGACGGGTTGCCAATCGCGGCGGCGACCGGGCGCGGCGTGCGCAGCTCGGCCGTCGCCTTGAGCACCGGCTGCATCGCCGCCTGCACGCCGGCCGAGCTCGAGGGCGTGCTCGCGCACGAGATCGCGCACGTCCGGCTCCACGACGTCCAGGTGCAGAATGCGGCGGCGGTCGCCGCCGCGGTGACGCTCGAGACGAGCCGCATCGGCGGCTTCCTCGAGCGCGCGCTGCTCTTCGTGCTTGGACCGGTGGCGGCGGCTTGTGTCCATCTGCTCGTGTCGCCGAAGCGCGAGTTCGCGGCGGATCGCTTCGCGGCGAAGCTCTGCGACTCGCCCCACGGCCTTGCCGACGCACTGACCCGCCTGGAGCAGACGGCCGAGCTCGTCGAGTTCGAGGGCAGCCCGGCCACGGAGACGCTGTTCACGATCAACCCGTTCGCCGAGCGTGGGCTCGGCGCGCTTTTCGTCACTCATCCTCCGGTTGCGGAACGCGTGCGCCGGCTGCGCCGGCTCGATCCCGCCTGGCGCGACCGGATCAACAGCGAGGCCGCGGCCTGAATTGGTCCACGAAAAGGAGCCGCTTAGCGGCTCCTTTTCAGCAAGTAAATCGGCGGCGACCTACTCTCCCGGGAGGTTGCCCTCCGAGTACCATCGGCCCTGGCAGGCTTAACTTCTCTGTTCGGAATGGGAAGAGGTGTGACCCTGCCGGTATGACCGCCGAAATTGCGAAAGAGTGCCGCGGCCGGCACACCTTCAAAACTCCATAGTGGTTGAACGTGTTCTAAATCAAGACCTCGGGCAATTAGTACGGGTCCGCTGAACGCATTGCTGCGCTTACACGTCCCGCCTATCAACGTGGTGGTCTCCCACGGCTCTTACTCCCTCAAGGGGATGGGAGCTCTCATCTCGAGGTGGGCTTCCCGCTTAGATGCTTTCAGCGGTTATCCCATCCAGACGTGGCTAATCAGCAGCGCCGTTGGCACGACGACTGATACACCAGAGGTCTGTTCGTCTCGGTCCTCTCGTACTAGAGACGACTCCTCTCAAAGCTCCAGCGCCCG
>DAIMGZ010000059.1:0-11320 GCA_036723535.1 Gaiellaceae bacterium
CCCCGGTGAGCGCGTACGTGCTCCGTGTGACGGCCTCGCCAGGACTCCCCATCGCCAAAAACGGCGTTCATGCGCGTGGCGGCGACGAGAAGAATTCTTTTGGCAGAGTGTCGAATCCTGAGGCCGCCGTTCGTCTAAGGGGTGAGAGGCGGCTGGAGGAGGCCGCCGGGAGATAAAGGAAGCATGGGATGACGCGATACCTGATCTCGTTCGGTGCCCACGCGATGGACCACATCCCCGACGAGGACATGCCCGCCGTGGCTAAGGCCTCGATCGAGGTGGTCCAGGAGGCCCAAGACGCCGGGGTGTGGGTTTATGGCGCCGGATTGGAAAGCGAGAGGGCGAGCATCGTGGCCACCGACGGGATGGTCACCGACGGCCCGTTCCCGGAGACCAAGGAGGTCATAGGCGGGTTCTCAGTAGTCGATGTGCCCTCACGCGAAGAGGCGCTGGAGTGGGCTGCCAAGATCGCCGTCGCCTGCCGCTGTGCGCAAGACGTACGCGAGCTCCTGCCCGACCCGCCAGGGCTAGAGCAAGATGCCCCTCGAGCGCGGTCGGCGCATCAACCTGAACCTGCCCGCTAAGAGGCCTCGCCCCGGCCTGGGTCACTGCCGGTACGTCGTGCGCCAAGCAGACGGCGAGGTCGTCCTGCGCACGACGGACGCGGTGTACGCGCGGCGGTTCCTCGCCGAGCTAAGGCGGCCGCGGCCGATTCAACGTGGCGCGCGATCTGAACCTCCCGGCGAGGCGTAGGGCCGCTGGCCTGGGCGAGCGTCCTCCCGCCCGAGCACTCGTCGGCTACTTCGTTCCGTAGAGGCGGTCTCCAGCGTCGCCGAGCCCCGGGACGATGAAGCCGCGCTCGTTCAGGCCCCGGTCGACCGCCGCGCAGACGATGTGGACGTCCGGATGCTGCCCGTGCACCTCCTCGATCCCCGGCGGCGCGGCCACGATGCAGACGAGCGTCACCGATTGCGCGCCCGCCGCCTTCACCGCGCCGATCGCCGCGCAGCTCGAATGGCCCGTCGCGAGCATCGGGTCGAGGACGATCGCGTCCCGCTCCGCCAGGTCGTCAGGCAACTTGAGGTAGTACTGGACGGGCTCGAGCGTCTCCTCGTCCCGATACATCCCGACGAAGCCGACGCGCGCGCTCGACACGAGCGAGAGGACTCCGTCGAGCATCCCCACGCCCGCCCGCAGCACCGGGCAGACGGCCACCTTCTTGCCGGAGATCCGCTGTGCGGTCATCCGCTCGAGCGGCGTCTCGACCTCCGCGCCCTCCGTCGGCATGTCCTTCGTCGCCTCGTACGTGAGCAGCAGCGTGATCTCGTTCGCGAGCTTGCGGAAGTGGACGGTCGGCGTGTCCTTGTCGCGCAGATAGCTGAGCTTGTGCTGCACGAGCGGGTGCTCGACCACGGTGAGACGCGGATCGCTCACGCCACGTACGTCGTGTAGCCGCGGAACCCCTCGTAGAGCGACCGCTTCGCGCACAGCGCCTCGGCCCGGCCGCGGAGCGCCGCGAGATCCGGCGACTCGGTCAGCGCCTCGCAGATGATCCGCCCCACCTCGCGGAAGTCGTCCTCGTCGAAGCCGCGCATCGTCATCGCCGGCGAGCCGAGCCGGATTCCCGACGTGACGAACGGCGACCGTTCGTCGAAGGGGACGGTGTTGCGGTTGACGGTGACGGCGATCTCGTGCAGCCGCTCCTCCGCCTCCTTGCCCGTCCACTCCGACTCGCGCAGGTCGACGAGCAGGAGGTGCGTGTCGGTGCCGCCGGTGACGAGCGAGAGCCCGCCTTCGAGCAGCGACTCGCCGAGGGCGTCGGCGTTGCGGCGGATCTGCGTCTGGTACTCGCGGAAGGCGTCCGTCATCGCAATCCGGAAGCACGTCGCCTTCGCCGCGATCGTGTGCTCGAGCGGCCCGCCCTGCATCCCCGGCATCACCGCCGAGTCGACGGCCTTGGCGTGCTCCTCGCGGCAGAGGATGAACCCGGCGCGCGGACCGGCGAGTGTCTTGTGGGTCGTCGAGGTGACGAAGTCGCAGTGCTCGACGGGGTTCGGCTGCAGGCCGGCGGCGACGAGACCGGCGAAGTGGGCCATGTCGCACAGGAGGAGCGCACCGACCTCGTCCGCGATCGCGCGGAACCGGTCGGCCTCCACTGTGCGCGGATAGGCGGAGCCGCCGCAGACGATCACCTTCGGCCGTGCCTCCTTCGCCTTCGCGAGCACGTCGTCGTAGTCGACGGTCATCGTCTCGGGCGAGACGCCGTAGTGGACGGCGGTGTAGAGGCGGCCGGAAAAGTTGACCTTGTGACCGTGCGTGAGGTGCCCGCCCTGGTCGAGCCGCAGCGCCATGAGCGTGTCGCCGGGCTCCATGACGGCCGCGTAGACCGCCATGTTCGTCTGCGCGCCCGCGTGCGGCTGAACGTTCGCGTGCTCGGCGCCGAACAGCTCCTTCGCGCGATCGATCGCGAGCTGCTCGATCTGGTCGATCACCTCGCAGCCGCCGTAGTAGCGCCGGCCGGGGTAACCCTCGGCGTACTTGTTCGTCGGCACCGAGCCGACCGCCTCGAACACCGCCGGCCAAGTGAAGTTCTCGGACGCGATCAGCTCGATCTGCCCGCGCTGTCGCTCGAGCTCGTCACCGATGAGACGCGCGACCTCGGGGTCGATCTCGTCCAGGCCGGCATGCTTCAGCTCCTCGAACGTCGCCTGCGTCGCAGCCACGGTTTTGATGCTACTCGGGAGGCCTGCCGACACCCTGCCGGAGCACGCGTGGCTCCCCGCTCGTGAGATCGATCACCGTGGACGGCACGCCGGGCAGCGCGCCCACGTCGACGATCGCGCCGCAGCCGGAGCGGATCTCCTCCGGCACGTCCTCGACCCGGTGCGGATCAACCCCGCCCGAGAGGTTCGCGCTCGTCGCCACGACGACACCGACTTCGTGGACGACCGCAGCGGCACTCGGCGGCAGGTCCGGGACGCGAACGCCGACTGTCCCGAAGACAAGCGTGTACGGCCCCGGCAGGTAGCGCTCGAGAACCGACCGGTCGACCCCCGGCACGGCAGCGACAAGCGTGTCGATGTCGGCGGCGAGGAGCGCGAACGGCTTCGAGCGGTCGCGGCCCTTCAGCTCGTAGAGGACGGCCTCGTGGGCCGGCAGCGCGCAGAGCCCGTAGACGGTGTCGGTCGGGAGGATCACCGCCCGCCCCGCGCGGAGCGCGGCGACCGCGTCCTCGATCACAGAAGGAAGTCGGTGAGGGCGGCGCGGAACGCGTCGGGCTGCTCGATGTAGACGAAATGGCCTGACTCAGGAATCGTGACCAGCCGGGCATCCGGCAGTTCCCGGACGATCGCATCGGCGCAGACCGGGCCGGCGATCATGTCGTCGTTGCCGACGACGACGAGGGTCGGCGCAGCGATCGTGCGCAGCTCACCACGGAGGTCGAACGTCGGGAACTCGACGGTGTTGAAGTAGTGCAGCGGCTCCATCTGCGCGAAATCGGCGGCTAGCTCGCGCCCGGCCTGCTCGTGGCCCTCCCAACGGTGGAAATAGAGCGGGATCTGCCGCTGCACGTTCTCGACGAGCTCCTCCGACGACGCGAACTCTCCCGCCTGCTCCTCCTCGATCGCCTTCTCCGCCTCCTCGAACCACGGCTCGCCTCTCCGCGTCTCGATCGAGCGATGCATTGCAGCCTCGGCCTCCTCGCCCCAGACCGCGAGCGTGCACGCGAGCACAAGCCGGCGAACCCGCGCCCCATATGCCGCCGCGTAGGCCATCGCGACGATCCCGCCGTGCGAGAAGCCGAGCAGGTCGAGCTGCTCTACCCCGAGGTGCTCGCGCAGCGCCTCCACGTCCGCTGCGTACGAGGCGAGCCGGTAGTCCTCGGCCGCGTCGGAGCCGTGCGACCCGCGCGGGCTGAGCAGCACGAGCTCGAAACTGTCGTCGAGGCCGGCGAAGTCCCGGAACTCGGCGGCCGACCCGCCGGGACCGCCGGGATGGCAGACAAGGAGCGGCCCGCGCCCCCGCCGCTCGTAGGACAGCGTCAGCCCCTCGGGTGTGGTGAACGTCTCGGTCAAGGCAGCCTCCCCTCGACGACCCTATCGCTGCCGGCGAGGTCGGCGGTGGTCGCGATGTCGGCGCAGCCGAGCCGCTCGAGCATCGCGGCGACCTCGCGGGCGTGGCCGTCGCCGACCTCGAAGACGATGAAGCGCGCGTTCGCCACACGGGCGAGCCGCTCGTGCTCACCGCGGCCCACGAGAGCGACCTCCGGCTCCCAGCGCAGCTCTGGCTGGACGTCCTCGAGGCTCTCGACGTAGGGCGGGTTCGCGACGACGACGTCCCAGCCTTCCGCCGCCGCGGCCGCGCCATCGCCCTGCCGTAACTCGACCTCGAGCTCCAGGCGCTCGGCGTTCTCGCGCGCGAGCGCGAGCGCGCCGGCAGAGACGTCGACCCCGGTCACCCGCGCGTCCGGCTGCTCGTCCTTGAGCGCGAGCGCGATCGCCCCGGAGCCGACGCCGACGTCGAGGATTCGCGGGCGGTCGATCCCCTCGGCGAGCGCAAGCGCGCGCTCGACGAGCGTCTCGGTCTCCGGCCGGGGCACGAGTGCCCGCGCGTCGGTCTTCAGCGTCAGCCGCCGGAAGCCCCATTCGCCGAGAACGTACGCAAGCGGCTCGCGCGCCTCGCGACGTACGAGGAGCGGCTCGAGGCCGTCTACTTCATCGTCGAGCTGCGCTGCGAGCCCCGAGCGCGTCGTGCCGAGGACGTGCGCCACGAGCCACTCGGCGTCGACCCGCGGCGTCTCGACTCCGGCAGCGGCGAGCCGCCGCTCGGCCTCCCCCAACGCCTGGCGGGCAGTCATTCCCCGAGGGAGCGGCGCCGGTCGTCGGTCGCCAGCGCCTCGGTGAAATCGCCGAGCTCGCCCTCGAGGATCCGGTCGAGCTGATGGACGGTCAGCTTGATCCGGTGGTCGGTGAGCCGGTTCTCGGGGAAGTTGTACGTGCGGATCTTCTCCGCCCGCTCGCCCGAGCCGATCTGGGCGTTCCGGGTCGCACCGAGCTCGGCTCGCTGCCGCTCGAGCTCGCGTTCGTAGAGCCGCGCGCGCAACACACGCATCGCCTTCTCCCGGTTCTGGAGCTGCGACTTCTCGTCCTGCATCGAGACGACGACCCCGGTCGGGAGGTGCGTTATGCGAACTGCCGAGTCGGTCGTGTTGACCGACTGGCCGCCGGGGCCGGTCGAGCGGTAGACGTCGATCTTGAGGTCGTTCGCGTCGATCTGGACCTCGACCTCCTCCGCTTCGGGCATCACGGCGACGGTCGCGGTGGACGTGTGGATGCGGCCGGCGCTCTCGGTCTCGGGGACGCGCTGGACGCGGTGCGTGCCGCCCTCCCATTTGAAGATGGAGTAGGCGCCGTCGCCCTTGACTGCGAAGGTGACCTCCTTGTAGCCGCCGCTGTCGCTCGGGCTCGCCCCGAGCTCCTCGACCTTGAAGCCGCGCCGCTCGGCGTAGCGCGCCAGCATCCGGTAGACGTCGCCGGCCCAGAGCGCTGCCTCGTCGCCGCCGACGCCCTGGCGCACCTCGACGATCACGTCCTTGCTGTCGGCCGGATCCGTCGGGACGAGGGCGAGGCGCAGCTCTTCCTGCAGCCGGCCCGTTCGCTCCTCGAGCTCGGGGACGAGCTCGCGCAGGTCGGCGTCGTCGCGCGCGGCCGCGAGGTCGTCCCGCGCCAAGCGCCACTCCTGGGCGAGCTTGTACGGCTGCTCCAGCTCCTTCAGGCGCCGGCCGACGTCCGCCGCCTCGCGGTGGTCGTTGTAGACCGCCGGATCGGACAGGCGCGCTCGGAGCTCTTCGTAGGAGCGCTCGAGGTCCGCGGCCAGGTTGTCGAAGTCCGTCGCCATCGCGACGGTCAGCCTAGCTTCGCCTCCAGGCTGATCTCGGGCACGCCCGCGAGCGCCTTCGAGACGGGGCAGTTCTCCTTCGCGGTCTGGGCTGCCGCACGGAACCCGTCCTCGTCGAGGCCCGGAACACGTCCGTCGACCGTGAGCGCGATGCGCGTGATGCCCTCGCCGGGCTGGAAGGTGACGGTCGCCGAGGTGCGGAGCTCGTCCGGCGGGTGGCCGTCCTTCGACAGGCCGCTCGAGAGAGCCATCGAGAAGCACGCAGCGTGCGCGGCCGCGATGAGCTCCTCGGGGCTCGTCACGCCGCCGGTCTCGTCAGTCGAGCGCGCCGCCCAGCTGACCGCTTGCTCCCCGATCGCGCCGGTCGTCGTTGAGACGATTGTCCCGGAGCCGTCCATCAAGCTCCCCTGCCACCGCACGTCTGCCCGGCGGTCCGTTGCCATGCCGCTCCCTTCGCTCGCTGGCTGCGCTGGCAACGTACAGCCGGACCTCGGTGCTGCGCCTCAGGTGCTCGGAAGGCGCTAGGCCATGACCTCGACGCGCTGCGCGTTGGGCGTGCCCGCACCCTCGAGGTCGAGCACCTCGCGCAGGGCCCGGATCGAGACCTCGAGCTGGTCGAGCGTCGGCTCGCGCGTCGTCAGCCGCTGCAGCCACAGACCCGGCGCGAGCAGCGTCATCAGAACCTTGTTCTGCTGGTGCTTGCCCGCGAAGCGGATCAGCTCGTACGCGAGGCCCGCGATCACCGGCAGGAGCAGGATCCGCGTCGCAATCAGCCAGTACCAGGCGGGCCGGCCGAAGAACGCGAACACGAAGACCGCGAGCACCATCACCCAGAGCAGGAACGCCGTCCCGCAACGCGGGTGGATGAGCGAGTAGCGCTGAGCGACTTCCGGCTCGAGCGGCTCGCCCGCCTCGTACGCGTTGATCGCCTTGTGCTCGGCGGCGTGGTACTGGAAGACGCGGCGCAGGTCGGGCAGGAGCGAGATGAGCGCGAGATACGTGACGAACATCGAGACGCGGATCAAGCCCTCGACGATTACGAACCAGCCGCCGCTGCTGATCGGGAGCAGGTCCGTGATCAGCGCCGGACCGACCTTGAACACGATCACGGCGAAGCCGATCGCGATCGCGAAGGCGAAGATGAGGGCGCCGCGCGAGAGCTCCGTCTCGACCTCGCCGTCCTCGCCTTCCTGCTGGGCGGCGTAGCTCGCAGAGATCGCGAGCGCGCGGAAGCCGATGGCGAGCGACTCGCCGAGCGCGATCACGCCGCGCACGACCGGCAGCCGGAAGATGCGGTGGCGCGCCATCGCCGAGTCGATCGGCCGCGAGACCTGCGCGATCTCGCCGGATTGCTTGCGCACGGCGACGGCCCAGTTGCCGGGGCCGCGCATCATCACGCCCTCGAGGACCGCCTGACCGCCGATGTTCGCCATGGGGTCCGGTTGCTAGCCGCGGCGTGTGTGGCCGTCGGCGCGCTCCAGCCGACGCTGGAAGCGCTCGACGCGACCGCCCGTGTCGACGAGCTTTTGCTTGCCCGTGTAGAACGGGTGGCACTGCGAGCAGAGCTCAACGTGCAGCTCAGGCTTCGTCGAGCGGGTCTGGAATGTGTTTCCGCAGGAGCACGTCACCGTGGTGAGGACGTACTCGGGATGGATGTCCGTCTTCATTGCTCTCTCAAGATAGCAGCGGCCTGTTTCGGGTCCACGTTGCCGCCCGAGACGATGACGGCGACGCCGCGCCCCGCCTCGACCTTGCCGGCGAGCACGGCTCCCGCAGCCGCCGCGCCCGCCGGCTCGCACGCGAGCTTGGCGCGCGCGTAGAGGAAGCGCATCCCATCCGCGATCTCGTCCTCGCTCACGAGCACCGTCTCGACCCTGCCGCGGCAGAGCTCGAGTGGCAGCTCGCCGGCAAACGGCGGCGCGAGCCCGTCGGCAATCGTGTCGGTCTCGACACGGACGCTACGACCGGCTGCGAGTCCCGCGCTGAACGCCGCCGCGCGCTCCGGCTCGACAGCGACGACGCGCGCGCGTCCGTCGAGCGCCGTGACGATGCCGGCGACGAGACCGCCTCCGCCGACGCCCACGACGACGGTCTCGAGGTCGGGCACGTCCTCGAGCAGCTCGAGCGCGAGCGTCCCGTGGCCGGCGACAACGAGCGGATCGGAGTGCGGGTGGACGAACACGCGCCCCTCCTCTGCGGCGACCGCGAGCGCGAGGTCGTAGGCAGCGGCGGCGTCGGGCGGCGAGAGATCGACCGTCGCGCCGTACCCGCGCGTCGCCTCCACCTTGAGCGGGCTGACGCCCTCCCACATCTGGACGAGGCAGTCGACGCCCTCCTCCGCGGCCGCCCAGGCGACGGCCTGCGCGTGGTTCCCGGCCGACCACGTGACGACGCCCCGCCGCCGCTCGTCCGGGGTGAGCGCCGCGACACGGTTGAGCGCGCCGCGCACCTTGAAGGAGCCCGTCTTCTGGAACAGCTCAGCCTTGAGCGAGACCCCGAGGGATCGCGAGCCGAGCGTCGGCGGGCGGTGGATCCGGCCGGCGAGGACGCGGCGCGCCCGTTCGACGTCGTCGCGAGAGAGGCTCACGCAGGCAGCGTCGCACGCGCGGCAACCGGGACGCGGAGGCGCACGGTGAAGACCGTGAGCCTGCCGGGGCGGCTCTCGACGTCGACGCTGCCGCCCATGGCGAGCGTCAGCTCCTTCACGATCGCGAGCCCGAGCCCCGTCCCGACCCGCCGCTCCAGGCCGTAGCGCTCGTGGAGGTAGAAGCGCTCGAAGGCGCGCTCGGTATCGGTCTCGGCGAGACCCGGTCCGGTGTCCTCGACGCGGAGGACGCCCGGCCCCGCGACGACCCTCACCTCACCGCCCGCCGGTGTCAGCCGCAGCGCGTTCTCGACGAGGTTCGAGACGACCTGCAGGACGCGGTCGGCGTCGCCGATCGCCGGTGCGGGAACGTCGGCGACCGCGTGCAGCGCGACGCCGAAGGTCTCCGCCTGCTGCTGGTAGCGGCGGACGGCGTCCTCGGCCACCTCGGCGAGGTCGATCTCGGTGTTGTTGATGCCGAAATCGGTCCGGTTCATCCGCGCGAGGTCGAGCAGATCGTGGACGAGCCGCTCGAGCCGCCGCGCCTCGGAGGCAACGGTCGCCGCCGCTTCCCGCGGGTCGACGGCGCCGTCCTCGACCGCCTCGGCGTAGCCGCGGATCGCGGTCAACGGCGTCTTCAGCTCGTGGCTGACCGAGAGAAGGAAGTTGCGCTCGGCCTCCTGCGCCTGGCGGAGTTGCGCCGCGAGGTCGTTGAAGGCGACCGCGAGGGTCGCGATCTCGTCGGCGCCCTCGACCGGCACGGGCTCCGGGTGCGCGCCGCGCGTGAGGCTGCGCGCCGCGGCGGCGATGCGGTCGACGGGCCGCGAGATGCGGCGGGCGAGGAGGAACGCCGCGAGCGCGGCGAGGAGCCCGCCCGCAGCGGCCGCGACAACAAGCCCCCAGACGTACGGCGACAACAGCGATCGGACGGTGCTCTGGGGCCGCAGGAGGACGAGTGTCCCCGGGTTGACCGGCTGAGCGGCGAAGTACTCGGCGACGCCTTTGTAGGTCATCGTCCCTTGCGCCGGCAAGCTCTGGCTCAGCCGCTCCTGCGCGCGAGCCGGCAGCAGCGTCGGAACCTTCGCACGGAACTTCAGTGTCTGCTCGTGCTGCCGTCTGCGGAACGACTTCGGCAGCTTCGGGAGGCTCTTGAGGGGCGAGATGCCGTGCTTCTGCAGGGTCGCGACGAGCTCGGCTTGGTTGGCGAGGTCGCGGAGCGTCGCCCGCTCGACCGCGCGCCGGGTGAGGACGAGACCGAGGCCGATCGTGAGCGCTACGCAGATGAGGACGACGACCCCGATCGCCCGGAACAGCCGCGAACGAAGGCCGCCGCCACGCATCTCAGGCGGGGATGAGCTTGTAGCCGGAGCCGCGCACCGTCCGGATCCCCTCGGGGTCTCCGAGCTTCCGCCGCAGCTGCGCGACGTGCACGTCGACGGTGCGGGTGCCGCCGGGGTACGTCATGCCCCAGACCAGATCGAGCAGCCGCTCGCGCGAGAGGACGATGCCCGGATGCTCGAGGAAGCAGGCGAGAAGGTCGAACTCCTTGCTCGTGAGCTCGACCAGCGCGCCGGCGACGGTGACCTCGTGCGAGTCGCGCCGCAGCACGACCTCGCGCGCGGCGAGCACTTCGTCCTCGGTCCGGCGCTCGGAACGGCGGAGGATCGCCTTGATCCGGGCGGACAGCTCACGCGGAGAGAACGGCTTCGAGACGTAGTCGTCCGCCCCGATCTCGAGCCCGGCGACGCGGTCAGGCTCCTCGTCGCGGGCGGTGAGCATCACGATCGGCACCTTCGAGCCGGCCCGGATCCGGCGGCAAACCTCGAAGCCGTCGATGCCGGGGAGGCCGATGTCCAGCACCACGACGCGCACCGACAGGCCTCGCAGCTCTGTGAGCGCCTCCTCCCCGGTCCGGCGCCAGACGACGCGCCAGCCGTCCTGTTGCTCGAGGTACTGCTTGACGAGGCGCCCGATCGAGTCGTCGTCCTCCACGAGGAGAAGGGCGCCACCGGTTGCCCTGGCCGTCACGACCTCAGGATAGGCGCCGCGGCGGCGCGATTCACCCGGACGCCTGCCCGCTGGCTGCGCGCGGGATCCGTTCGACGTCGACGGATTGCGCCGCGCCGCTCGCCGGCCACGTCACGAGCACGTGCCAGCGGCGCGCGAGCGAGCTCACCGACAGGCGCCCTCCGAGGTAGATGACCTGGGTCGAACTGGAGAGCGGGATCTGCTGGATCCGCCCGTCCGCCTCGTGAAGCGTCACCTGCGACGAGCTTACGGACGTGATGACCCCGCGGTCGACGCGGCAGTCCGTGCTTCCACAGACCGGCGCCTTGTTGATTGCCTCGGCGCGGATCATCCTCGGGCCGAAGAACTGCCGGACGATGGTCTTCCGGAGCCACCGCGGGAGCCTCTCGACGTCCACGGACTGCGCCGTTCCGTTCGCCCGCCACCTCACGAGCACGTCCCAGTGCCGCGTGAGCTGGTCCAGCGAGATCCTGCGTCCCAGGCGGATCGCAATGGTCGAGGTGGAGAGTGGGATGGCCTGGATGCGACCGTCTGCCTCGCGCAACGTGATTTGCCTGCTGTTCACCGAGGTGATCACGCCACGGTCGATCCGCCAGTCGGCGCCGCCCTTCTCGATCACTTCGAGGCGGACGAGCTTCGGGCCGAAGACCTGCTGGACGACGGCGTTCCGGAGCGCCAGCCCGGACGCCGCGAACCAGAGTGCCACGTTGAGCGACACGAGGACACCTGCGAGGAGGACGAAGCGCCGGCTGAACATTGGACGCATTGTCAGGCCCAGCTCCGCTATTCGAGGTAAAGCCCCTGTAAATC
>DAIMGZ010000060.1:0-11049 GCA_036723535.1 Gaiellaceae bacterium
GTGCTGTTCGAGGGAGCGCAGGCGACGCTGCTCGACCTCGACCACGGCACGTATCCCTTCGTCACCTCCTCGAACCCGGTCGCAGCGAGCGCCGCCACCGGCGTCGGGATCGGGCCGCAACGGATCGACCATGTCATCGGAGTCGCGAAGGCGTACGTGACCCGCGTCGGGGAGGGCCCGTTCCCGTCGGAGATCGCGGGCGCCGAGCAGGCCCGGATGCGCGAGCTCGGCGGCGAGTACGGGACGGTGACCGGCCGCGAGCGGCGCTGCGGCTGGCTCGACCTCGTCGCTCTCCGCTACGCCGTGCGCGTGAACGGCATCGACAAGCTCGCCCTCACCAAGCTCGACGTCCTCTCCCACTTCGCCGAGCTGCCCGTCTGCGTCCGCTACCGCACCCGCGACGGCCGCGAGACTCGCGACTTCCCCGCGCACCAGAGCGACTTCCACGCGGCTGAGCCCGTCTACGAGACGCTAGCGGGATGGAACGAGCCGCTTGACGGCTGCTCGTCGGTCGCCGAGCTCCCGGACGCGGCGCGCGGCTACGTCGAGTTCGTCGAGCGCGAGCTCGACGTCGAGGTGACGCTCGTCGGCACCGGAGCCGAGCGCTCCTCGGTGCTCACGCGCGCCTGAGCTTCATCCCGGCGAGATCAGCCGGAGTGTTCACGTTGACGAGCGACCGTTCGTCGAGCTCCACGACCGCCGTGTCGAGCCCCGCGAGGACGGTCCGGAGCCGGCGCTCCCCGGTCTCGAACGCCGGCAGCACCCGCCGCGCCACCGCGCAGGGAAGCGGGCCTGCCTGCGCGACGGCGGCGTCGCGGCAGGCCTCGGCCAGCAGCCGGAGCGCGCCGGAAGTCAGGAGAGGCATGTCGACGGGGATGACGACGGCGACGTCGTGAGCTGAACGGCGTAGTCCTGCCGCGATCGCGGCGACCGGCCCCGTCCCTTCGTCCGCAAGCGTGGGAAACGGAAGCCCGTCGAGGCGGCCGACCGCGACCCTCTCGCTGCAGACGTCGCCGAGCAGCCGCCACGCACGCTCCGCGAGCATCTCCCCTTCGAACGGTGCGAGCGCCTTCGGCGACCCGAAGCGGCTGCTCGCCCCGCCGACGAGGAGCAGCCCCGTCAGGCTTCGATCCGCCACCGCTCGGTATAGACGTTGACGGAGCCGTCGCGGACGAAGCCGCAGAGCGTGACGCCGCGGTCGGCCGCGAGATCGACGGCGAGGCTCGACGGCGCCCCGACCGCGACGAGGACCGGGCAGCCGGCGACGGCAGCCTTCTGGACGAGCTCGAAGGAGAGCCGGCCGCTCACGCAGAGCACGTGCTGGGCGAGCGGCAGCAGCTGTTCGCGGAAGGCCCAGCCCACGACCTTGTCCATCGCGTTGTGCCGGCCGACGTCCTCGCGCACGCACAGCGGCTCGCCGGCGGCGGAGAAGAGACCCGTCGCGTGCAGGCCGCCTGTCACGGCGAACGCCGCTTGCGCCTCGCGCAGCCGGTCGGGGAGCAACGCGACGACCGACAGCGGCAGCCGCAGCGGAGATTCGACCCGCGGCGCCTCGACCGACACCGCTTCGAGCGCTCCTTTCCCGCAGACGCCGCACGAGGACGAGGTGTAGAAGCTGCGCTGCAGCCGCGCAGGATCGAAGTCGGGGGCGTCGACCTCGACGCGGTTCGCGGCGAGATCGTCGGGCAGCCGCGCCTCGTGCGGAAGCAGCCCCTCGGAGAGACAGAAGCCGAGCGCGAGCTCCTCGTCGTGCCCCGGCGTCCGCATCGTGACAGCGACCGGCCGGCCTCCGATCCGGATCTCGAGCGGCTCCTCGACGGCGACCCGGTCGCGCTCGGTCGCGCCGGCCGGCAGCCGGAGGACGTCGACCGCGGCGGCCGAGTAAGGCGGCGCGTCCATCGGGTGGAGCGTAACCGTGCGCGTCGCCGGCACCGCCGGCGAGGCTCGCAGCCACTAGGATCGGCGCGTGCGGGCGCTCGTCGTCGGTTCGGGGGGCCGAGAGCACGCTCTCGCCTGGTCGCTGTCCCGCAGCGACAGCCTCGACGAGCTGCACGCGGCTCCGGGCAATCCGGGAATCGCTGCGCTCGCCCACTGCCATCCCGTGCGCGCCGCGGACCACGTCGCACTCGTCTCGCTCGCGCTGGAGCTCCGGATCGACCTCGTCGTCGTCGGCCCCGAGGCGCCTCTCGTGGCGGGCCTCGCCGACGAGCTGCGGCACCGCGGCGTCGCCGTCTTCGGCCCGAGTGCCGCGGCCGCGCGCATCGAGGGCTCGAAGTCGTTCGCGAACGAGGTGATGGCGGCCGCCGGCGTTCCGACCGCCCGCACGCTGCCGGTCGCGCGGCCGCCGTGCGTCGTCAAGCTCGACGGGCTCGCGGCCGGCAAGGGAGTCTGGGTCTGCCGCACCCAGGCCGAGCTCGACTCGGCACTCGTGGTCGCCCAGGTGTTCGATCAGCCGTTCCACGTCGAGGAGCTGCTCGAAGGGCCCGAGCTGTCGCTCTTCGCCGTGGCCGCCGGAGAGGACACTGTCGCCTTCCCGCCGGCCCGCGACTACAAGCGGATCGGCGACGGGGACAGCGGCCCGAACACCGGCGGGATGGGCTCCTTCTCGCCGTTGCCCGACGTCGCCGATGACGACGCGCCGGAGATCTTGGAGACGGTGCACTTGCCGGTGCTCCGCGAGCTCGCGCGCCGCGGCACGCCGTTCCACGGCCTCCTCTATGCCGGGCTCATGCGGACGGACGACGGGCTGCGCGTGATCGAGTTCAACTGCCGCTTCGGCGATCCCGAGACCCAGTCGCTCCTGCCCCGGCTCGAGAGCGACGTCCTGCCGCTGCTCGCGGGCGACCTCTCGCAGGAGCCGGAGGTTGCGGAACGCGCCGCCGTGACGGTCGTGCTCGCCGGCGGCGACTATCCCGAGCGCGGCGACCAGGGCACGCCGATCGAGGGCGTCGAGGAGGCAGAGGCGACCGGAGCGCTCGTGTTCCACGCCGGGACGGCGCTGCACGATGGACGGCTCGTCACGAACGGCGGCCGCATCCTCGACGTCGTCGGCGTCGGCGCAACGGTCGAGGAGGCTCGAAGCGCTGCCTACGACGCCGCGGCGCGCATAGATTTCGCCGGCATGCATTTCCGAACGGACATCGCCGCCAATGCCTGAGGCGCCACGGGTCGGAATTCTCGTCGGCTCGGAGTCAGATCGCGAGCGGATGCAGGAGGCGACGGCGCTGCTCGACGAGGCCGGGGTCGGCTACGAGTTCGAGGTGCGGTCGGCCCACCGCACGCCGGGCGCCGTCGGGGAGTACGCACGCAGCGCCCGCGACCGCGGCCTGCGCGTGCTCATCTGCGGCGCCGGCCTGTCCGCCGCGCTCCCGGGCGCAGTGGCCGCGCAGACGGACCTGCCGGTGATCGGCGTCCCGCTCCGCTCGAGCCTCAGCATCCTCGACGGTCTCGACGCGCTGCTCGCGATCGCCCAGATGCCGCCCGGCGTGCCGGTCGCCACGGTCGGCGTCGACAACGCGCGCAACGCCGCCGCGCTCGCGCTCCGGATCCTGAACGCCTGAGCCCGGGGCTAGCCGACGATAGGGCGCTCTAGACTGGGGTCGTGATCGCCCGCTACTCCCGCCCGGCCATGGCCAGGATCTGGTCGGACGAGGGGAAGCTCGCCGCGTGGCTGGAGGTCGAGCTCGCCGCCACCGCGGCCTGGGCCGATTTCGGGGTGGTCCCGAGCGACGCGGCCGCGCGGATCGCGCAGGCGACGCCTCCGACGGCCGAGCGGGTCGCCGAGCTCGAGGCGACGCTCCAGCACGACACCGCCGCTTTCGTCGACGCCGTCGCGGAGCAACTCGGCGACGAGGGCCGCTGGGTTCACTACGGCCTCACGTCCTCGGACGTCGGCGACACCGCGCTCTCGCTGCAGGTACGCGAGGCCGGAACGCTCATCCTCGCGGGGCTCGACCGCGCCTTCGCAGCCGTCACGGTGCGGGCGCAGGAGCACCGCGAGACGCTGCAGATCGGCCGCACCCACGGCGTCCATGCCGAGCCGACGACGTTCGGGCTGAAGCTCGCCGGCTGGGCGTTCGAGCTGGCCCGCGGGCGCGAGCGCGTCGCGCGGGCGCTCGAGGGAATGCGCGTCGGCAAGCTCTCGGGCGCCGTCGGGACGTACGCCGCGACCGATCCCGAGCTCGAGCGGCTCGCCTGCGAGCGGCTCGGCCTCGAGCCGGCGCCGACCTCGACCCAAATCCTCCAGCGCGACCGGCACGCCGAGCTCCTGACTTCGTTCGCGGTCCTCGCCTCATCCCTCGACGGCTTCGCTCTCGAGATCCGCCATCTCGCGCGCACCGAGGTCAGCGAGGTGCAGGAGCCGTTCGGTCGCGGCCAGAAAGGCTCGTCGGCGATGCCGCACAAGCGGAACCCCGTCGTCGCCGAGCGGATCTGCGGGCTCGCGCGCGTCGTCCGCGCCTGCTCCCTCGTCGGTCTCGAGAACGTCGCCCTCTGGCACGAACGCGACATCTCCCACTCCTCGGCCGAGCGCGTCGCCATCCCGGACTCGTTCCTGGCGCTCGACTACATGCTCGACCGCTTCGCCTGGCTCGTCGAGGGCCTCGTCGTGCGGCCCGAGCGGATGCGCCGCAACCTCGAGGCGAGCCACTTCCTCTTCTTCAGCCAACGTGTCCTCAACGCCCTCGTCGAATCGGGACTCCCGCGGGACGACGCCTACCGTCTCGTCCAGCGCGCGGCGATGCGCGCGTGGGAGGAGGAGCTCGACTTCCGCGAGCTCTGCCGCGCCGACGAGGAGATCGCGTCACGCGTCGACCTCGGCTCGACGTTCGGCCTCGACGCGTACACGCGCCACGTCGACACCGTCTTCGCCCGTCTCGAAGCTCTCAAGGGGGAACCTGCACATGTCTGAGCTCCAGCACGTCGCGTCCGGCAAGGTCCGGGAGATCTACTCGCTCGACTCTGTAGACGGGGACGGGGACCGCCTACTGCTCGTAGCGTCCGACCGGATCTCGACCTTCGACGTCGTCCTGCCGACCGAGATCCCGGACAAGGGCCGCGTCCTGACCGGCCTCTCGGGCTACTGGTTCACAATCCTCGCTCCGATCGTGCCGAACCACATGCTCGCGATTCGCGACGACGGCCGCTCGATGGAGTGCCGGCGGCTCGAGATGCTGCCGATCGAGTGCGTCGTCCGCGGCTATCTCGCCGGCTCCGGCTGGAAGGACTACCGCGCGAGCGGCGAGGTCTGCGGGCATCGGCTGCCCGAGGGGCTGCACGAGTCGGACAAGCTGCCCGCGCCGATCTTCACGCCGGCAACGAAGGCGCTGGAGGGCCACGACGAGAACATCACGGGTGAGCAGGCGGCGGAGCTCGTCGGCGAGGAGCGGCTGCGCGAGGTCGAGCAGGTCTGCCTGCGGCTCTACACGACGGCAGCCGAGCACGCGCTCGCCGCCGGGATCATCATCGCCGACACGAAGTTCGAGCTCGGGCTCGACGCCGACGGCGCCCTCGTCCTCGGCGACGAGGCGCTGACGCCCGACTCCTCCCGCTTCTGGCCCGCCGACTCCTACGAGGCCGGCCGCGCGCAAGGCAGCTTCGACAAGCAGTACGTCCGCGACTATTGCGAGACGACCGGGTGGGACAAGACCGAGCCGGGCCCGGAGCTGCCGGACGACGTGGTGCAGGTGACGCGCGCGAAGTACCACGAGGCGTTCGAGCGGCTCACGACGATCCCGTTCCCGGCCTACCTCGACAATCCGACCGTGGTGCTCGGTTGAGGGCGACGGTGCTCGTCCGGCCGAAGCCGGGCATCCTCGATCCCCAAGGGGAAGCCGTTGGCTCGGCCCTCGGCCAACTCGGCTTCGAGGTGCGGGACGCGCGCGTCGGCAAGGTGATCGACCTCGAGCTCGTAGCGGCTGACGCGGCGGCGGCGAAGGCGCAGGTGGAGCAGATGTGCGAGCGGCTGCTCGCGAACCCTCTGATCGAGTCGTACGAGGTGAAGATCGTTGGCTAGTCCACAGCCCAGGATCGGGGTCGTCACGTATCCCGGCTCGCAGGACGACCGCGACGCGCTCTGGGCACTCGCGGCCCTCGACGCCGAGGCCGTGCCCGTCTGGCACGACGATCGCGACCTGCCCGACCTCGACGCGGTCGTCCTCCCCGGCGGCTTCTCGTACGGCGACTACCTCCGCTGCGGCGCGATCGCGCGCTTCTCGCCGGCGACGGTCGCGGTGTGCAAGTTCGCCGCTGCCGGCGGGCTCGTGCTCGGGATCTGCAACGGCTTCCAGGTCCTCTGCGAGGCCGGCCTGCTGCCGGGGGCGCTGGTACGGAACGAGTCGCTCCGCTTCGTCTGCCGCGACGTGCGGCTGACGGTCGAGCGAGACGACCTGCCCTGCACGGGCCGGTGCTCCGGCGGGCAGCAGCTGGTGCTGCCCGTGAAGCACGGCGACGGCCGCTACCTGCCACCGCCGGATCTCGACCCGGCCCAGATCGTGCTTCGCTACGTCGACAACCCGAACGGATCCGTCGAGAACATCGCCGGCGTCTGTAACGAGGCCGGGAACGTGATGGGGCTCATGCCCCATCCGGAGCACGCGGTCGATCCGCTGCTGGGCTCCGACGACGGCGCGCTGCTCCTCGCCTCGCTCGTCGACTCCGCCCGCGACCGGGTGCTCGCAGCGATCTAAGCGCTTCTAACGCCCGGCATCCCCAGCGCCTCTGCGAGCGCGGGATGCTGCACGAGGGCGGCCTTCAGCCGTCCAATGTCTCGCTCCCGGAGCGTCACCGGGCCGCGCGTGCCGCCGCCCGAGCCCTTGTAGGAGAAGCGGACGAGCCGCTCCCCCTTCGCCGTCTCGAGCAGCTGCACCTTCGACGCGAACCGCTTGGTCCCCGCCTGCTGCGGAACGGTCAGCTCCTCCACGAGATCCGCAGGTCCCCACGGTGTCGCCGCCCTCGTCGCCATGACGAGGAAGCTAGCCGGGAAAGCGTGCCGCGTTCGTGCCGCCTTCGTGCCGAATCGTTGGCGGCCTCTAGCGAACCAGCAAGCCGAACACGTAGCCGGCCCCGAGCGGGCCGAAGACGTGGGTGCCGACGAGTGCGCCGCTCGCGTTGGAGACGTCGTTCGCTCCCATCGCGAAGGCGGCGATGGCTCCGACCACGACGAGCGCCGTCCCCGTCCGCCCGCCCCGCGCAACGCGGTCGAGCCCCTTCGTCAGCGAGGCCCCGAGGAGGAAGACCGCCACCGGCGCGCTGGCCCAGACGATCGCCAGGTGCCCGATCGCGCTCCAGCGGACTCCCCGCCCGGCCGCGAGCGTGACGCCGACCACGGCGAAGACGAGGATCTGGATCGTCGAGGTCGGCGCCCGGAGCCGGTTGGGTCTTGCCGTCGCAGATTCTGCAAGGCGGGCCGCCCTGCTCGCCCCGCCTGGAGCCGACGGGACCGAGCACCCAGGCGAGCGGGATCGAGAGGAGAGTCTCGAGGTGGACGGCCTCCCGCCCACCAACGGCCGTCTGTCGATCAGCCAGGAAGTCGTCGTGATCGGTGTCGCCTTCGCGCTCACGACCGTGTTCGCAGCGGCTCCGGGATCTGGCGTTCTCCCGGCTCGCGCGGCACGAGCGGTTCGAGATACGGGAGGGTCATGCTGCTCATCTCGGCTCCTTTCGCCGGTTCGTGGGTTAAGAACTTTTGGGGTCCGCGATGCCGCGCAGGACGACACCCACGACGCGCGCCCTCGCCTCCTCCGCGGGCCACTCGTGGCGTCCGCGCAGGTGGACATACGGCCACGCAGCCATGTTGAATGCAATGTCGGCCGCGCGAACGACGTCGTCGGCCTCGGGCAGCGAGCCGTCCTGCGCACCCTCGCGAAAGAACTGAATGAACGGGTGCAGGTAGTCCGCCGGCACGCCCGGCGCGGTGTCCTGATGGAATGCCTCGTCGGTGGCCAGCATCAGCGGCAGGTGACGTTCGATCAGGTCGCAGAGCGCCTCGAGACCACGGGTCAGTCGCTCGAGTCCGGATCCGGCGGACGTCAGGATCGGATACATCGTCTCGCGGAAGTCGTCGGCGAGCTCGCCCACGAGCGCTCCGATCAGCACCTCCCGGGAGAGGCCCTGCCGCCAGAGCGTGGAGCGCGCGCGGCCGCCGACTTCGGCGACGCGCTCGAGTGTCAGGCCGGAGAAGCCTCGCTCTCGCAGGACGTCGATCGTCGCGCGACGCAGCTCCTCGCCGACCGTCGTCACCGCCGACCTCTGCTTCTGTGATGATGCCGCCATCGACCACGCATGTTGCATAATTGGAACGTCAGTGTCAAGCATCCGATGCCACAGGTCTCTTGTCGGCGCAAGGTGAGACGCGGTACGGTCAGCAGTCATGGAGGGTCACGAGCGGCGCGACCCGGGCTACGACGACTGGTTCGACGAGCCCGAGCCGCTGACCGAAACGCAGAGTGCCGCCGGCCGTGGCGTCTACGAGGACGCCGAAGAGGTATGGGTACTCCCGGAGGAAGAGGCCGGCCACGACCGCGGCCGCCGGGAGATCGTCGTCGCCGGGCGGACGTTGACGACGACGCAGGCGGCGATCATCGCCGTTTCCGTCCTCGCCCTCTTGTTCGCGATTCTCGCCGCCGCCGGCGTCTTCAACGGCAGCAAGGCCGCCGTACCGCCCGTGACAACGCCGACGACGCCGGTCACGGTGACGGTTTCCACTCCGGCGACGACCCCCGCGGCTCCGACGACGCAGGCACCGGCCCAGACGCTCTCCCCCGGCGACACCGGATCGCAAGTCAAGATCCTCCAGCAGGACCTCGCGGCCCTTCACTACTCGCCGGGCAAGGCGGACGGCGACTACGGCCCGTCGACGCAGGTGGCGGTCGAGAAGTTCCAGGTCGCCCACGGCCTGGCGGAGGACGGCGTCGTCGGGCAGCAGACACTCGCGGCGCTGCAGCAAGCGCTCTCCGGCTAGGTCTAACCCGCGGCGCCGGGTTTGCCGAGGCCGTTGAGGTCCTGCGGGATGAGCAGCTCGAACCGCGCCCCGCGGTCGCGGGGGTCGTAGACGAGGTCGCCTCCGTGCGCCTGGGCGTAGGCGCGGGCGATCGCGAGGCCGAGGCCCGTGCCGGTCTGGCCGCGGCCGCGCGCGAAGCGATCGAAGATCCTGCCCTCGAGCTCCTCCGGCATGCCCGGCCCGCCGTCCTCGACGGCGACGCGGAGGTGCCGGTCGCGCTGCTGGGCTTCGATCCGGATGGGTGGGGCGCCGTAGCGGGCCGCGTTCGCGATGAGGTTCGAGACGACTCGGTCGAGTACGAGCGGGTCGACAACAGCAGCCAGGTCGTCCGGGATAGCCAGCTCGACCTTGTCGGACGCCGGCAGCGCGCCTTCGACGACATCCGCCAGAACGGCCTTCAACACGACCGGCCGCGGCTCGATTGCGATGGCGCGCGCGTCGAGTCGCGACAGGTCGAGCAGCTCCTCGAGCAGCCGGCGGAGCCGCTCGCCCTGCTCGACCCCGACGCGAAGCAGCTCCTCCTGCAGTTCGTCCGTCAGCGCGCCGCCGCGGCCGGCCAGGGTCTTGAGCACCCCGTAGACGGCAGCCGCGGGCGTCCGGAGCTCGTGCGAGGCGATGGCGACGAAGTTGAGCTTGAGCTGATCGAGCTGGACGAGCTCTTCGTGTAGCCGGGCCCGCTCGATGGCGATGGCCACCCGCTCGGCGACGAGCTGGAGGAGCTCGACCTCGGCCTCGCCGAACCTCCGCGGAGTGAGGGTGCCGACGTGGAGGACGCCGAGCGCAACGCCCTGCACCAGCAGCGGCACGCCGAGCATCGACTTGATCCCCTTCTGCCGCAGGATCGGGTTGTAGATCTCGTACTCGTCGACGTCGATCAGCAGCGGCTGCACCTCGGCCGCGACCTTGCCGGCGAAGCCGGCGCCGAGCGGGATCCGCACGCCCTGCTCGACCTCCTCCTCGATCCCGAGCGCCGCGCGCGCCACCAGCTGGTTCGCATGCTCGTCGAGGAGAAGCACCGCGCACGTGTCCGCCTGGAGGCTGTCTCTGATCCGCGGCAGCAGGACGTTGAGGAGCTCGTCGACTTCGAGATGTGCGAGCGCCGCGTCTGTGACGGCCTGGACGTGCTCGAGCCGCTGGCGCGCTGCCCGTTCCGCCTCGAATAGGCGTGCATGCTCGATCGCGAGCGCAGCACGGTCGCCGGCGAGCTGGAGGAGCTCGACCTCGTCCTCGCGGAAGCGGCGAGGCACGAGGGAGCCGACGTGAAGGACCCCGCGCACCACTCCCTCGACGACGAGCGGCACGCCGAGCATCGACTTGATCCCCTTCTCGCGCAGGATCGGGTTGAGGATGTCCGCGTGGTCGACGTCGTCGAGGATGACGGGCCGCTTGTCGGCGGCGATCCGGCCCGCGAAGCCCCCGCCGACGGGGATCCGGACGCCCTGCTCTACCTCCTCCTCGATCCCCAGCGCCGCTCGCGCGACGAGCTCGTTTGCCTCGTCGTCGAGCAGGAGGATCGCGCAGGTGTGGACCTCGAGAATCTGCCGGGTCCGCTCGAGCAGCGCCTCTAGCAACTCGTCGAGCTGCAGGTGCGCGAGGGCAGCGTCCGTGACCGACTGGAGCCGCCGGACGTGAGCTGCCGTATATCCACCCAGCGGCACGCCCCTGTTGTGCCTGTTTCGTCAGAACCTACGCCTCCCGCCGCGCGCGCCGCGAGCGCGCGGCGATTCCGCCATTGCCAGCCGAGCCGGCCGAAGAGCAGGCCGGTGACGAAGCCCCCGAGGAGAAAGCTCAACGTAGATTCCGGCCGGTGAGACCGCGTATCCCGGGCCTGCTGCGGAGGAATACGAACTTCCGTCGCTACTTCATCGGCCAGTCGGTGTCGCTGCTCGGCGACCAGGTCTCGATCATCGCCCTGCCCCTGACCGCGGTCCTCGCCCTGCATGCGACGCCGGGGCAGATGGGAGCGCTCACAACCGCTTACCTCCTGCCGAACCTGCTCCTCTCGCTCCACGCCGGCGTCTGGGTCGATCGCAGCGGCCGGCGCCGCCAGG